>NZ_CP172596.1:0-362533 GCF_044593955.1 Haloferax sp. S1W
CCGCATCCTCGGCCTCGACGCCATCATCGAGAAGACCGAGTTCATCCGGCAGCGCCCCGTCCTGAAGTACCTCCTCGGATGAGGACGGGACCCAGTGAGGGCACGCATCGCGTGCCCCCCTGTCGGGGTGGATGGACGTGCAAACGACCTATCGTGATTTTCTCGGCCGACACAGTTGCCGTCTGGTCCACTATTGATTTTGTACGGTATGAACAATACTGTTAAGGTGAACGGGCGAGTACCCTTCGATACATGTCCGATTCGGAACTCGTGAGTGACGAACTGATACACGTCGAATCCGTCGACCACTTCAAGCGCGTCGTCGACCGGGAGGGCGTCGTGCTCGTAGATTTCTACGCCGACTGGTGTGGTCCGTGTAAGATGCTCGAACCCATCGTGGAGACCATCGCCGCCGACACCGACGCCCTTGTGGCGAAAGTCGACATCGACGAGTTCCAGCAACTCGCTGGTGCGTATCAGGTACAGAGCGTCCCGAACGTCGTCTTCTTCGCCGACGGCGAACCGAAAAAGCGCGTCGTCGGGATGCGCGGCGAGGAAGTCCTCCGGCGCGTGGTCGAGGACCTCTCAGCGTCATCCGACCGCTGACCGCCGTTTTTCAGCTAGTGCTCTCGTCGAACCAGCCGTGGTCCTACTATTGCAGACCCGGCGCAATATATTAGCCGCTCCTCTGTGAATGATGAGGTATGGACCCGATAGTCATCGTCGGCGGCGACGCCGCTGGCATGAGCGCCGCGAGCAAGTTCAAGCGTGAACGACCCGAGCGCGATGTTGTCGTCTTCGAGAAGGGTGAATACGTCTCCTACGCCGCCTGCGGAATGCCGTACTATATCAAAGGTTCCGTCGAGGAGTTCGACGACCTGTTGCAGGTCTCTCCCAAGGAGTTCATTGAGGAACGGGATATCGACCTCCGTCTCCACCACGAAGTCGTCGGCATCGACACCGACGCCTACGAGGTGACTGTCGAATCACCCGCCGGTACGAACACGCAGTCGTACGGCCAACTCCTCATCGCAACCGGGGCGCGGGCCATCGAACCGCCCTTCGACGGGATGGACCTCGACGGCGTCCACACGCTTCACAGTCTGGACAGCGCCAAGACTGTCCACGACGCAATGGAGACAGAATCGCCAGAATCAGTCGCCGTCGTCGGCGGTGGCTACGTCGGCATCGAGATGGCAGAGGCGTTCGACGAACACGACGTTGATGTCCATCTCTTCGAGATGCTGCCGCACGTCCTCGCTCCGTTCGGCGAGACGGTGGGAGAGAAAGTCGAAACACACCTTCGCGATGAAGGTGTGTCTCTCCACCTCGAAACAGCGGTCGATGGATTCGTGGGCGACGACAGCGGTCACGTCTCCGGACTCGTCGCTGGCGACACGACATACGACGTCGATCTCGTGCTCGTCGGCGTCGGCGTTGCTCCAAATGCCGAACTCGCAGGCGAGGCAGGTATCGAACTCGGCGAGACGGGTGCAATCGCCACCGACGAGTTCGGACGAACCAGCGCACCGGGTGTCTTCGCCGCGGGCGACTGTGCCGAGGCCCGAAACGTCGTGACTGGCGACCCGGACTACGTTCCACTCGCCTTGACCGCAAATCGAGCTGGGCGCGCCATCGGGCAGACGATGGCCGGTGACGAAACCCCGGTCGGTGATATCGCGGGGACGGCCGCCGTAAAAGCGTTCGACCTCGAAGTCGCTCGAACCGGCATCATCGACGAGGAAGAAGCACGCGAGGCCGGATTCGACCCGGTGAGTGTCACTATCTCCGCGCCGTCGCGTGCGCACTACTACCCGGGCGCGCAGAAACTCCACATCACGATGCTCGGCGACACCGAGACGAACCGCGTCCTCGGCGCTTCGATAGTCGGCCGCGAGGGCGTCGCCAAGCGCATCGACACTGTCGCCGCTGCGCTCCACACCGAGACGACGGTTCAGGAACTGTCGTACTTCGACCTGTCGTACGCACCGCCGTTCAGTCCCACGTGGGACCCCGTGTTGACGACGGCGAAGGTCCTCGCCGGAAAGTTAGACTGACGCAGCCTGCGATTTCGTTTTTTTTTACCCTGCGCCACGTGTCGATGGGTGGCCACTCCGCCGGAGGCTCTGACCTAGTTAGATAGTGCACCGGCGGTCTGTCTGAGGCTAGCTGACTAGCTATGTGGTTTGAGTACATGCAACATTATCTTCGAACGCCGCCAACAGTTGGGGGCCAAGGTGGTGGTTCCGGTGGAAACTGTCCGACAGCGCCAGTGCGAGAGCTACGTGGTGGTAGTCTCGCCATACGCCCGTCACCTTTTGCTCCGTACTGTGGTGCGAGAGAGGTTGATTCCAATGAAAACATGCAACAGTTGTGGTCAGTACGTCTCGGTTGATTTCGCTCGCGTGTTCGGGACGAACACCAACCAGGTGTTCGCCTGTCCAGCGTGCTCGACGATGAGCGAGATTTCGGAGCGCGGAGCAGCGGCGGGGGAGGAGTCGTACGGCCGCCTTTGAGGCACTACCGGACGACGCTGTGGTGATTATATCCTTTCGAGTCGCGAGAGGCCGTTCCAAATCGCCTCGACGAGTCGCGCTTCGCCGTCTCCGTCAGCATCTTCCCACCCGCGAGCGATGGCGTCTTCCAGCACGACGAGCGAGTGGTTCTCGAAGTTGTTCATCCCGCGGAACGATTCGAGGGCGTCGACCGCTTCGTCGTCGAACTCGGTATCTGGAGTCCCGTCGTAGAATCCGAGGTCTGCGAGCGTCTCTTGTACTTCCGTTGCGGTCTCTCCCGAGAGCGAGACGGTTTCTTCCGGCGTTTCTCGTTCGAGGAGCGTGATGTCGTAGAGCTTGAAGACGCGCTCTAGCTCGTCTATCGGGTGGTCGTGGTCGTCGACGCGAACGTCGACCCAGCGGTCGTTGCCGCCGTCGTACCCGCCTTCTGGCTTGGCGATGTACATCGCCGCCGACTGCTCGCCGCGCTTGTCTCCACCCGCATCGTTCCCGGCGTGAAGCGCCGCCAGAAGTCGCTCGGGCAGTCCACCGTCGGTCGATTCGTAGGCCTCCGCCATCGCTTCGAGCGTCTCCTCGTTTTCGAGGATGTTCCCCTGAACGGTGTAGGTCTCACCCTGAATGTCTCCGGCCACGTCGAAACATTCGTCACCGGTAAAGGCGGCCACGGTTCCATCTTGTCCGACAACGCCGACTTGTCTGCTTGGTGCCTCGTCGTCGGAGTCGGTGAGGAGTTCGACGACTTCCGCGGCCGTGTGACCTTCACGGAGGTAGTCGAGACCGTCCGGGCCGTACGCCACGTTCGCAAAGCTCTGTGTGGCGATTGCGCCAGCGTCTGCGCTCACGAAGGGAACGACCGACCCGACGCTTACGAACTTCGACTGGACGGCGACGCCGACGGCGTTCTTTTCTGGGTCTCGGGCGACAATCGAGAACGTCGATGGACGCGGTTGCATCGGAGATGCTGTCGGACTGCGTCAGGTTAAGCCTTCACAAACCCTGAACGTGGCTCTGGTTGCTGAGCGACGCGGCACGAACGACGTGTTACCGCTTGAATAATAGTTATAAGTAATTGACACGAACAAGAAACATCTATTGAGGATGCCGAAGAAACAACGATATACGGTGATTCAGGACCCACGCGTCCGTCAATTCCGATGAATAGTGACTCATCTTCGATTGGCCGGTGTCCCGAGTGTGGCTCGGAGCTCTCCCCCGGACAGAAGCTCATTGAGTTCGAAGAGAGCGACGGCACCACGGGCGTATTCGCCGAGTGCTACTCGTGTGACGAAGTGGTCCGTCCCGAGTAAGTCGCGACTCTCGCTCGGCCAAGCGAGCCAGTACTGTCGTGTGTCCCGTGTGAGTCCGTATTGACTGCGTGGCGGGACCTCCCGCTATTCTAACCGGAACCTCCCACTATCACTACAAAAATTCTCGTCAGGGAACACCTTTCTTCGCCCCGTGGTGATACGCCGGTGTGCAGACAACGCGAACGCGAGGGCTACTTCCCCGGAACCGAGCGTGTTCCTAATGCGACGTGGCGACTGGCGACCACCGGCGATTCTGCTGAAATACTACCTCTATCAGGCGACGACGACCTTCGGGTTCATCACGCCGGTCTTCACGCTGTTTCTTCTGTGGCGGGACCTCTCGTACGCACAAATCGGTGTTCTCGGTAGTCTCTCGGCGGTTTTCGTGGTCGGAAGCGAGATTCCGACCGGATACGTCGGCGACCGATTCGGTCGGCGGACGAGTCTCCTCGTCGGGTCTGCGTTGCTCGCATCCTCGCTGGTTGGGTTTCTCGTCGCCGAGACGTTCGTCGCCTTCGCTGGCCTGTACGCCCTGTGGGCGCTCGGCCTCGCGTTCCAATCCGGTAGCGGGGATGCGTGGTTGTACGAGATTCTGGAGGAGCGTCTGAACGCCACCCGGTTCACGCACGTCCGTGGTCGAGGAGCCGCTGTGAATCAATGGGTCGGCGCGGCGACGATGCTCGCATCGGGCTTCCTGTACGAGTCCGACCCTCGTCTCCCCTTTCTCGTTGCGGCCGCGCTCCTCGGGTGTTCGCTGCTCGTCGTCCTCTCGATGCCGTCGGCACAGACAGACACTGACCAGGGTCCGTACACCATCTTCGAGGCGATTCCAGTTCTCAGACGACGATTGTCCGTTCCCCCGCTTCGCTCGACTGTCATCTATCTCGCGCTGTTCTTCGGCGTGACGAGCGCCGCGAACACGTACGTCCAACCGACAGTTACCGGTCCGGTTGGAATCCACGAGGCGAACCTCGGCCCCCTCTACGCCGGGTTCGCGGTTCTCACTGCTCTCACGAGTCACTACGCCGGCGCTATCGAAGCACGATTCTCGACGAAGTGGGCTCTCGTTTTCGTTCCCGGTCTGGTCGGTGTCGTCCTTCTGTTCCCGCTTTTCCTTCCCGTTGCTGCTCTCCCGGCGTTCGCACTGATGAAATCTGCCCGGGCGGCGCTGTCTCCAATCGCCAGCGGGTACGTCAACGACCACGTGGACTCGGTCGGCCGTGCGACCGTTCTCAGCGCAGTGTCGATGCTCTATGCGGTCGTGCGAGTCCCGTTGAAGCCGCTGACCGGCCTCGTCGCCGACGCGACTTCCGTTCTCGTCGCACTCGCATGTCTCGGTGGACTCTTTCTCGTCTGCGGGGCTGTCGTCCTCCGGTGGGAGACACCAGTCGGTCACTCCACGCCGTCCCCCGCGTCGACAGAGTGACCGGCCTCTAGAGACGGAGTGAGTGTGACCAGATATGCCCAAAAACGAATCTAAGTGGCTGTATCTGACACTTATTGTCTCTTGAAGCGATATTTTATACATGTGGGAAGTGACAGATGAGTACATGACTCACGGAGATTTCGACGGCTATGGTGGCCGACACGTCCCCGAAGCACTCGAATCGGCACTCGAACAGCTCGCAACGGCCTACGACGACATCTCGGCGTCTCCCGACTTTCAGGCCGAGTTCCAAGACTTGCTCGAAGCGTACGCTGGGCGCTCGACACCGCTGTACCATGCATCGAATTTGAGCGAGCGATACGGCGCAGATATCTATCTCAAGCGCGAGGACTTGCTCCACGGCGGCGCACACAAAATCAACAACGCGCTCGGGCAGGCGCTCTTGGCGACGCAGGCCGGGAAAGACCGCCTCATCGCCGAGACAGGCGCTGGACAGCACGGCACGGCGACGGCGATGGTCGGCGCGCTATTCGACCTCGACACGGAGATTTATATGGGAAAGAAAGACGTCGAGCGCCAGCAGATGAACGTCTTCCGCATGCGTCTGATGGGCGCGGAGGTCAACGAGGTGACTCGCGGCGGCGCTGGACTCGCTGACGCCGTCGACGCCGCATTAGAGGACTTCGCCCAGAACATCGACGAGACGCACTATCTCGTCGGAAGCGTCGTCGGCCCCGACCCCTTCCCACGCATGGTGCGCGACTTCCAGAGCGTCATCGGCGAGGAGGCGCGCGAACAGTTCCTCGACCGAACGGGCGAACTCCCCGACGCGGCCGTCGCGTGTGTCGGCGGCGGGTCGAACGCCATCGGCCTCTTCCACGCCTTCCGCGACGATGACGTGGCGTTCTACGGTGCCGAAGGCGGTGGGGAGGGCTCCGACTCGAAGCGACACGCCGCACCGCTCGCGAAGGGGAAAGACGACGTGATTCACGGCATGAAGACCCGCGTCATCGACGACGATGTGGAAGTGCACTCGGTTTCCGCCGGATTGGATTACCCCGGCGTCGGTCCGGAGCACGCGATGTTCCGCTCTCTCGGTCGCGCCGAGTACACCGGTATTACCGACGACGAGGCGCTCGCGGCGTTCCGTGAACTCAGTGAAACCGAGGGTATCATTCCAGCGCTCGAATCCAGCCACGCCGTCGCGCGAGCGATTCAACTCGCAGAAGAGAGCGACCACGACACGATTCTCGTCAACCTCTCCGGCCGCGGCGACAAGGACATGGAGACTGCGGCAGAGCGGTTCAGCCTCTAACGATTCGGCGATGTAGTCGCTAACGATTCGCCGACTCCGTTTCGTACACGTCCGGGCGGGCGTGCCGGAGGGTCTGCATGTCGCGGCGGATATCCTCGAGATAGTCTACGTCGATTGTGGCCGTGAGCATCGTCTCGCGGTCAGACGCCTTTGCGACGACGTTCCCCCACGGGTCGACGACGAGCGTCCGCCCGTAGGTTGGTTCTGACGCCGGTTTGCTGCCAATCTGCGCTGGTGCGACGACGTACGCCTGATTCTCGATAGCCCGCGCTCGCAGGAGCGTCTCCCAGTGGTCCTTGCCCGTGTACATGGTGAACGCCGCCGGGATGAGAAGGACGTTCGCACCCCGCTGTGCCATCGTCTGGTACTGCCGCGGAAATCGGAGGTCGTAACAAATCGAGAGGCCGAGCGTCGCCAAGTCGGTCTCGACGGTGACGATATCGTCTCCGGGTGCGACGTAGGCGGACTCCTGTTGCTCGACGTTGCCGCCGAGTTCGATGTCGAACAGGTGGACTTTGCGGTAGTAGTCGAGTACCTCGCCGTCGGGTCCGATGACAGCCGACGTGTTGTACACGCGGTCGGAGTCGGGGATTTGCTCGAAGAAACTCCCGGTGTGAACGTAGACGCCGTGTTCTCGCGCTCGCTCGGCGAACTGTTGGACCGTCGCCCCGTCTGCTGGCTCCGCCACCTCAAGATACCGGTCTCTGTCACCCATGTACGTCACCATCTCGGGGAAGGTGACGAGGTCGACGCCCGCGCGGGCGGCCTCGTCGACGAACGAGAGTGCCCGGTCGAGGTTGTCCTGTTTGTCGTCCTTCGAGTCCATCTGGCACGCCGCGACGACGAACTGTGACATCGTAGGCGGGTGTTCGTGCTCAAGCACTATGGTATTCACCATCACGGAGTACACTCGATTCTGGACGACGAACCGGTCGAAGATGGAACTCGCGCCGTTACTGGGAATATGTGATAATTAATTTACTTTTTCAGAATACATTTACGGGCGGTTGGGACCCTAGGTACCATATGACAGACACGCCGTTCGACTACGACGAGTACGACGACGGACGCCACGTGAACTACTGGCGACTTGACCCGGCGCTCAAAGCTGAGGCTCGGCGAGTCTATCCCGACGGCGAATTCGAGTGGGCCGCCAGCCGTCTCGACGAGTTCGGCGAACTCGTCGGTGGAACCATCGCCGACAACGCCGATATCGTGGACGAACACGGGCCCGAACTCCACACCTACGACAGGAATGGGACCGTCTCGAACGTCGTCGAATATCATCCGGCGCAGCACGAAAACGAGCGACTCACGTACGAATCGGGTATCGTCTCCGACGCCTTCAGTGCCCCGCCGGAACGGAACGAACCGCTCGGACTCGTCCACACGCTCACGATGCAGTTGCTCCTCTCGTATGCTGACGCGGGATTCGTCTGTCCAGTGTCGATGACGGCCGGTGCTGCGCTCGTCTTGCGAAATCACGACTCCGATAGCTCTCTCGACGAGTACTTCGAGGGACTCACCAGTCGCTCGTACGAATCGGTCATCGAAGGGGCGATGTTCCTCACGGAGAAACAGGGCGGCAGCGACGTTGGTGCCATCGAAACTATCGCCGAGCAGGTGGCGGGGAGAACGTATGAATTGACCGGCGAGAAGTGGTTTTGTAGTAACATCGACGCCCAGGGGACGCTCGCGCTCGCGCGCCGCACCGATGCACCCGAGGGGACCGCCGGACTCTCACTGTTTCTCGTCCCCCACCGAACGCCGGACGGCGAACTGAACGACCAACTGTATCGACGACTCAAAGATAAACTCGGGACCATCAGCGTCCCGACCGGAGAAGTCGAATTCCACGGTGCGGAAGCCTATCTCGTCGGTGAGCCTGAGCGTGGATTCAAGTACATGACGACGATGCTCAACTGGGAGCGCATCACCAACGCGGTTGGTGCGGTCGGCATCATGGGTCGTGCGCTTTTGGAGAGTAAAATCAAGGCTGCGAACCGCGAGGCGTTTGGAAACCCGATACAGGAGTACCCGCTGATGAAGCGCGACCTGTTCGACATGACGGTGGATTACGAGGCGGCGCTCGCGTTCGCGATGGAGGCTGGAAAGTGGCTCGACCGATACGAGCGCGACCACGACGACGAGGACGCCTATCGACTGATGCGGACGCTCACCCCGATTGCCAAGCTTCGAACCGCTCGCATGGCGGTCGACACCGCCTCGTACGCGATGGAAATTCAGGGTGGAAACGGCTACGTCTCGGACTTCGTCACGCACCGACTCTTCCGAGACGCACAGGTGCTTCCTATCTGGGAAGGGACCTCGAATATCCTCTCTCTCGACTTGCTCCGAACGTTCCAGCGCGAGGCGGCACACGAGGTGCTCGTCCCGTACGTCGAATCGCTCTTCTCTCCGGTGGACCATCCTGCGCTCGACCATCTCGTCGCGTCCATCTCGGAAGCATTCCAGACGCTTCAGCAAGCACTCGTCTCCCTCGCGGACTCAGGCGACGAGTACGCCCAGTACGAAGCCAAACAGGTCGCGAACTACGTCTTCGATGTCGTGACCGCGAGTCTCCTCGTCGCGAACGCGCAGCGAGCGTTGAATGCGTCGAACGATGCCCGAAAGGCGGTCGTCGCGGCGTGGTTTGTTCAGCACACCCTCCTTGACGCCCCGGCACGCGGTATCGACGACGGTGAGGCACCCCCCTTAGACTACTTCGATGCTGTCGTTCGACACGCATCGCTCGCACCGGAGTCGCTTGACGAATCGCAGTAGGTGGGACTCCGATTTCTGTACCCAGAGTCGCGGCTGAAATCACTGACAAATACGGTGTGTAGTTCACTCGGTAGGGGAGACTCGGTCGAACGGCTCTGGTGAATCACTAGACGGCGTTGGTTTCGACCGTTAGAATTTGGAAGATGAAGCGGGAAACCGTCGATGCTCTATGTCGAAAATCTCCCGCTTCACGAAGAAGGCGGTCACGTTGGCTAAAAATGTTGTTGGTGACCGAGGCGAAGTCGCCGCCCCCGAAGGGGGTGGCGGCTTCGCCGACTACGCTCTCGTATCGCTGCACTGTCTGCGGATTTACCTCGATGAGTCGTACCGCAACGCACTGGATCTACTGAGCGAAATGCCGCATATTCTCGCCGAGATCGGCCTCGAAGAGGGCGATCTCCCTGACCACTCGACGCTAGTTAAGGCGTTTGATAGGTTCCAGATGAAGGTCTGGCGAGTGCTGCTCCGACTCTCGTCGGAGCTGCACGACCCCTCGGGTCACGCCGCCATCGATGCCACCTTTTTCGACCGGGAAAACCCACGACACACAACTCGGCTGGCAGGTCGCCCGGCGTAACGCCGGCGACCTGCACAGCCTCGCCGCTGACAAAGGTTACGACTGGATACAGTTACGCGAAAAACTACGGGAAAAAGGCGTGAGGCCACTGATCAAACATCGCATCTTCCGGCCCATCGACAACGCGCATAACGCGCGGGTCGATGGGCCTCGGTACCGTCAGAGATCGATGTGTGAGTCCGTCTTCTCGTCGATTAAGCGCACGCACGGCGACGCCGTGCGTGCGCGAACGTGGTACCGAGAATTTCGTGAACTCGTCTTGAAATGTGTCGTTCATAACATCAAGCGTGCCGCAACATAGCCAAATCAACCGCTGTATGGCGATTCACCAGAGCCGAATGGAGTAACATGTCTTCGTCGTACCTCGTCGAGTGCCACGACTGTGACTTCGAGAAAGTGATGATCGGTGACGATTTCGCACAGTGGACAGCGGACAAGCATCAAGACAGAACGAGCCACTCGGTGTCGATACGAAATACGACGACCGATAGGGTCGTCTATTCCTCTTCAGAGTAGTGACTGCTACGAGGGCGGTCCGGTCACGAGACCGTGGCCCCTCGTTTGAATCGCGAAGTCACTCACTTCGGTTGGGTCGACAGGCGTGTTGTGTTGGTCGTCCATGTGTTCCATCAACAACACGCCAACTTCTTCTGGTGAGTCTCCCGTGATGGTCGCGCCGCAACCGGAGAGGCAGCTCGTTTTGAAAGGCATAGACCTTATAGGCACTGTCTAGTTAAGCCAGTTTGAGGAACGAGCAGGTCGTTGAGTTAATTGGTTAGAATGCTCGCAGACCTGCTCAGCGAGTGCTTTGCAACGGATTTAGAAGAAACTTGGGAGCGTGAGCGGACGGCAACGTTCACGAGAGCAGAGCTCTCGTGCAGCCCATCAGAACGCGAAGCGTTCTGAGGACGCCCGTCAGGGCGTTCGCCGTCCAGCTCCACGCGACCGGTTGTTCACTCAGAGAGACAAAAGAAATTCTTCGATTACTCGGCGTTGAACGCTCCCACCAAGCGGTTTGGCAATGGGTTCATCGGCTGGCTGACAGCGGTCACAACCCGCCTGAGGCGAAGCCGAAGCGGGTTGCGGTCGACGAGACCGCTGTCAAAATCAATGGCGAGTGGTCTTGGTTGTACGCTGCAATAGACATCGAGACAAAGCTGGTTCTTGACGTCGAATTGTTTGGACGACATGGTACCGACCCGGCTGCTGCGTTTCTCCATCGACTTTCCGAGAAACACGATCTCTCAGACACTGTGTTTCTCGTTGACGGCTACGGCTATCAGACTGCCCTCTCTCGAGTAGGATTGAGCGGTCGGCTGGACTACGTTGAGCGAAACCTCATCGAAAAGTGGTTTCACACACTCAAAATGCGAGTCGACCGCTTCCATAATTCGTGGGTGGGCAGTCGGCTGAGCGTCCGCCAGTGGCTTGCGCTGTTCGTTCATTACTACAATTTTCAGCGACCGTATCAATCGCTCAACGGTCGAACGCCAGCACAGGAGGTTAACTAGACAGTACCTAGCCCAGTTATTTTACAGGGAAGAAATTATATCAGAATGGAGATTTATTCAGGAGATTCGTAGCCTATGAAGGAGAACAAGGTGTCACTTTCATCCACTTTGTTACTACTGCATAAATCCAACCCCCCGAATTTCCCAAAGTAATAACTAGGAACTACGCTATCGCCATCTGATGGGTCTTGTGTCTCCCAAATGCCAATCTGTTCTTGGTCGCAATCCACGGTTTGTGCTTCTTGGCCGAAGTGATTTGATGGGTAGGTGTAGACGGTCTCTAATTTTTTGTTTGAGACATAATTCACATCACGCGCAATATATGGTATCTCATAATTTGCAGTCATTTGCGGCCCCCCCGCGCTAGCACTAATTGAGGTGTCGAAACTACTCTTCTTGTTTTTGCTTGGGGCGTGGGCTATGTGATCAACTGGGCCAAGTTCCGAACGGTCCCAGTTCTGGACCATTTCAGTTCTGCGATTGATCCAGGCACCGTACGCGTCATTATTGTCCATATAGTCATTGTCAATAGATGGTAGCATGTTCCCCCTTTGCGCTAGCGCCCATTCTTCCTTGCCGGTTAAGTTATCGGACGTATTCTCCCAGAGTGTCGCATATTGCTCTATTGCACCAACTTGTTGTTGACTACCACATTTAGTATAAACGACTGGGGTATCCATGTTGATCGACCCTGCACGTCTCCAGTCATTGGTTGGGTCCGGAGTACCGACCATTATTCGCCTCCTCCTTTTGCAACCAAGCTATCAACTTTTGCATACGCGTTCTGGTAAGAATTCTGGTAGAATTTTGCCGAACTCTGATTCATAGCAGAACCACTGTCAGCCATTGATGCGGAATCAGTCACTGGGAGGTATGAAATGCGAATGTTTGGTGCACCATTGACCCAGGTCATTCCATATCCAATAATTTTCTTTGGTCTTGTACCCTCTCTCCTCTGATATTCTTTGTCTTCTGCATGCGGATCGTGGGTGATAAATTTAGATTCGCTAACACCGGGGTGGTTCTTTGAAACTGTCTCTTGAATTTGTGAAACTGTTTTCGGTGTTACTGGATTTTGAATGGTTCCTTTCGCGAACCCAATTTTACCCTTTGATCGAAATTGGGGCTCCCCAGTGAACTCGGGCTCCTCTGCTGTACTGGGTGTGGCTGAAACCGATCCAACTCCAGCAAGTCCTGCGATTGATGCACCAGACATTTTGAGTACTTTTCATCTACTCAAACTGCTTAACTTGTGGTCGTCCACACTTCTAGAAGAGGTGTACAATAAATAAATATTATGGCTAAATAGTTAGAACACATACAACTGGTCATTAGTTTGCATGTATGACATAGTTAAATCTAGTATAGTCATATGCCAGTACGGCATACAATTATGAATATATCTTAACGGGATGTTTTGTGCAATTAACCTGGCAATTTTGGATTAATATCGTGACACAATTACACCAATCAGTGTGAGGAATAGCCATAAAAAGAGGAAAATAATCATCGATGAAGTAGTAACATCAAACCGTTCTACAAATAGTTTAAGAATATTAATTGTAGTATTAAGTGCAATCAAAACCAAGATACCTTTGAGATACCGTTCGCTATCGGCCATAGATAGGATTATATTTCATATCCACTATTAATCTGTCGTCAAGAAGAAGAGATGGATCACAGAATCGCCCGTAAAGGTGAACGGTTAAATTCTGAAAACGGACAGCTAAATAGCACAGTTACTCACTAATTACCGAGACGTGCCACCGACATGTATCAAGTCTTCCCAGTGTCGCTAGGTGCCCACTCTATCTCAACAGCCCAGTAGCTGACACGTTGTAGGAACGAAGCGGATGAATCAGGTCACTGATTCACTCGCTGTCCGGGTACACTCGTGATGAACGTCCCCTTGCTCAAGGGAGTTCTCACAGATCCGGATGGGTTCATTTCGAACGCCCAGTTGGAGTCTCTTGGTCTGGAGGTACTCAAATTGATTCCGATGGAAGGGATCAAGGGCACCAGCCTCAATCCCGAGGAAATCATGGAAGTTGTGCTTCGGTAGCCGTTGGAACAACATCAGTCAACGGCGTCACGACGAATACGAGCGACACACCAAACCGGAAGACGGTGATGGACTGGCTGCACACCCTGGAGAAAGACGCCATGCAGGACGCTGTAAGCGACACCTTGCGATGGTCGCGATGACGGTTCTCGATCGCAGCGGGTCGAGAACCATCTGCATCGACTTCATTGACAACCCGTTTCACGGGCATCCAGACGACGAAAACGAATTCAGGAGGACGCAAGCACGCGACGGCACAACGAAGTGTCACCAGTACTGTACAACGTTCGTCATCGCGCAGGGAAAACCACTGATGCTGGCACTGGAGCCAGTTGACGGCGGGGATATCAAGGCCAGCGCGGTCAAGCACGTACTCGACCGCGTCGAGACATATCCCTTCGAGATCGAGCAGGTTCTCATGGACAGAGCCGCCTTCGCCGGGAAGCTCATCGGTGTTCCTCGGAAGACAGCGCCACCAGTCTTTCCGGTCAAGACCAGAAAAGACTCGCTCCGAGAGAAACTCTCGGTGAACTTCACCTACCAGAACGAAGATCGTGGAAAGTCTGGTGTGAAAGCAACTGGATACGCGGCGTACGGTCCTCAAGACCGCACGCCGCAGCAGGTCGCAACAGTCTACGACAAACGATGATAAATCGAGAAGAGACTTGTTGCACTTTTCTTGAGACTTGCTCTCCCATTATACCTCCTCTTCGGGACTGCACTTGAGGTAAATCACCATCTCTCCTGAACTCAACCCCTTCTGTTGCACGTCACTTTTGACAGCACGTGGTGCAGTTTCTGTGGTCGTGCTGCATACAGAGCGCGAGTCGGTCACGTGGTCTCCTCAGCTACAATGTTACGTACAAAGAATACCTACTCTCACCAGATTACTGGCGTCCAATCTGGTGGCGGAGTAATTTTCCACCCACATACCCGATACAGCCGAATAAACACCCCCACGAGACGATTAAGAAATCGAGGTCGTGGAAGAAACCGAATCGCTCTGAGACGGTGAACCCTCGGTATAGGAAGAACACTTCTACAAACCCTGTGGTAAAGAACACGAAACAAGAGCTGGCAACCCCTAAAATGAATCCTCGACGGACGTACGCAATTGCACCGGACGATACGATTGCGATGAGTGTCGCAACGAGTGGGGGACTCGGGCCACCCCACGGGGCGAACGAAGCAGAACCGAAAACGCCTGTTAGATAACCGATTGCTACAACAAACGAGGCGGCGAAAATCCCGACTAACGATGTCCTCAAATCCACCTCATCATTACTCCCAAACAGAACTTCGGCCCAATACATTCCAAACCTCGACTTCGTAACCGGTAATTGTAGGTTTTCTGTCCAAGACTCAGAGTACTGCAGATTTTCACCTGCTGAACTCACCCTCTGTCTGTTGCACGCACTTCCTGTCACGGCTCAGGGATTCAACGGGGTCATGGAGACGTGCTCACAGCGTGGCCCCACCAACTCCCGCCTTCCTTTGGGGGGCCGACCTAGACGCGTGATTAGACCCCGAATGCATGGACGGTGACCCATCCAACAACACTCCCAGCCGCACAGATGAGGAGTGCAGTCCAGCCCGCTGCACGGGTCGTCCCAATAACTCGCGCACTCCAATAGCCAGTGCCGGCGGCCAACAGCACTGCGAGTGCCGCGATGAGCCGATTATCATACAGCCAGAGTGGAGCAGGGGTGAAAGCAAGGCTTACGAGGACGAAGAGTACCGGGACGAGTACCGTAGCGACACACGCAATACCCACATATTTTACACTACTGCGGCTGAGGTCACGTGGTCCTGATTGGGTTGGGGTCATAGTGAAGACTTGTTACAGAATGTGGTTTGGAGGTGTATTGTTAGTAGACGACCCGCGTCCCCAAGTGTTGATGGGCCAGTTTCCGAACTGCATCCTGTGCTCGTTTGTGTTCCAACTGTTGTAGTGGATCACATCGAATCCATTGTCACTCTCGTAATACCCGTGGACGACAACAGTGTGGCCCGTATACGATTTCTCATCGCCCTTCACTCCCTTGTTACTCGGAATATTCAGCATAAATGGCCGCTCAGCATCAATCTCATTGCGGAACATCTTTTTTGAGAGCCACAGTTCATCATGACCTGTATAGTCATGCTCAACCTCACTGGTTGGATATCTCGTAATCCCCTTACGCGGCATTCGATATCCCGTCCACCCGTCAGGATCGGTTTCCATCAAGACGTGAAGCCGATCGGCCATCTCTTCACGTTGCTCAATGTCTGAAACTGAGATCCCTTCGTGATACATGAGGATTTGTGCACCTGCAAACGGTGCACACCCGTCCCACTCCGCCCACTTGTCTGGTGTGTTGCCGTAGAGGTCGGGGACCGACGTATCTGCCCCACCCTCGTCGCTACCAGAAAGGGAACCGGAGCCACCGTTAGCATCCCACGGCTCAATGCCATTGACCATCCCGTAGCTACCCTGAATCTGGACATCGCCAGTTGGAATGGTATCTGCTGTTGACCACTGACTCTCGACACTCTCTCCGTGCTTCTCGACCTCTAATTGGGGTGTCTCAGTCGTCGTCCCCTCTTTTAGACCAGTGTTGAGATACAGTTGTTTTCCAGACTCAAGTTCAACACTGTAGGTTGTTGCTCCACGATAGAGGTATGTTCCAGTGGGACGTTCTCCCTGCTGACGTGCCATATTTTTCACGGAGTGCTCATCAAACCCGGGTGGGTCAGCAGTACTTGCTTCGAGAACGGGTGACCACTTCTTGCGGGCCGAGATCGTGAGATAACCTACCGGACTGTGAGAACTGCGGACAGGGAAAACGTAGGCTGTTGGGACGTACTTCTTGCGTGTGTTCAGTTTGATTTTGGTGAAGAACTTCCGTGGCTTCCCAACCGTGGCACCCTTCCACGACGAATACACCCGTTGCGCATATCGTTGACGAGCAGCCGTCGCAACTTTCTTCGCTTGCCCAAATGGAACGCGTTTCCCAAATTCCGTAGCTTCAGCCTTCTGCTGACGCTTGCTTGTTGCTCCGACAGTCCCAGCGAACAGAGCCGACCCAGTAGTGATACTTGCGAGGTTTCGAAGTACAGTACGACGCTTACTTCCAGGTTTTCGACCTGTCATCACTTGTCGGCTCTGGTGAATCACTAGACAGCGGCGGATTCGGTCGTTAATTCAAAGGAGTTGAAGCGGAAGACTGTCGATGCCTATGTCGAAAATCTCCCGCTTCACGAGCAAAGCGGTCACGTTGGCTAAAAATGTTGTTGGTGACCGAGGCGAAGTCGCCGCCCCCGAAGGGGGTGGCGACTTCGCCGACTACGCTCTTGTATCGCTGCACTGTCTGCGAATTTACCTCGATGAGTCGTACCGCAATGCTCTCGACCTGCTGAGCGAAATGCCGCATATTTGTGGGGAGATCGGCCTCGAAGAGGACGATCTCCCTGACCACTCGACGCTGGTTAAGGCATTTGATAGGTTTCAGATGAAGGTCTGGCGAGTGCTGCTCCGACTCTCGTCGGAGCTGCACGACCTCTCGGGTCACGCCGCCATCGATGCCACCTTTTTCGACCGCGAAAACGCTAGCAAGCACTACTGCCGCCGCACGAATTATCGCGTTCAGACACTCAAAGCGACGGCTCTCGTCGATACTCAAACGCAAGCTGTTCTAGACGTTCATTGTACGACCGACAAAACCCACGACACACAACTCGGCTGGCAGGTCGCCTCCCGCAACGCAGGCGACCTGCACAGCCTCGCCGCCGACAAAGGCTACGACTGGATGCGATTACGCGAAAAGCTACGGGAGGAAGACGTGAGACCGCTGATTAAACATCGCATCTTCCGGCCCATCGACCACGCGCATAACGCGCGGGTCGATGGGCCTCGATACCGCCAGAGATCGATGTGTGAGTCCGTCTTCTCGTCGATTAAGCGCACGCACGGCGACGCCGTGCGTGCGCGAGCGTGGTACCGTGAATTTCGTGAACTCGTCGTAAAATGTGTCGTTCACAACATCAAGCGTGCCGTGACACAGTGAAATCAACCGCTGTATGGCGATTCACCAGAGCCGGTCGAACAGGTCTGGATAATCGATGACGAGTCCATCCGGGTCAACCGGTAGCTCTGCCGTAAAGCCGCTGGAGACGCTTTCGTAGCGATACCGCCCACCGTTCTCATCGAGTGGGTCGAGACAGGTGTACCGTTGAGAAGCAGTCTCGACGCGAAATTCGGGGACGGAGATATAGACGGTCTTGATCTCGGCCGATTCGTTCCGGGTGAGTTCCAAGCGTCGAATTGGGAGCGTGTTCGTAAACGGCGTGACCGAGATGTCTACATCGGTGCATCCATCTAGTTTTGGCACCGTCTCCCCTCGACCGTCAGTCCATCTCCCTTCCTCGTCGGCCCGGAGTGAGAGCGATTTCGTTTCCAGACCGAGAGTGGACACCTCCACTCGCCGAATGCGATAGCTCCTGTCGCACTCGACTTCGTATCGGATACGGAACGCCTCATTGTCGAACGAACCGACGACGACGCTGTCTACATCGACACCGGCCGAGTCCTCAACGAGAGTGAGCGATTCGGTTCCAACTCCGGTGGTCGGTGTCCAGAATACGTTTCTGTTCATGACCCGACACTCCGCGCGAGACTAGATAACTCTACTGTAACCAATGCACAGATGGTACCACTTGCGAGCCCCGGGCGTCTCAAGCGGCACCTCAGTCGTTCGACATCCGCCGCGCCTGCTGTGGCGGGAGTCGGAGTTCTTCGAGGCCGGGCAGGTGTTTGATGTCGAAGACGACTTTCAGGTCGTCCGTGACGGGTGCGCCGATGCACGACAGTCGAATCCCGTTTTCCATCATCGCCGACGAGAGGACGTGATTTGCGGGCATTCCGAGGTTGCCTTCGACGACTGCGACGGCGCAGTTCGCGCAGGCCCCACCACGGCAGGCGTACGGCCAGCCGAATCCATGGTCCTGTGCCGCTTCGAGAAGGTTGGTTCGTGGTGGGACGACTATCTCACCGTAATCCTCGGAGCGGAGGTCCGCGTCGGCGGCTTTTTCGAACAGGTCGTCGTCGTGAATCGACCAGCCGAAGTCGTCGAGGACCTCGTAGCTCAGATACTCGACACGCGCGCCGTCCGGTGATTCCGTGGCGCTGTCGCCGTCAGTCGTGGGTGAGTCGGCGACGCTATCGTCTCCCTGTTCGGCGTCGGCTTCTTCTTTGGCACGCTGTAAATCCGCTGCGTGGTCTTTGGCCGTGTATCCCTCTTTGATTGCTTCGTAGGCCGTCCGAACACGTCGAAATTCCTCGGCCGAGCCACCGTGGTCTGGGTGGGCCGCTTTGATACGCTCTCGATAGGCGTCGACGAGAGCGTCCTCGTCTGCATCGGGGTCGAGACCGAGGATTTCGAACGGGGTGTCCACAGGCGCGCTGTAAGGAACTCACCAGTATAAGCTTCGTGACCGCCTGCCGTTCCAGTAGCGTTTTTGCCGCTGCGGCCGATAAGAATAGAACGATTATCCGGGCGTGACCGATTACTGTGGTCCGGCTCAGTCCTCGCCCGTCGCGCTGGTCGTCGGTGCTGTTGTCTCCTCCAGAACAGCCGTCTCCGAACCAGCGTTTGAGGTCCAGACGACGCGAACGGCTTCGCCGTCCCACGCCGGTCCGGCGGACTCCTTCGTGACGACCGCAGTCGTTCCCGTTTCGACGGTGCCGGAGAACGACTGTTCGTAGTCGTATCCGGGTGAGAGAGACACGTTCGTCCCGTCGACCGTGACGGTCAACTGGTCGGCAGGGACGGGCGCTCCCGAGTCGTGTCTGATGGTCAGCCTCGGAGTCGAAGCGTCGTCTTCGAATTCGAACTCGAAGGACGCGTCGGGCTTTTCGTCGCTTATCTCGTCGCTACTGTTGAACACAAAGACGCCGATAATCGCTGCGAGCGTCAGGGATATCACGATGAGTATGACGACCCCGAGCACCGATGAGACGGCGTCGTCGTCTGTGAGGAACTGAGAGACAGTCATGGATCTGTGTCACCAGCACGTATCGAGTGGGTGTCTGGCTTACGTGACCGCATACGAGTATTTGTGTGCTTTGATACGGTCCATTGTTCTGGCTCATGGCTCTTGCTTCTCCGATATGAGTCATCCCCTGTTGTCCGATTAACCCCGAAAATCTCTGGAAAATTACCACTACTGTCAGTCCTGTGTATTTTCACAACTGTCAGATTGGCTCTTGGGATACGTAACTTACGGGCCTTTAAAGACACATTTTACAAATTGTACAATTTTTAAATGGGTCTTTCAGCCACCGAGACTGGGAGACCATAAGAATATTGTTATTTAAATCCGGTTCGATGCGGCTGTCGAGGCGGTCCGCTTAGTGGTCGATAACGGTAATCTCTTCGACGGGCCACTGGCTGAGGAGTTCGACGCCGTCGTCGCGGACGACGACCATCTCTTCGACCCGAACGCCCTGTCTTCCGGCCGGTTCTTGTGTCTCGACGGCCATCGTCATGCCCTCTTCGATTTCGATGGGGTGGTCGGGTGAGAGACCGCGCCATATGAGTGGGACTTCGTACAGTTGGAGTCCCAGTCCGTGCGCCCAGTGGTTGGTCGTCATCTGCCAGTGTTCGTCTGCGCCGTACCAGTCGGCGTGTTCGCCCTCCATATCGGGGAACGCCATCGCGATTTCGTCCGTCGTCTTCCCCGGTTCGATTGCGTCGAGGACGTCGTAGAGGTTGTCGCGGGCCGTCTCGTACGCGTCTTTTTGCTCCTGTGTGGGTGCTCCCATCGAGAACGTCCGGTAATAACACGACCGGTAGCCGAGGTAGCCGATGTTGTAGAAGTCAGCATAGACGAGGTCACCGGGGCGAATCATCCGGTCTGTGGTGTTGGCCTGGTGCTTCGGCCACGTGTTGGGTCCGGAGGTGATGTAGCCACCCTGTGCCATCGCGCCGTGTCGCCAGAGTTCGCGGACTGCGTCGCCCCACACTTCGGACTCACGTTTGCCCGGCTTTGCGTTATCGACGATGGCTTGGAAGCCTGCCTCACAGATGGCGGCCACCTGCCGCAGACACTCGATTTCGTCTTCGGTCTTCGTCTTCCGTGCGTCTTCCATCACGCGGGCCGTTTCGGCGGGGCGAACGTCGACGCCTTTCGACTCGAACGCGTTGAGAAGGCCTGTGTGACCCGTGTCGATGCCCATCGGTTCGTCCGTCAGGTCGTACTCTTCGAGCGCGTCGACGACGGTCTGTGCCATCTTGTCGATGAGGAACGAGCGCGCCGAGTCGCGGCCGGACGCCCGCGGGACGTTACCCAGTCCCGGACACGCGTACCGGATATCGTTCAGCCACGGGCAGTTGTACTGCTGGTTGCTCGCGTGGTCGGCGGTGTCCCAGTGGACGACGTTCCCGTCTTCCATGAGCAGCGAGTAGTGGTCTGCACCCGACCCACCCGTCATCGCCAGACCGGTCACATATCGGATGTTCGGGTCATCGATGAGGAGCATGCTCCCGAGTCCGGCGTCGCGCATCCGTGTCAGCGCGCGCTCCTTTCGCTCCTCTCGCATTCGTTTCACGTCGATTCGTTGCTCCCAATCGACCGCCATCGTCCCGCGAGTTCCACTCATGAACTCCCGTTCGTGGAAAGGCATGGTTGTACCTCACACGAACGTCATATTAATTTGTTGTAGACGGCAGGGGGGACGGTCACGTTCGCTCTGCGGTGACCTGTCCTCGCCACATTGTGTGGTGTGTGGCCATCACCCATACTTTATTGAGGACATACGTAGAGAGCACAGTGTACACATGTACGAGCACGGAGCCATGGCTGCCCCAGTTACGTGGAGAGCCGGACGATGACCGACAGCGACCATCGAGCACAGGTCGAAGCCGCCTTTCCGGAACTCGACGACATCGACGACGACGAACTCCGAGCGCAAGTCGTCGAGGCGTGGGTGCTCGGGTTGGAACGAGGTGGGTGGCGAGACATCAACGACATCCCGTACGCGTGGAACATCCACGAAGTAACCAACGTCGAACACGTCCGCGGCGTCACCCGCATTGCCGTGCGGGCGGCCGAAGAACAGCGTGACTTCCACGGTGCGGACCCGGACTTCGATGTCGTCCGTGCGGCCTGCCTGCTTCACGACGTCGGAAAGTGCTACGAGTACGTGGACTTTGTCGACGACGAGGTGCTCGATAACCCTGACCCGGAGTACGCCACAGAAGAGATTCCTCACTCACTGTCGGGCTACGCGCTAGCCCACGAAGTCGGCTGTCCGCTGGCGGTCCAGCGCGCGATTCCGCACTTCATCGGCGAAGTACCGACCCGAACGCTCGAAGCCGAACTCGTCAAAAGCGCGAACTCCGCCTCCTCGAACGCCATCACACAGGCGACGATGGGAATCACGCTGAAAGAGTGGGTCGATTCGTACTCACAGACGCAGTAGCCGCGTTCTGACGGCAGTCCCTGCGACCCTGCGCCTGTGTCTGTCGGCCTGTGTGGTTCTGCTCGTCTGTCGGCCTGTGCGACTCCACTCGCCTGTAGGCATTTACCCTGTCCTGACGTACACACGAGTATGCACGACAGCGTTCACCTCTCGGACCTCGAACTGCACGAAGGAATGAATGGCATTGACCTCCGCGCCGTTGGGTACGAACTTCGCCCACAGAAGATGCGACCGAACGTCTGGGTGTACGAGGCCGGTGAGACCAGCACCAAACACCGACACGAAACGCAAGAAGAACTGTATCACGTCTTGTCCGGTCGGTTCGAGATGGTCTTTCTCGACGCCGACGGAACCGAAACTGAGACAGTCGAACTCGAATCGGGTGGCGTAGTCGTCGTCTCCCCGGATGAATTTCGGCAACTCCGCTGTGTCGAAGCCGGTGAGGTGTTCGTCGTCGGTGCGCCGAACACGAAAGACGAGGGTATCGTGATAGACTGAGGGCGTTCCTCACACAATGACATGAGACACCACGTTATTTGTTTCCAAACAACATGTGTTTGAGTATGGTCATTCCCGGCTACGACCCAGACGACATCGACGACCGACTCGAAAAACTGCTCTCGGAGCACGAGTTAGACGAGTATCTCACCGAGGAAGAACTGACACAGTACGAGGAAGGTGCGAGCCTCGTCGACCTGCTTTCGTCCGACGACATTCGCGACCTCTTGGGCCTCGAACCGGAGACCGACTGATTGTCGGACTGGCTGACTGCCCGACCGCTCGATTCAGACCGGGTCTAATCCGTTTTCTTCTCGCAGCACGTTGATGTAGTCGCGGAAGCCCTCTTCGAGGCCGTACTCGGGTTCGTACCCGAGGTCCGCTTTCGCCTTCGTCATATCGAGTTGCTGCGTCCACGGCAACTCGCCTTCGTCCGAGACGGTGAGGTCAGCGTCCGGGATGATTCGCTTGACTGTCTCTGCGGCCTCTCGAATCGTCGCGAGTTCACCGCGGACGTTGTAGACGCGCTGGGTCAGGTCTTCGTCCGGCGTGAACGCCGCCAGTCTGAAGCCCTGTGCGATGTCGCGGACGTGTTGCCAATCGATGACCTGGTCGCCGTATTCGACGCTGAAGGATTCTTCGAGCGCGGGCTTTTCGACGATGTTCGCGAGGAACGCGGACCCGCCGGTTTCGCGATACGGTCCGTACGCCACTGTCGGACGGATGGCGACGTGGGAGACGTCGAAGTCCTCGTAGTAGACGCGCGCTTGATGCTCGTTGTACTCCTTCGTCGCGCCGTAGAGCGTGTCGGGATAGACGAGGTCGGACTCGGTGACGAAGTCGTCGCCGTAATTCGCCGGGGGGGCGTAGACCGCGGCCGAAGACGCCCACGCGACGCGCTCGACCTGGTCGGGAAGTGCTCGCGCCGCTTCGAAGATGTTGTTCGTCCCCGCGATGTTCACGTCCATCGCGGCGCGTGGGTTCGCCCGTGCCGTCGTCGTCAACAGCGCGGCGAGATGAACGATATGCGTCGTTCCCGTCTCCCGTACCGCCCGGAATACGTCCGTTGGGTCGGTCACGTCGCCGCGTCGAATCGTCACGTCGTCGGCGATGCCGAGTTTGTCGAGAATTCGTGGGTCTGTCGAGAGGTCGTACGCGACGACATCGTGTCCCGCGTCGAGGAGGTCCTGTGCGACGTACGAACCGATGAAACCGGTTCCGCCGGTGACCATCACGGTCGATGATGACATGCTATCATAGGTCTACCAGCGCGCGAGAAAAGTGTTTCCCGAACCGGCACGGGTTGCCGATGGGAAGGAAGTGGCTCTGAAATCGGGACGGGGCGTCGGGCGCGACTACTCGTGTAGCCCGCCGACCGACGCGTAGAACGACGACTGGAGCGTCTCGGCCATGTCCGGTTCGCGGTCGATGCGAACGTCGACGACCGTCGGGAGGTCACTCGTCGTCGCCTCGGTGAGTGCGTCCCCGAGTTCGTCGGGCGTCTCGACGCGCACGCCGTTCGCGCCGAAGGCCTCTGCGACGCGGACGAAGTCGGTGTCGTGGAACTCGACACCGGAGATGTCGTCCGGACCGTGTTGCATCTGGCGGACCATTCCGAGACTGGTGTCGTTGAGGACGACGAACGTGGGGGCGACACCGTACTCGACGGCTGTCTCCACGCTGTTCATCGTCATCGAGAACCCACCGTCGCCTGCGACGCCGATGACGTTCTTGTCGGTCGCCAGCGCGGCGGACACTGCAGCGGGTGTCGCCCACCCCATTCCGCCGACGCCGCCGGACCCGTAGTAGGTTCCGACCGCCGGGACCTGAAGGTAGTTCAGGAGCCAAAAGCGGTTGTTCCCCGAATCCGCGGTGACGATGGTGTCCTCGTCGACGACGCGCTCGATTTCCTTGACGGCGCGTTGCGGGAGGACCGGGACGGCATCGGAGTCGCACTCGGGCGCGGAGAACGACTTGCGGGCGTCGCTGGCACTGGCTTCGGCCCACACGTTGTCGTTACCACCGCTCTCTGTGAGTTCCCGAAGCGACTCCGCGGCATCGCCGATGAGGCCCACGTCGGCGGGGTAGACCCAGCCAGCGTTTCGGGGGTCGATGTCGGCGTGGATAATCGTCTGCTCGTCGGGTCGGATGAACTCCGGTGCCTGCCAGTTTGTGTCCATCGGGTTCATGCGACACCCGACGACGAGGAGTACGTCCGCCTCGCTCACCAGTTGGTTCGCTCCCTCGTGTCCGAACGAGCCGATGACGCCGCCAGCGAGGCGGTGCGTCTCCGGGAAGGTGGACTTTCCGAGGTACGAAGTGACGACAGCCGCTTCGTACGCTTCGGCCGCGTTCTGCAGTTCCTCGTACGCGTTCGCGGCGTGGACGCCGTTCCCTGAGATGATGACCGGTCGCTCGGCGGATTCGAGCGCCTCTGTCGCCGCTGCAACGTCGCGCGGCGTCGGCGCTGCCTTCCACATGCGAGTCTGCGCCGCTTCGTCCCACACGGGTGGCATCGACTCCTCGAAGAACTCCTCTGTCACCGCGTCACCGTCGAGGATGACCGCGGTCGGACCGGGCCGCCCTGCGACGGCGTGTTTGTACGCCAGTTGGAGGCTCCGAACCGTCTCGTTCGGCGTCCGCGGGAACCAGTATTCTTTGGTCACTGAATCGAGGATGTTCGGCAGGTCGAGACCGCCGTAGTCACCGCGGGATTGCTGGTACGGCGCAATCGTCGAGTAGTCACCGCGCTCGGACGCCTCTGTGATGGCAATCATCGGCGAGGACGCGAGGCGCGCTTCCATCTGTCCGATAAGCCCTAAGCTCCCAATCCACGGACCCTGTCCGGCGAGCACGCCGGGTTCGCCGGTGAGGCGACCGTGCATCTCGGCCATGACGCTCGCCTCGCGCTCGTCGCGCGGTCGGACGAGGTCGATGCTCGAGTCGGGGAGTTCGTCGAACAGTTCGATGATCCGACCGCCGGGGTACCCGAAGACGCGCTCGACGCCGAGTCGCTCTAGACTCTCGACGAGTCGTTCGCTCGTGTCCATGGGTGATTCACGACCTGTCGAGGTGGACGGTCTCTTCGACGTAGAGCGTCGGTCCCTGCTCCATGTCGATGAACTCGGCCGCGTCTGCGTTTACGGCTTCGCCGGTTTCGGAGGAGAACGCCGCCTTCAGCGCGTCCATATCCTCGAAGTAGAGTTCGACGATGCCATCGTACTCGGACCGTTCGGGAGATGCGGGAAGACTCGTGACGTACTTTTTCAGACCGGGCAGGTCTTTCGCCATCTCGGTGTGGTCGCTCATCCACCGCTCGGCGAACTCCTCGTGCGTGTAGCCGTCCTTCCGAACGACCAAATTCACCAATTTAATCATGCACGTCGGGTATCACACTTGGGGGGTACTTTGCTCTATCGCCGGTTCCGCAAATTCGAACGAACCGAACGGACGTTCGAATAGTGCGAACAACACTTATAGTGGTCGGCCACAGACGAAGAACGATGACAGTTGACGAACAACGCCGTCCAGTGAAGACGGCGGCAACCTCTTTCGCCATCCTCGACCGGCTCAAAGAGCGGGGGACGCTCGGGCCGACTGCGCTGGCGGCGGAACTGGACCTCGCGAAGAGCACCGTCCACAGACACCTGAAGACGCTCGAACAGGAAGGATTTGTCGTTCTCGACGACGACGGTTACCGTGTTGGACTTCGGCTCCTCGACTTCGGAATTCACGCCCGCAACCAACACAACCTCTACGAGGTGGCGAAGCCGAAAGTAGACGAACTCGCCGAACAAACCGGCGAAAAAGTGTGGTGCGTCACGGAAGAACAGGGGCGGGGCTACCACCTCTACGGGGCAGGCGGCAAGCACTCAGTTCGGACTCCTGCCCGCGAGGGGACGCGGTCGTACTTGCACCAACTGGCGGCCGGAAAGGCGATTCTCTCGGCGTTCCCCGATGACCGCGTAGACGAAATCATCGAGCAACACGGCCTCCCGGCGAAGACACAGGACACGATAACCGACCGAGACGAACTCTTCGAGCAGTTAGCGACCATCCGAAAGCGGGGCTTCGCTCTCAACCTCGAAGAAATCGTGCCGAAACTCCACGCTGTCGGCGTCCCAATCACTGACCAAGCGGGGTATCCGGTCGGTGCGATTAGCCTCTCCGGCCCGTCGAACCGACTCACCGACGACAGACTCGAAAACGAACTTGCGAACCTCCTTCTTGGCGCGGCGAACGAAGTAGAGATCAACCTCAGCTTCTCGTAATCTCGAACGAACTTCTTGAACAACTGTTCGAGCCATTCGAACCCATATTCTGAGAGCGAACCACGGCTTATTCGGACCTGAATCGATGAGAAGCCTCTGTACAGTCGATAGGACGGGATTTTTCGTCGAAATTCGTCGATTCTACTTGTTCGAATAGTTCGAACATATTGCTAGCATACAATAATTATGAATTTCGAAGAATCGGATGTGCTACGGTAAACATTACAAACGTACTTCCGTAATGAATCGTGTCGATTGACAGATGTACTCCGTCAGTTCCATTACAGTGGTACGTGCGTAATAGACGAGTGTGACCGGTTCGACACGCTTCGAGTGTGGTGGGCGTGAGACTGGTGTGAACCGTGGATGGATGACTGAGGTCGTCGATTTACGGTGTATCTGGCGTTGTATGCCTGTTTTTCGTTCCAACCAGTCGCGGAAGCGACCGTCATTGGTCTCGAATTCTTCGGTACTCTCCCGAAAGGTCGAACGGCTGTTCCTCCAGTTCGTACACCCGTTCTAATATCACGGACAGCCGTTCGAATATGCGGAACAAAGTCCTCTCTGTAATCCTCGTCGTTTCGTCGCCCTCACGGTGAATCCAGTGGGTTATCGCTCGACTCGTGACATCATCTGACATGAGGGTCTGTGAAACTGCGCTAAAACCAACGTTCGTTTGGGAAACAGCGGTGATGCGTTGTGTTCGAACTATTCGAACGCTATCTGTCGGCCCACTCGGGGTCTCTGTCCTCGAAGAAGGCGTCGATACCCTCGTCCTTGTCGGGCCATGCGAACAGTTGGGCGAACAGTTCAGCCTCGTATTCGATGCCCTGTTCGAGGTCCATCCGAGAGGCGGCTTTGATGGCCTTCTTCGCGTATTCCAGCGCAACAGGACTCTTTTCGGCCATCATCGCGGCGAGTTCGTACACCCGCTCGTCGAAGGTGTCGTCGTCGTGGACTTCGTCGACGAGTCCGATATCGGCCGCTTCGTCCGCGGAGATGAGTTCGCCGGTTAGGATGAGGCGCATGGCGTGGCCCTCACCGACCAGTCGCGGTAGTCGCTGGGTGCCCCCGCCGCCGGGCATGATGCCGAGGTTAATCTCCGGTTGGCCGATTTTCGCCCGCTCGTGGGCGATGCGCACGTCACAGCCCTGAATGAGTTCACACCCACCGCCCAGTGCGTGGCCGTTGATACGGGCAATGACGGGTTGCCGCAGGTCGTCCACGTACTCATACACGCGCGGGCGCTTGCTCGCTTCGCGCTGTTCGAGCATGTCTCGCTCGCGGAGTTCCTTCACATCTGCCCCGGCGACGAACGCCTTCGCCTCGTCTGAACCGGTGAGTACCACGACGCGCGCGTCACTCTCGTCGATGGCGTCGAGGACGCGCTTGAGTTCTGCGCGGAGCGTCGCGTTCAGGGCGTTTCGGGCGTCCGGCCGCGACATCGTGACAGTGACGACGCCGTCTACTCTGTCGCCGACCGCGACGTTCACCGTTTCGCACTCCGCGGCGACGGATTCAATGCCGCTCATCGGTCCATCACGTCCTCGCTGACACCGACGATTTCGCCGTCTTCCCAGACGTAGAAGCCTTCACCGGTCTTCTTGCCGAGCTTTCCGGCGCGAACCTTGCGCTTGAGAATCTGCGGCGGCCGGAAGCGCTCGCCGAGTTCTTCGCGAAGATATTCGAGGATGCCGAGTCGCACGTCGAGACCGACGACATCACCGAGTTCGATTGGTCCCATTGGGTGGTTGTAGCCGAGTTCCATCGAGGTGTCGATGTCGCGGGGTGAGGCGACGCCCTCCTGAACCATGCGCATCGCTTCGACGCCGAGTGCAACACCCAGACGCGAGGACGCGAAGCCGGGTGCGTCGCCGACTTCCACGACCGTCTTGTCGATTCCCTCGACGTACTCGCGGGCGAATTCGAGTGTGTCCGCGTCGGTCTGCTCGGCGACGACGACCTCGACAAGCGCCATGATGTGAACCGGGTTGAAAAAGTGCAGGCCGATTCCGCGTCCCGGGTCGTTGAGCGCGCTCATTATTTCGGTCACAGAGAGCGACGACGTGTTCGAGGCGATAATGGTGTCGTCGTCCGCGAACCCCTCGACTTCGCTGACCGTGTTCTGCTTTAATCCCATGTCTTCGGGGACAGCCTCGACCACGAGGTCGGCACCCGAGACAGCGTCTTCGAGCGATGTCGTCCCCGAGATTCGGTCGAGGGTCGCCGACATCTCTTCGGGCGTCACTTTGTCTCTGTCGACGCCGCCTTGGAGGTTCGATTCGATGGCGTCCAGTCCGTTCTGGACGTATTCCGTCTCGATATCGCGCATCGTCACGTCGTGGCCGGCCATCGCGGACACCTGGGCGATTCCGTGTCCCATCGTGCCAGCTCCGAGTACGCAGACCTTCATCATCGAAAAGGGGTTCGGGAACCATCATAATCGTTTGCCTTCTTCTGACGAAGGTTCAAGATGGATGCCCCCAGACAATTCGTGTATGAGCAGTGGTAGCGAGCACGCGGTAGTCGTCGATGCAGTACGAACGCCACAGGCGAAGAAAGGCGGCGGGTTCGAGAACCTCTATCCAGAGGACCTCGTCAAAGCGGTTCTAAACGCGCTTGTCGACCGAACCGGGGTCGCCCCCGACGAGTGGGTGGATTTCCGTCTCGGCTGTGCGAATCAAGAGGCTGAGCAAGGCCGAAACCTCGCCCGACAGTCGCTTTTGGCTGGCGACTTTCCCGAGACGGTACCGGGCGCGACCCTCTCGCGTCTGTGTGGGTCGTCGCTGACGACGCTGAACGATGCCGCACGCGCAGTCGAATCGGGCGATGGGGCGGTGTACCCAATCGCCGGTGTCGAACACATGACGCGGGTTCCGTTCTCCGATTGGCTCCACCCGGCACTCGAAGCGCGTTACGATGGCGGTGACTCGCTCTCGATGGGCAAGACGGCAGAGACGGTCGCACGTCGATACGACATCGCCCGCGAGGACCAGGACACGTTCGCGCTCCGCTCCCACGAGCGAGCCATCGACGCCCGCGAGAGCGGCCGTTTTGCCGACGAAATTGTCCCCGTCGAGACACCGGACGGAGTCGTCGAACACGACGAAGGCCCGCGTGCGAACACGTCGATGGACGTGTTGGCTGGCCTCCCGACCGTCTTCGCCGACGACGATGCGGCATCCGTCACGCCGGGGAACGCGTCACCCCTGACTGACGGTGCAGCAGGGGCGCTCGTCACGTCAGAATCCTACGCCGACGCGAACGACCTGCCGATTCTCGGGCGCGTCGTCTCCCGAGCAGTCGTCGGCGTCGACCCCGAAGAGATGGGTGTCGCGCCCGTGTCAGCGACGCGCGCCGCGCTCGACAAGGCGGGACTGACTATCGACGAGATGGACCTCGTCGAACTCAACGAGGCGTTCGCCTCCCAGAGCCTCTACTGCAAGCGCGAACTCGGCATCGACGGCGAGATACTGAACGTCAACGGCGGCGCAATCGCCCTCGGTCATCCACTCGGGTGTTCGGGCGCGCGCATCGCCACGACGCTCCTCCACGAACTCGACCGTCGGGGCGGTCGGTACGGACTCGCAACGATGTGTGTCGGGTTCGGGCAGGGTGTCGCGACGGTGTTCGAGCGACCTGAGCGATAAAAATAGCGAGAACGGAGGGGCGCGGGCGATTATCGCCGCGCCTCGGTCGGAACGACCTTGAACCCGTATCGGACCACGCCTTCCTGTTCGTAGATTCGGCGTGGGACCGCTTCGACCCGGTCGCCGATGTCCGGTGTCTCGGCTGGCGTGTGCGCCACCTGCGCCGGGATGCTCACCGACTCGTCTCCCTCGGGGCCGTCGAGTGCGACCACGGCGACTGGGAACGACCCAGAGCGCTGTTGTTGTTCGACGAACTCGGGCGGTGCGCCACCCTGTCCGATGACCGTCGCCGCCTCGACCGTTCCGGTTCCGGGAAGCGGCGTGTCGTCGTAGCCGTCCAGCGACCCGCACTCGAAGCACGCGCCCTCCGGCGGGAACGAGAGCGCACCGCAGGAGCGACACCGGCCAGCGACGAGTCGGTGGCGCTGTGGAATCGTCTGCGCCCACGTCGGGACGCTGACGTACGCGCCGCCACCCTCCGGTTCCTCGCCGGTGATAGTGCCGCGTCGGCGAAGCGCCTCGGCGTACGAGAGTTCGACATCACCGTCGAAGACGGCGTCAACTGGAACGTCGCCAGCGGCGGTCAGGGAGAGTGCCGTTGCACCAGCACCGCCGCCGTAACCGACGAGCAAGACGGACGCTGCGCCGTCGTCGAGGGCCGACGCGAGACCGAGGAACGGCCCTGCTGCGCCGGTGTCACCAGTCTGCGAGACGACCGTTCCGGCGGCAATCGTTGCGGTCGATACGCCGACCGCACGAGCAGCGCGATAAGGGAGTTTGCCGTCAGGAGCAGTGAGCGCCGCAGCATCGACATCCGAGACATCCGCGTCGAGTGCATCCACTGCGCCGCCGACTGTCGAGGTGTACGCGTCGCGCTCGTACTGGGTGATGCCGATTGATTCCGTCTCCGTGCTTCCGTGGCGACGGAATCGAGTGCCGGGGGACGGCTCACCGTACTCGCCGACTGACTCGACCGCGAGCGGGCCATCGTCGGTGAGAACGAGTGCGGCCGCACCTGCGCCCGCACCCGCTGCTTCGTCGCTTTCGGGCGCACCTGACGGGTTGTCAGAGACGACGACGAGGGTTGGACCCTCAGTGTCGAGTGCCGACGCGAGTGCGACAGCACCGGCGCGGGTTCCACCGCCGTACTGCCGCATCGTCGCGTTCGCGGGGACGCCGAGCAGCGACGCGAGGCGAACGACCGCCTCTTCCTCGTCGGTCGGGGGCGTCGTGGTCGCAAACGCGAGGTGCGAAACCGCGTCGGCATCGACGGTGGCCGCCGCGAGCGCGCGACGACCTGCTTCGGTCCCCATCGTCAGCGTGTCTTCGTCCGCGTCGGCGACGGCAACTTGTTCGACGCCCGCAGCGCCGCCTTTGCCCCACGCCTCGCGGTAGGCTTCGGCCGGGAGGTAGAGTCGTGGCACGTAGGCCCCGACACCTGCGATGCCGGTCATAGCACACCTCCTTCGAGGATGTGGACGACAGCAGCACCGCCGGACCCGCCGACGTTGTGGGTAAGTCCGACCTGCGCGTCGGCTATCTGTCGGTCGTCGGCGTGGCCGGTGAGTTGCTTGAACGCCTCGACGACCTGTCCGGCCCCCGTCGCGCCGATTGGGTGGCCCTTCGACTTCAGGCCGCCCGAGGGATTGACTGGGAGGTCGCCGTCAAGGTCGGTGACGCCGTCGTCGAGAAGACGTGATGCCTCGCCGCGCTCGCAGAAGCCAAGGTCTTCGTACGCGAGGAGTTCGGCGATGGCGAAGCAGTCGTGAACCTCGGCGAAGTCAACGTCGTCTGGACCGAGACCGGCCATCTCGTACGCCTGCGAGGCAGCCTGTTCGGACGACCGAATCGACGTGTAGCTGTCGCGCTGGAAGAGCCCGACGCGCTCGGAGGCCGCGCCGACGCCCGCGACGCGAACCGCTTTGTCACACGTGGCGGCCACGTCCTCACTGGCGACGATGACCGTCGCAGCCCCGTCGGAGGTCGGACAGCAGTGGTAGAGATTGAGGGGGTCGGCGACGATGGGCGCGTTCTGTGCGTCTTCGAGAGAGCACTCGAAGCCGAGGTGCGCCTTCGGATTCTTCGCGCCGTTTTTGTGGTTCTTGACCGCGACTTTCGAGAAGTGGTCCGGAGAGGCGTCGTACTCGTCGATGTACGCCGACGCCATCTGGGCGTAGACGCCCGAAAACGTCGTCCCGGTCAGCCGCTCCCACTCCGTCTCGCCGCTGACGCCGAGCCAGTACTTCGCCACGTCGCCGCTCATGTCGGTCATGACCTCGTACCCGCCCGCGAGTGCAACGTCGGCCATCCCGCTTTTGACCGCCTGAACCGCCTGTCGCACGGCGTATCCGCTCGCCGCACACGCGTTTTCGATTCGGCTACTGGGGACGCCGTGCAGTCCGACGTGTTCCGTGGCCGCCGGGCCTGACAGGCCGAGTTGTCGGCCGCCGACGCCGAGCGACCCGACGACCGCTTCGTCGATGTCGCCGTGGTCGATACCACCCGCGCTGTCGAGCGCTTCTTCGAATGCGGTCGTGAACAGCGACCGGTAGCTCTCGTCAGGGAACGCGCCATAGCTCGATTGGCCCGCTCCTACGATGTACGCATCTCGCATGATAGTGGCTTGCGTGTCCCCCGCGATATAGGTTCGCCCCGTGAACGCGAGAAAACGACCGCATCATTTTTATCACCGTCAATCATCGACTTCAATTGTACATGGTATTCGATAGCATGGAGACCGCTTCGCGGAGCGAACTCCGCGAGGTGCAAGACCAACGTCTCCAAGAGACGGTCCAGAACGCCTACGAAAACGTCGACTTCTATCGCGAGACGTTCGACGAGTTAGGTCTCGAACCGGGTGATATCGAGGGCGTCGAGGACCTCTCGAAGCTTCCGTTTACGACGAAGGAGGACTTCCGCGACCACTATCCCACAGGGATGTTCGCGCGAGAGATGGACGACGTGGTTCGTATTCACGCCTCCTCCGGGACGACCGGCAAGCCCAAAATCGTCGGCTACACCCAAGACGACCTCGACGTGTGGAGTAAGGCAGTCGCGCGCTGTCTCGTCACCTCGGGACTCGGGTCGGACGACGTGGTGCAGAACGCCTACGGGTACGGCCTCTTTACGGGCGGTCTCGGTCTCCACCAGGGTATCGAGGAACTCGGTGCGACCGTCATCCCAATCGGCGGCGGTAACACCCAGCGCCAGGTCGAGATGCTCGCCGACCTCGGAAGCGACGCGATTTCGTGTACTCCCTCGTACGCACTCTACCTCGCGGAGGTCGCCGAAGACATGGGCTACGACATCAAGGACCTCCCGCTCCGGGTCGTCATCTTCGGTGCGGAACCCTGCACTGAGCCGATGCGCGCCGAAATCGAAGAACGCCTCGGCGTCACAGGAATCGACATCTACGGGCTCTCCGAAATCGTCGGTCCCGGCGTCTCTATCGAGTGCGAAGAACAGAACGGCCTCCACATCTGGGAGGACTACTTCTACCCCGAAATCATCGACCCGAACACCGGCGAACCCGTCGAAGAGGGAGAAGAGGGCGAACTCGTCTTGACTACACTCGCCAAGGACGCCCTCCCCGTTCTGCGCTATCGGACGGGCGACCTGACCACACTGAACTACGACACCTGTGAGTGCGGCCGGACCGCCGTCCGTATGGACAACATCACCGGGCGGGCGGACGACCTCATCATCGTCCGCGGGGTGAACTTCTATCCGAGTGAGGTCGAATCGGTCGTCCTCGAATTCGACGAGATTGCTCCCCACTACCGTATCGACATCCGCCGCGAGAACAGCCTCGACAAGTTAGAGGTGACCGTCGAACTCACAGAAGAGTTCGATGGCTCCATCACCGACCTCAAATCTCGAATCACCAAGCGACTGTCGAACGTGTTGTCGTTCACGCCGGACGAACTGAACCTCGTCGAGTACGGAAACATCGCCCGCACGGAAGTCGGGAAGGTCCAGCGCGTCTACGACCACCGCGGTCAGTAACGACGCGTCTCAGGGACCGATTTTTCTGTCGTCTCTTTCGCCATCTCGCGCACGATGCGAAGCCCGCTCGTCAGCGACCGGGTTTCGTCAGCGACCGGGCTTGTACACACGCCCGCGGAACGTTGCTATTCTGTCGCCTGCGTCGTCGGAGACGACGACTTCGTACTCCGCGGTCCGCCCGCCGAGGTGCGTCTCTTCGGCGACGGCGCGAATCGTGTCGCCGACTTCCGCGGCGGCGAGATAGGAGATGTTCGTCTCCAGTGCGAACGCTGCATCGCCGTGACTGTTCGAGGCCGCAGCGAACGCCGCGTCGGCCAGTGTGTAGATAACGCCGCCGTGGGGTGTCCCGTGGAAGTTCAGGTGGTCTTCGTCGAGTGTGAGCGTCGTCTCCGCGTAGCCCTCGCCGAAGTCGGCGAGTTCGATGCCGACGTGGTCACAGAACGGGTCGTTCGACGCGCGGTCGCGTATCTCTGCCTGCTCGTCAGGTGTTGACATACATTCTCACACTCACGGTCACCCATCAAGTAGGCACCGACTGTCAGGATTGATAAGTATGTAAAATTCTTTATCCGGTGAGGGTGACGGTGGGGGTATGGCATACAGTTACGAGCCGCACTACTTCGAGGACTTCGTCGAAGGAAAAGAGTTCGAGAGCGTTGGCCGCACCGTCACCGAGGCGGACTTCATGATGCACTCCGCGCTCTCCGGCGACTGGACGGAACTCCACACGAACAAGGAGTATGCAGAAGACACCCAGTTCGGCCAGCGCATCGCCCACGGTCCGATGACGTTCGTCCAATCGACCGGGTTCGTCTACCGCTCCGGTATCGTCGAGCGCACGGCTATCGCCTTCCTCGGCATGAACTACATGGACCTCCCGAATCCGGTCTTCATCGGCGACACACTCTCGCAGACGATGGTCGTCTCTGGGCAGAAAGAGCTTAGCCGCGAGGACGCCGGTCTCGTCACCATCGAGGTGGAGATGACCAAGCAAGACGGAACCGTCGTCCTCGAAGGCGACATGAAGTTCCTCATCAAGCGGAAGGACGCCGAATAACACCGCACCGCCGCCTGGACATCCAACTCACTCGTTTTGCAAGCGTTCTCCGCGGACGAAGAGCGCCTCGTCCGGCCCTCTGTCCGCGTAATCGTCGTGGTACTCCATCAACTGAAACAGCGCCCCGGTCGGATTCTGCGGTGAGACGAACGCCTCTGTCCACCCGTCTTCGACCGAATAGCCGACGACGCGCTCGCCCGCCTCCTCCAGCACGTCGATTGTGGCGTCGATGTCGACGACTTCGAGCGTGACGTGGTGGAGTCCCGGTCCGTGTTCATCGAGGTAGTCGGTGAGAAACGACTCGCCTTGGACGGGCGCGATGAGTTCGATTCGGGACGCGTCGCCGAGGACGTACGTCGCCCACTCGAACGACTCGTCGGCGACCGTCTCTCGGTGGATGCGCTCGCACCCGAGCGCGAAAAGCGTCTGTTCCGCGTTTTCGACGCTCTCGACGGCGATTCCAACGTGGTCGACGCGGGCGGGCGGCGCGTTCGACTCGTCTGGCAGCGACATACACCACCTTCGCTGTTCCTAACTATTAATAGACGAGGTAGATACTCACAGTCATGGAAATCGGGACCGGCCTGTTCACGTGTCAAAAGCGACCAGACGACGACCGACCGATGACGGAACTGTACGACGAGATGCTAACGCTCGGACGAGCGATAGACGACGCCGGACTTGCGAGCGCGTGGGTCTCGGAACATCACTTCCTCGAAGACGGCTACCTTTCGGGAACGATGCCCGCACTCGGCGCGCTCGCCGCGATGACAGACGACATCGAAATCGGAACCTGCATTGCGCTTGCGCCCCTGTATAATCCGATTCGGCTCGCTGAGGACACGGCGACAATCGACCTGTTGTCCGGCGGGCGGATGACGCTCGGTCTCTCTATCGGGTCAAACCCGCGTGAGTTCGACGCCTTCGACGTTCCCCGAGACGAGCGCGTGGAGCGACTCTCGGATACAGTGTCGCTTGTGCGGGATGCGTGGTCCGAGGGGCCGGTCGAACACGAGTCGCCCTTCCACGAGGGTGCAACCGGCGTCGACGTAACGCCGAAACCCTCGCGCGACGTTCCGCTCATGCTCGGCGGCGCGGCGAAACCGGCAGTTCGCCGGGCAGCACGGACGGCCGACGCGTGGTGTGCCCCTTCGTCGCTCTCGGTTGGCGGCCTGAAAAAGCGAGTCGACGACATCAGAAACGTCCGCGAGGAGGAAGGCCTCGACGGCGACTTCACTATCTACGTCCTCCAACACGGCTTCGTTGACGACTCGAAGGAAGAAGCGTGGGATGCGATGAAAGACGGCTACCTGTACATCCAACGCAAATACGCGGAAATCTTCTCCGGTGAGGAGGTCCCCGAGTTGTCCGAGGAGCGTCGCAAGGAACTCAAAGAGCAGGCGATTTACGGAAGCCCCGAGGACGTAATCGACCAACTCGAACGCTATCGAGACGCGCTGGGCGACGACATCCACTTCATCTTCCGGACGTACCACCCCGGAATTGGCACCGAACGGATGGCCGAATGCATCCGGCGTCTCGGTGAGGAAGTCGCCCCGCACTTCTCGTAAGACCGTTCTCGCAAGCATCTCTCGTAAGTTCGTTTTCAGGTGCCGCGGCGTTCTTGATGCTGCACAAACGCAAACATTTAAACGTGAATATTATCATGTTACTTGTGAACATACAGACTCACCATGATGAGAGACGAAAATTCCGCGGACAGCGGTAGTGGGCTGCGTCCGTCACGACGGAAGTTTGTACAAGCAGCAGGACTCGCAGGGATGACCGGACTGACCGGGCTTTCGGGGTGTCTCGGTGGCGGTGTCGGCGGGTCGAACACCATCACGTACGGGGTTATCAGTCCGATGACCGGGCCGTACGGTGGTCTCGCAGAGGGGCAGCGAAACGGTGCCAAACTCGCCATCTCGCACGTCAACGAGAACGACGACATCGATGTCGAGATTAACGGCGTCTACGAGGACACGGAAGCGGACCCATCGACAGGTCGCCGGAAGGCCCAGTCGGTCGTCGAACAGGACGGTGCATCATTCCTCATGGGCGCAATCTCGTCCAGCGTCGCGCTCGCGCTCAACGAGTTCGCGAAGGACGAGGAAGTCATCTACAATCCCGGTGGGGCGGCCGTCCCCATCACCGGGTCGAACTGTAACGAGTGGGTGTTCCGCGCCGAGACTAACACGGCGCAGATGGCCGAGGCCGTCTCGGACTTCACGGCCGAAAAGCTCGGAACGAACGTCTGGTTCCACATCGCCGACTACGCCTACGGCGAATCGGTGATGCAGCGCGTGGAAAAGCGCATGAAAAACGGCCACGACATCAACGTGGTGGGCCGCAGTCGCTCGCAACTCGGGTCGACGAACTTCAACTCCTACATCAGCCAGATTTCCAACTCCGACGCCGACGTGGCGGTTCTCGGTATGACTGGTGGCGACCTCATCAACTTCGTCAAGCAGGCGGCGAGTCAGGGGCTCAAGGAGAACGTGAAGCTCATGTCGCCGACGATGACGTTCTCGGTCGTTCGCGGTGCCCTCGGTGAAGCGGCCTACGGCACCTATGGCGGTGTCCGATACCTTCCGACGCTACAGACTGGGGACAACCAGTCGTTCGTTGAGGCCTACCAGAGCGAGTACGGGTCTGCTCCGGACAACTTCGCGCGCGCGGCGTACATGTCCATCCGAATGACTGCACGGGGAATCGCGGAAGCGGACTCGACCGACCCAGCCGAGGTCAAAGACGTGCTTCCGGGACTGGAGATGGACACTATCCTCGGTCCGAACCAGTTCCGCGACTGCGATCATCAGGCGATGAATCCCGTCTGGCCGGGTGAACTGGTGGCACCGGAGGGTGGAAGCGGTCCCGCGGCCGTCGAACTCGGCGAGATGGTAGCCGGTTCCGACGCGCTTCCCGACTGCGGGGAACTCGGCTGCAACCTCTAACATGTCCGTCGCCACCGCCGTCGCAGAGCAAATCCTCAACGGACTCGTCGTGGGGATGGTGTACGTCCTCCTCGCAGCGGGGCTTTCCATCATCTTCGGCGTGATGGACGTCATCAACTTCGCTCACGGCGAACTGTTCGCTCTCGGCGCGTACTTCGCGTTCGCTATCGCCGGCCCGCTCGGAGGCGCAGGCTTCTGGGTCGCGCTCGTCGTCGCCCCCTTGCTCGTCGGCGTCGTCGGCATGGGTATCGAACGGCTCACAGTGAAGCGACTCTACGGTCGCGACCCGCTGTACCACATTCTCCTCACGTTCGGGTTGGTGCTCATCATCAACGACCTCATCACGTCCGTGTGGGGGAAGTCGGCCAAGCCGTTCCCCATCCCGGCCGCACTCGACCAACCGATTGCGTTCTTCGGTTTCACGTACTCACTGTACAACTACGGCATCATCGTCTTCGGCTCGATTCTCGCACTCGGGACGTGGTTGCTGCTTAGCCGCACCCAGTTCGGGATGATAATCCGCGCCGGGTCCGAGGACCGCGGGATGGTCCGCAATCTCGGCATCAACATCGACCGCTACTACACGCTGACGTTCGGGTTCGGTGCCGCGCTCGCGGGCGTCGCCGGTATCGTCCTCGGGGCATTCCAGAACGTCAGTCCGACCATGGGGTCCAGCGTCATCATCCCCGCATTCGTCATCGTCGTCCTCGGTGGCCTCGGGTCGTTCCGAGGCGCGGTGGCGGGCGGCCTGTTCGTCGGCGTCGTCCAGACGCTGGCGCGGACGTACACCCCGTTCCTCGAGGGACTCATCGTGTTCCTTCTCATGATTGCCGTCCTCGTCGTCAAGCCGACGGGGCTGTTCGGCACCTCCATCGGTGCCGGAGAACACCACGACGGCGCGCTCCTCCACGGGGCAGGCGGCGGGGTGCTGTCGTCGGAGACGCGGACGAAACTCGGCTACGCCGCCGTCGGCGTCCTCGTCCTCGTGCCGTTCTTCGCGGAGTTGACGGGCGTCACCTACTCCGTGACGCTCCTCGAAGACATCCTCATCTGGGCGCTGTTCGCGCTCAGTCTCGACTTAGTCCTCGGCTACGCGGGACTGGTCTCCCTCGGGCACACGCTGTTTTACGGCGTGGGCGCGTACGTCTCGGTCCTCACCCTGATGCACGTCTCCCCGTCGGTGTTCGTCGCGCTAGTCGCGGCCGTCTTGGTCTGCGCCGCTATCGCGTGGTTCGTCGGCTATCTGTCGATTCGCGTCTCCGGGGTGTTCTTCGCGATGATTACTCTCGGATTCGCGGAGTTGTTCTACAACGCCGTGTTCAAGTTCGACTTCACCGGCGGTTCTGACGGCCTCTTCGGCGTGGACGTTTTCTACGGCCTCGCCGGACTCGGTATCGACCCCGGCGAGTTCGAGATTCCGCTGGGCCTGTTCGTCCTCGACGGCGGCATCGTCCAGTACTACTTCCTCCTCGTCGTTGTCGTCGGGTCGTACCTGCTCGCCCGGCGTCTCATCGACGCACCGTTCGGCTCGGTCCTGCAGGCCATCCGCGAGAGCGAAGACCGGGCGTCGTTCATCGGCTACGACGTGACCGCGTACAAGCGCCGCGCGTTCGTCGTCTCCGGCGGTCTCGCCGGTCTCGCCGGTGGACTCTTCGCCGCGAACAACGGCTACGTCGCCCCGTCGTTCCTCCACTGGATTAACTCCGGTGAGGTCATCGTAATGGCCGTCCTCGGCGGGATGGGAACGCTCTACGGGCCGATGATTGGCGCTGGCGTCTTCGTCGCCGCAGAGGACATCCTCTCGTCGTACATCGACCAATGGCAACTCGTCATCGGCGTGTTGTTCGTCCTGTTCGTCATCTTCGTACCGCGAGGACTGGTGTCGCTCCCGAAGACCGTCAGCGAACACCCCATGTTCGGGACGACAATCCGCGACCAGACGAGTGTCACGGACGCGGAGGTGGAACAGCATGAGTGAACCAATCCTCGAGACCACGAACCTCACAAAGGAGTTCGGCAAACTCGTCGCCGTCGACGACGTGAATCTCGAAATCGAGCGCGGTGAGTTCCGGAGCCTCATCGGGCCCAACGGGGCCGGAAAGACGACGACGTTCAACCTGTTGACGGGTGCACTCCGCCCGTCGAACGGGACTGTGACGTTCAACGGTGAGGACGTGACTGGACTTCCCCCGCACGAGCGGGTGCGCAAAGGGTTGGGCCGGTCGTTCCAGATTACGAACATCTTCTCGGGGCTCACGGTCCGCGAGAACGTCAGGCTCTCGGCGCAGGCGGCACAGCACGAAGGGTTCCGCCCAACTGAGGAGTTCCTCAAGCGGGCGAACACGTTCGAGGAGGTAAACGCACACACAGAGCGTGTGCTCGACCGGTCCGGACTGCTGGACCGCGGCGACGAAGTCGCAGACAACCTCGCCTACGGTGACAAGCGGCGACTCGAAATCGCCATCGTCCTCGCCACGGACCCCGACATGGTCTTGCTCGACGAGCCAACTGCAGGGATGAGCGCGGAAGAGACGCACGCGACGATGGACCTCATCGACGAGGTGTTGTCGGACCGGACGCTGCTTCTCATCGAACACGACATCGACCTCGTGATGCGCGTCTCCGACCGCATCACCGTCCTCCACAGGGGCGCGATACTCGCTGAGGGGACTCCCGAAGCGGTGTCTGAGGACCCAGACGTTCGGCGGGCGTACTTCGGAGGTGTCGAAGCGTGAGCGACCCGCTGCTTTCGGTCCGGGACCTCGTCTCGGGATACGGGTCGACTCGGGTCCTCCAAGGCGTCAACCTCGACGTGGAAAAGGGGTCTGTCGTTACACTCATCGGCCGCAACGGCGTCGGGAAGACGACGACGCTTCGGACCATCCTTGGGAGCGTGGCTCCGACAAGCGGGAGCGTCACTTTCGACGGGAAGGACATCGGGAGTCTCTCACCCGAGAAAACCGCGCAGGCGGGCATCGCGCTCGTCCCCGAAGAACGGCGCGTATTCCCGGGCCTGACGGTCCGTGAAAACGTCGAAATCGGCCGCATCGGTGGCCGACGCGACATAGAGAAACCGAGCGTCGACGAGATAATCGACGAGTTCGAGAACCTTGCTCGCCACAGCGAGAGCAGAGGTGCGAACCTCTCCGGGGGCGAACAGCAGATGCTCGCCATCGCCCGCGCGCTCGTCTCCGCGCCGGACCTCCTGATGCTCGACGAACCGACCGAGGGTCTCGCCCCGTCTATCGTCAAGCAGGTCCAGCGGAAGATAGACGAACTGAACGACGAGGGCGTCACTATCCTGCTCGTCGAGCAGAACGTTCAGGTGGCGCTCGATGCCGCCGACTACGTCTACATCCTCGACAAGGGACAGGTCGTCCACGAGGGTCCGGCCGACGAAGTCGCCGAATCGGACGAGGTTCTCGACCGCTACCTTGGCGTCTCGGCGGCCGAGTAACTCGTATCGTGGGCAATTTTTTATGATAGTAACGCGGACTGAAGAGCAATGAGGACCAGCGATGTGGACGTAACCAGACTCCCCAGAGACGAGTTGCGGGAGGTGCAGGACGAACGGGTTCGGAACGTCGTTCGGCACGCCTACGAGAACGTCGCCTTCTACCGCGAGCAATTCGACGACATCGGCGTCGAACCGGGTGATATCGAGGGTGTCGAAGACCTCTCGAAGCTCCCGTTTACGACGAAAGAAGACTTCAGAGACGAGTATCCGACGGGCATGTTCGCCGTGGATATGGACGAGGTAGTTCGTATCCACGCCTCGTCAGGGACGACCGGCAAGCCCAAAATCGTTGGCTACACCCGAGACGACCTCGACGTGTGGCGCGAGGTGATGGCTCGCGGATTTCGCGGGGTCGGACTGACGAGCGACGACAGCCTCCAGAACGCCTACAGCTACGGTCTCTTCACCGGCGGATTCGGCTTTCACGATGGAGCGACCGCGATGGGGATGGCAGTCGTCCCGACTGGCGGCGGCAACACCCAGCGCCAAGTCGAGATGCTCGCCGACCTCGGAGTCACCGCTATCTGTCTCACCCCGTCGTACGCACTCTACCTCGCGGAAGTCGCCGAAGACATGGGCTACGACCCCGCAGACCTCGAACTTTCGACGGTTCTCTTCGGGGCAGAACCATGTACCGAGCCGATGCGAAACGAAATAGAAGAACGCTTCGACGCGACCGCTGTCGAGAACTACGGCCTGTCGGAGATTATCGGACCGGGCGTCGCCGTCGAGTGCCTCGAACAGGATGGCATGCACATCTGGGAGGACCACTTCTACCCGGAGGTTATCAACCCGGAGACGGGCGAACTGGTCGGGGAAGGTGAAGAAGGCGAACTCGTCTTGACCACGCTCACGAAGCAAGCGCTCCCCGTTCTGCGCTATCGGACGGGCGACCTGACCACACTGAACTACGACACCTGTGAGTGCGGCCGGACGAGTGTACGGATGGACTCTGTCACCGGGCGGGCGGACGACCTCATCATCGTCCGTGGGGTGAACTTCTACCCGAGCGAAGTCGAATCGGTCGTCCTCGAATTCGACGAGGTTGCCCCGCACTACCGTATCGATCTCCGGCGAGAGGGGACACTCGACAAACTCGACCTGACGGTCGAACTCACCGAGGATTTCGACGGGTCACGCGATGACCTCGAATCGCGCATCCGAAAGCGCCTGTCGAACGTACTGTCCTTCTCGCCCGACGACGTAACGCTGGTCGAACCGGGAGAGATAGAGCGCACGAAAGTCGGGAAGGTCCAGCGCGTCTACGACCACCGGTGACGTCGGAGTTCACCCTCTTTCGGCTCAAGCGGACGAAACCAACTTAACGGAGTCCTGAGATAAGGAGATATGGACATCGAGCAGTTCTTCGAGAGCATGCCATTCGCCCAGTTGCTGGGCATCGAGGTCACGGAAGTCGAAGACGGCCACGCAGAGGGATACATCGAGATGCGAGAGGACCTGTCGTGGAACTCCGATCAGGTGATGGCCCACGGCGGCGTCACGTTCACGCTCGCGGATACTGTCGGCGGCGCGGCCCTCGTCAGTCTCGTCGACCAACCGGTTCCGACTATCGACATGCGTATCGACTACCTGAACGCCGGGACCGGCGACCTTCGCGCGGAAGCAGACGTGGTTCGTCTCGGCGGTGACGTTGGCACCGTCGATGTCGACGTGTACGCAGAGGACGATGCGCACATCGCCAGCGCACGCGGCGTCTACAAGACTGGCTGAGGTGGACTGGCGGTCACCGAGTGTCGGAGCGCCCGCGTCGCCTGCATTGGCGTAATCGGTAACAATTAATAATTGCGCTCCGAACACGGATTCGTAATGGAATACAGCGGCCCGACGAGTCTCTACATCGGCGGCGAATGGGTAGACGCCGAAGCCGGAGAGACCATCCAGAGTGTGGACCCCGCGACCGAGGAACTGTACGCAGAAGTCGCTCGCGCCGACGAGGAAGATGTCGACGCGGCGGTCGAAGCGGCGAGTGCGGCAGCCGAGTACGGAAGCGAGTGGCGTACGATGGCTCCCTCCGAGCGCGGCGAAAAGCTCCGTGCGATGGCCGACGCCATTGAGGAGATGAAAGACGAGATTACGCTGGTGGAATCGCACGACAACGGCAAGACGCCGTTCGAGGCCGGGATGGAAATCCAGATGGTAATCGACACCTTCCGGTACTACGCCGGGTGGTCCGACAAGGTGACCGGCCAGTACAATCCAGTTCCCGGCGAGCGCGTGAACTACACGACGCGTGAACCGCTCGGCGTCACCGCACACATCGCCCCGTGGAACTACCCGTTCCAACTCGCCGGGCGCAGTCTCGCACCCGCGCTGGCCTGCGGTAACACCACCGTCTTGAAGCCATCGAGCCAGACACCGCTGTCGGCGCTCTACTACGGCCTCGCCGCTGAAAAAGCCGGCCTCCCTGACGGCGTCGTAAACGTCGTTCCCGGGTCCGGGTCCGGCGCAGGGGCTGCCCTCGCGTCGCACCCCGGTGTCGAACACGTTACCTTCACCGGGAGCACCGAAATCGGAAAGCGCGTCATGGCCGACGCTGCCCAGAACGTCACCGGCGTGACGCTCGAACTCGGCGGGAAGGGACCAAACATCATCTTCCCCGACGCCGACCTCGACGCCGCAGCGAAGGGCGTCCACTACGGTATCTTCATGAACGCCGGACAGATGTGCTGGGCCGGGTCGCGCCTCCTCGTCCACGAGGATGTCGCCGACGAACTGGTCGAGAAAATCATCCAGCGCGCCGAGTCCACCCCGCTCGGGTCGGGCATCGACGACGACGCCCGAATGGGTCCTGTCGTCAGCGAGGACCACATGGATGACGTACTGGAGTACATCTCCATCGGTGAGAAAGAGGGCGCAACCGTCGCCTGTGGCGGCGGCGTCGACGAAGACAAAGACTCTGGCTACTTCGTCAGACCGACCGTCCTGACCGACGTGACCAACGATATGACGGTCGCTCGCGAGGAGATATTCGGCCCCGTCCTCTCGGTCATCGAGTTCTCGGACATGGAAGAGGCAGTCGAAATCGCCAACGACTCCCCGTACGGACTTCTCGCCGGTGTCTGGACGCAGGGGCTCTCGAAGGCCCACCGCGTCGCCGACCGCCTCGACTACGGCATGGTCAGCGTCAACGAGTATCCGGTGACGTTCCCGCAGACACCCTTCGGCGGCACAAAGCAGAGCGGCCACGGTCGCGAGCAGGGCGAAGAAGCAGTCCGCGAGTTCACGCAAGCTAAGAACGTCAACCTCAACATCTGAGGGCGACGGTCACCGTCTTCGAGTGCCAACTGGAGGTCTCGAAGTCGGGGCTGGTCCAGTCTAGCCCCTGTCGCACTTTCGGGGTGCCTCTGACATCCTTCACCCCACCACCTCGTTTTTTGACAATTCCCGTCGTAGCGTCGCTAACCACGCAGATGCGACCGCCCCTCATAGTTTTCGTCGTCGTCGGTGTCGTCGTACTCGGAGTGAGTACGGTTCTCGTCGTGGATTCACCCTACGACTCGAACGTTGTGAGTGAACAGAATCCGTTCGCCCCCGAGAGACCTGAGACTATCACTCAAACGACAGCGGTCGCGTACCTCGTCGAGTACGAAGAGACTCGCCTGTACAACGACCTGCTCGGGTCGCGGGGCTACACGTTCGACAGGCGAGACGAAGTGAGGGCCCGCTGTACAGCGATTTCAGTCTTAGAGATTGGGGACGAGCAGTTCCGTGTTCGTCTCCGGTGCCATGGACGGATACGGGACGCGTATCGACTCGTCCGGCCGCCCACGTACACCTACACCGTCACCTACCGGATAACCGAAACAACGCTGGAAGAACGTTCTATCGAGGACTATCCATTCTCGTCGAGGGACGAACTTCGCGAGCGTCCTCCCTCAGCGACGTAACTGGTCCAGCGATTCAGTGTCGAAAAAACGGTGGTTAGGCGACGGGAAACGGATGCAACCGGAAGTCAGACCGCTCAGCCGAACTTCTCGAACGGTTCTTCGCAGTCGTGACAGTAGTGCATCGACCGGCAGAGCGAGGGTCCTTTCGGATGCTCTCGGTCGGTGTTCGTCCCGTCGCAGTATGGACATCGAGCACCGTTCGTCTCACCCGTCGTCGTGACACTGGGGTCTGAAAGTCGTCTCATGGTTACACGCTCAAGCCGAAGTCGCGGAGGTCTTTGCGACCCTGTTCGGTCACCATCGCGGTGGACCACGCGGGACTCCACACGAGGTTGATGAGCACGTCTTCGACACCCTCGACCGCTTCGACTGCGCCCCGGATGTCGTCTTGCAACATGTTCCGGGCCGGACAGCCGGTGTAGGTGAGGGTCATGTCGATGCGCGCTTCGCCCGTCTCTGATTCGACCCCGACAGCGTAGATGAGGCCCAGGTCGACGATGCTGATTGGCATCTCCGGGTCCTCGACCGAGTAGAGAGCGTCCCACACGTCTCGCTCGACGCCGACGGTACCCTCGCCGGTGGCCGGGAGTTCGTCGTGGGCAGTGCCCTCGCTGTAGTCCGTGTGTGCGCAGTACTGCGCGTCGGGGTCGAATTCACTACTCATCGTCTGGGTCCTTCATAATCTTGGCCGCTTTGTGGCGGCCGAGTTCACGGTAGCTCTTCGTGAACTCGTCGTAGAGGTCGAACCACGCGTCGGTGTGCGACGTGTCGCGGCCGAGTTCGTCCGGGAGGTCGAAGTCCGCGTGGTGGACATCGTACTGTTCGGGTAACTGTGCTTCCTCGACGTGTAGACCGACGGATTCGAGCGTCGGGACGACTTCGTCCAGCCACTCCTCGCGCATGGTGAGCAGATTCTCGGTCCGGATGCCGAGTTCGTCGATGCGGGCTTCGATTTCCTCGTCGGTCGGCGCGAACAGCGTCAGCGCGTGGGGCAGGAGCCTGTCGACGGCGTCCTGCATTCGAGCGCGCGTGTCGTCGTCCTCGCAGAGGCGTTCGAGCCAACTGCGGGCGTGTTCGCGGTGGTACTTCTCTTCGGCGAGTATCTTCTCGATGCGGTCGGCTAGACGCGGATACGACGAGCCTTCGAGCGCTTGCAGGCGGACGTACTCGGCTTCGTCGAAGAGGAACGACCGGACGACGTAGTCGGCCCAATCACCCTCTTCGAATGGGAGTTCACAGAGCGTGCTGTGTCGCCATTCGCTCGCGTCGCGTTCCCAAATGAGGTCCGGTTCCTCGTAGCCGAAGTCTTCGAGCAGGTCGTAATAGAGGCGGGCGTGCCCCAGTTCGTCCTGCGCGATGTTGGCGACCGAGATGTCGGACTCGATAGTCGGTGCCCGAACCTGCCACTCGGTGTAGCGCTCTGCGATGACGAACTCGTCGTCGGCCAGACTGAACAAAAGCGCCTCGACGGCTTCGCGCTCGTCGTCCGAGAGGTCCTGTGGTCCGGGGAGTTGTTTCGCTGCCGCCATTAGTCGTCACCCTCCACGACGGAGCGCCGCTGTTGTTCGGCTTCGGACTGTTCACTCTCGGAGGCGGCGACCTCTTCGGCCGCGGCCTCGAAGTTGTAGGTCATCGCCCAGCGGTAGGACTTGTCGGTCGTCCCGCCGAAGGCAACGTCTTCGGTGTCGACTTCACCGATTTCGTCTTTCGGGACGACCCAGAGGCTGTTCGTGGGCATCCGTCGGCCGTGCTGTACTTCCGCAAACAGCAACGCCATCTCGCGGTCGGGCGCGTGGACGTTGCCGCAGTGGGTGTGGTAGTCGCCTGCTTTCTTTTGTCGGAATACTTCCCAAATCATCGAATCACTCCGTTAGTCGGCCGCCTGCGGGCTTTCGCCGCCGCCGTACAGGGTCTGTTCGTGTTTGTCCATCGATTCGCGAACCCACGCGACCGCCTCCTGGGCCTTCTTGCGGCCGTCGATTTGGCCGACGCCGGGTTCGTACTCGTTTTTGGCAATCTTGAAGAACTCGTCCCAGTCGAGGTCGTCTTCGTTCACGTCGTACGTCCCGTCGTCCTTCTTCGTGATGCGTGGCATCTCGGGGATTTCGAGGCCGTACTTCTCGGCTTTCGGGATGTAACTGTTGAGGAACGCCCGACGGAGTTCGTCGTTCGACATCTGCTTCAGACCGACCTCACTGGCGAAGCCGTGGTGGGTCGACTGCTTGTCGGTGGGGCCGAAGAACTGGATGATGCGAGGCCACCAATTCTCGAAGGCCTCTTGGGTCATCTCCTGTTCCTTCTTGGACCCGGTCATCAGTTCGTGAAGGATTGCCTCGCCGTGTTTGACGTGGAATCCTTCCTCGAAACAGACCTTGTCCATCGCGTGGGCGTACGGTTCCCACGAGGTGTTTTTCAGCGTCGCCTGCCGACGCATCGCCGCGCCGTCGACGAAGAACGCAATCATCGGCGTCTCCACCCACGACTCCATTGGATAGTGGAAGCAGTTCAGGAACTTCCCCTCGCCGTTTTCGAGTTCCTCGAGCATCTCCTCGCGAGTCTTGATGCCCAGACTCTCGGCGGCACGGTACAGGAGTTGCCCGTGACCGAGTTCATCCTGCGTCTTCGCCGAGAACGCGAGCTTGCGCTCCAGACTCGGCGCTTGGCGAATGAATGGGCGCTCCAGATACGCCCCCATTATCTCACTGTTCGCGTGGAACTGAATCATACGGGTCGCGGCCTTACGGTACTCCTCCGGCATGTCGTCTTTGGCGGAGAATTCTCGCGGACCTGCCCGTTCTTTGACGGTTTCGATGTCCATGTCTCTGCCATAAACTATCGTGAGCAACCACTTACCGATTGGCCCGCCTATAGACGGTCTTTTTATACCGGTTGCGCGTGTGTACACGTGTCATGATAGATGAGTGCCTCGTTGCGGAGTTCCGCATCGAGGGCGACGACTGTCCGCTCGCACGTGCAACAAGCGAGGCAGCGGTGACGGTCGATGCGGCCGCCCCACAGCTCCGCACGGATGGGAACGTCCTCTTGCGCTTTTCTGCGCCGCTCGACGAGCAGTTGGCGACCGTGTTGGACCGAGACGAGCGGATTCGGTATCTTCACGTCACGGGCGGTGACGACGCCAGCACGTATCGGTGTCTCTCGAAACATCCGTGTGTCGTCCACGAACTCGTCGACGAAGGCTTCCTCGTCGAGTCGATGCAGTACAGCGAGGGTGGGGCGACGATGCGTGGTGCTGTTGTCGGGTACGACGTTCTCCGGGGTGTGATGGAGAAGGCTGGTCAGACCGTTGGAATCACCCTCCAGCGGGTCTACCCGCTCCGGGCGGACGAAGACGAACCAATCGGCCGTGCGTGGGACCTCACCCCGGCACAAGAAGAGAGCCTTCGCGTCGCGTTGGAGTTGGGCTACTTCACCATCCCGAGACAACGCACCGCAGACGAGGTTGCCGCGGAACTCGGCATCAGCAAGTCCGCGTTCCTCGAACGTCTCCGACGAGCACAGCAGTCGCTCCTCCAGACAATATTCGGGGAGGCTATTTAAGCGCTGTCCGTGTACACCGGCGTATGCGAGTCGAAGACGCCGACGGCGTCCGGACCGTCACGTTCGACCGACCCGAGGTAAAAAACGCCTTCACAGCCGACGTGGCACGTGAATTTTCGGAAGCACTCGAAGACGTATCCCCCGAAGCGTTCGACGCCGTCGTGCTGACTGGCGACGGCGACGCCTTCAGCGCAGGCGGTGATATCGAGGCGATGGCCGAGCGAGACGAAACTGCCCGAGAGGCGTACGAACGAGTTCGCGGCACCCTTGGTCGGGTCGCCGAGGCGATACTCACTGCACCGGTTCCCGTCGTCGCCCGCGTGAATGGCGACGCCGTCGGTGCCGGAACGTCAGTCGTCGCCGCCTGCGACTTCGCCTACGCCGCACGCGAAGCTCGATTCGGTGCCTCGTTCGTGAACGTCGGACTCGTCCCCGATGCGGGTGCGACCGTGACGCTTCCCCGTCTCGTCGGTCTTCGAGCAGCGAAGGAACTGGCGTTTACCGGGAAACTCATTCCTGCCGAGCGAGCAGCAGAACTCGAGTTGGTGAACGAGGTAGTCGACGCCGACGAACTCGATTCGGTCGTCGACGAGATGGTCGAAACACTCGCCTCGCGGCCAACAGAGACGCTTGCGCTCGCAAAGGAGGCGATTCACGCGAACCTCGGTCGGTCGTGGCGGGACGGTCTCGAACACGAAGCCCACGCACAGACGCTCGCGTACGACACTGAATCCCACGAGGAAGGCGTCTCGGCGTTTCTCGAAAAGCGGCGGCCGGAGTTCGACTGAGCAGTTCGGGAGGCGACCGACCGCGTCGCAGACTGCGGCCGTCGCGGCGACGCCGCCGACAACGAGGAGACTCGACTGGTGTCGTCTGGGTCGACGACGCCGGGGGTTACAGCACGAAGAGTAGATGGGTGACACCGAGTAGGGACCCGCCGAAGATCCAGATTCGCGAGAACCAGTTCTCGAACGCAACCAGTGGATGGTTTCGGAGGCCGAAGTGCACGATTCCGTGGGCGATTGCAAACACGTCGAAACCTAACTGAAACGCTGTAGAATCTAGGTACCCCAGTAGCACAACCAATAACGGTGCGTGTAGAGCGATGAATATCTGAGACGCCCGCACGTCACGAACCGTCGTCGGAGCGAAGAAGAATCGCCACTCACGCTGGCGAATCGCATCGAGTTCGTGTACGAATAGAAACGCCACCACCGTCAGGAAGAGCGCGTCAGTTACTGTCACCATACGGTAACTTCGAGTACTACGCACAAAGAGCATGGTGGAGCAGACGTGGCGTGCGAACGGCCGCAGCCATACCCAGTCGTCGACGCGGCCGCAGCGGACTATCAGTGACTGGCGATTTCGCCGGCCGAAAATTCTACAAATTGTAGAATGTTTAGACTGGTCGAGACGACGGAGAGTGCCTGGGCGCTCAGTTCAGCCCGAGGAACTCTTCGGCGTTCTCCCAGAGAATCTTGCGCTTGACCTCGTCGGAGGCGTCGAAGGATTCGTCGAACGACTCGAACCACGTCTCGGGGCGAATCATCGGGTAGTCGGTGCCGAACATGACCTTGTCCTGCAGCACCGTCTTCGCGTAGTGGAGGACCTGGTCGTCGATGTACTTCGGGAGCCACCCCGAGAAGTCCATGTAGACGTTGCCTTTCTGCTGGCAGATGGCGAGTTGCTCTTTCTCCCACGGGAACGCCGGGTGAGCGATGAGTATCTGGAGGTCGGGGTGCTCCGCCGCCACGTCGTCGATGAGCATCGGGTTACCGTACTTGATTTTGAGGCCGCGACCGCCGGGCGACCCGGCGCCGAGCGTCGAGTTGCCGCCGTGAAAGATGACGGGGACGCCGAGGTCCTCGATAGTGTCGAACAACTCGGTGTGCGCTTCGTCACTCGGGTCGAATCCCTGTGCGATTTGCTGGAACTTGAATCCAGAGAGGTCGAGGTCTTCGACGCAGCGAATCGCCTCCTCGACGCAGTCGTCTTTCAGGGGGTCGACGCTCCCGAACCCGATGAAGAAATCCGGATGTTCGTCGCGGATTTCGGCGACGTAGTCGTTCGGAACCGGCGGGTTGCCCGTGTTTGTCTCGGCGTCCCACCCGAGCATGATGGCCTTCCCGATGCCCTGTTCGTGGTACTCTTCTATCATCGCCTCGTAGTCCCACGTCTCCATCTCAGTGCCGAACTTGTTCGCCGCGTCCTGCATCATCTCGCCACCAGCGTCGCGGAGGAACTCTGCTGTGGGCTGGTGTGCGTGGGTGTCGATGATGCGCGGCTCGTCGAGCGTATCCCTCACGGTCATCAGTGTACAACTACGGCGTGACGGTAAAAATCGAACGGAGTCGGCGCAGTTTAGACCGACGAATCGTCCGCCATCGAGTGAAAGATGTCGGCGACGAGCGGGACAATCCACGCGTGGTCTTCGATGGCTGTCCGCAGCGTCTCGTAGTAGGCAACCTCGTCGCGCGCAGAGAAATTGTACGTCGCCTTCCAGAGGAGACGCTCGTCGTCTTCTACGAGACTGGATTCTACCCACGACCCCGCTGTACTCTCGGTCGGGTCGGCGCGGGCGACCCGGTCGGCGAACAGTTGCCGAAGGCGCTGGGTGTCCACTCCGTCTGGGAGCGTCCGGGGTTCTCCCTCGACGCCATCGATTGTCAGTTCGAACCGGAACGTCCCGCGACTGAACAGCTTCGGTGTCGGGTAATGCGTGAAATACAGGTCAAACCCTAGCTCACGCCCGGGACTCCATACATTCGGGGCGATGCGACCACAGGACTCACCAACATTTCCGGGCACCCACGATATCCCATCTGTCTCCGGCGGGTCTGTGACTATCGTGTCCGCCCACTCGTACTGGAGCACGCGCGTGACAAACGACTCAGTACGTCCCTCCGACACCCCGTGTTGACCTTCCTCGCTGGAAGACGAGACGCCATCACCGTCCCCCTCTCTCGGCTCGCTCATAGTCGTCACTATCACCACCACGCGATAAATAATTTACATCGATTTGACGTGATAGCTCTCGAAAGTGGGATCACGGAAATCAGACTCCTGTTTCGGTGGGTCGAAGTTCGGCCTACTCTTGTGCGTCGGCGGCGGCGACCCCTGCCATGTTGACGATGTCTTTCACTTCGTCGCCGCGTTGGAGGACGTGGACGGGCTTGTCCATACCGACGAGCATCGGGCCGATAGCCTCCGCGCCGCCGAGACGCTGGAGGAGTTTGTAGCCGATGTTTCCCGCTTCGAGATTCGGGAAGACGAGGACGTTCGCGGGTCCGTCGAGGTCGGCGAAGTCGTAGGTGTCGTTCAGCATCTCCTCGACGAGCGCCGTGTCGGCCTGCATCTCGCCGTCGACGGGGAAGTCAACCTCTGGGTCGTCGTGCAGGAGTTTCACGGCCGCTCTCGGCTTGCGCGTTCCCTCGTTGTCAACGCTGCCGAAGTCAGAGTACGATAAGAGCGCCGCGCGCGGTTCGACGTTGAACCGGCGGGCGAGTTCCGCCGTGTGTTTCGTCACCTCAGCGAGGACGTTCTCGTCGGGGTCGAGGTTGACAGTAGCGTCGGCGCAGAAGACGACGCGGTTCTTGAACGTCAACATGTAGACGCCGGCGGCGTACTCGGCGTCGTCGGCCGTTCCGATAATTTGCAGGGGCGGTCGGAGCGCCGACGGGTAGTGGTGGGTGAGACCCGTGAGCATCGCGTCCGCGTCGTCCATCTCGACCATCACGCTGGCGAAGTAGTTCGGATCTTGCCGGATGAGTTCCTTCGCCTCGGTTCGGGTGAGGCCCTTGCGCTTGCGTTGCTCGTAGAGGAAGTCGACGTAGTGGTTCCACTCGCCGTCGTGTGGGTTGGCGATGATGGGGTCGAAATCGAGGCCCAGTTCTTCTGCTTTCCGAAGGATTCTGGTCGTCCGACCGACGAGGATGGGTTCGGCGATACCTTCTTCGAGGAGTTGGTTGGCCGCACGAATCGTCTTCTCGTCTTCGCCTTCGGCGAGGACGACGCGCTGTCGGTTCGACATCGCCTTGTTGAGGACGACACGCATCATCTCGCGGGACTTTCCGAGGCGCGCTTCGAGTTCCTCGCGGTACGCGTCGAGGTCGCGCTCGCGCCGTGCGGCACCGCTTTCCATCGCCGCCTTCGCCACCGCTGGTGTCACCTCGTAGAGGACGCGCTGGTCGAGTGGTTTCGGGATGAGATAGTCGGGGCCGAATTGCAGCGGTTCGTCGCCGTAGGCCTTGACGACCGAGTCGGGCACGTCCTGTCGAGCGAGGTCGGCGAGTGCCTCGGCGGCCGCGCGTTTCATCTCCTCGTTGATTTCGGTGGCACGTACGTCGAGCGCACCACGGAAGATAAAGGGGAAGCCCAGAACGTTGTTCACCTGATTCGGGTAGTCTGACCGGCCGGTTGCCATGATGACGGTGTCGTCGCGGGCGGCTTTGGCGTCCTCGTAGCCGATTTCCGGGTCGGGGTTCGCCATCGCGAAGATGATTGGGTTGTCAGCCATCAACCGGACCATCTCCTGCGAGACGATGCCGCCAACGGAGAGGCCGACGAACACGTCCGCACCCTCCATGGCGTCTTCGAGTTCACCGTCCGGAACGCCGCGAGCGAATGGTTCGGTGTATTCGTCGAGGTCACCTGCCTCGGCGCGGGAGTCCGAGAGGATACCGTCGATGTCGCACATGGTGATGTTTTCGCGCGGGATGCCGAGCGAGACGTAGAACCGAGCAGTGGCGGTCGCCGCTGCACCCGCGCCAGCGAACGCGACCTGAAGGTCCGACAGTTCCTTGTCGACGAGTTCGACTGCGTTGAGAAGCGCCGCGCCGGAGATGATGGCCGTCCCGTGCTGGTCGTCGTGGAAGACGGGGATAGACATCTCCTCTCGGAGGCGGGCCTCGATTTCGAAGCACTCGGGCGCTTTGATGTCTTCGAGGTTGATGCCGCCAAACGTCGGTTCCATCGCTGCGACGGCCTGGACGAACGCCTCGGTCTCTTCGAGGTCGAGTTCCACGTCGAACACGTCGATATCGGCGAAGCGCTTGAACAGGACGCCCTTACCCTCCATGACCGGTTTCGATGCCTGAGCACCGATATCGCCGAGGCCGAGGACGGCCGTCCCGTTGGAGACGACGCCGACGAGGTTCTCCTTGGCGGTGTACTCGTATGCGAGCGTCTCGTCGTCGTCGATGTCGCGACACGGTGCCGCGACACCCGGGGAGTACGCGAGCGACAGGTCTCGTTGCGTGTTCGTGGGCTTCGTCGTCGAAATCTCTAGCTTGCCCGGCGGCGTCCGCCGGTGATACTCCCGTGCGTCGTCGTCCAGAGTCATTGGATACGCTCGCGTCAGAGAGGGAGGTAAGTAGTTTCTTCGTTCGGACAGCCAAGCGAGACGAACTACCAGGGACCCTGTGACCGTGTTTCAGTGGTGGGGTTCGAGGCCCGGTCCGACTGCTCCCGCTCCCGGTTCTGTCTCACTTCCTCCAGTGTCGCTTCCGCATCATTTCTCCCAGTGTCGGGTCGGATACGATTGCGCCCCACCGTGCGAATTCCGTGCAATTACCGTTGCCGACGCCGACGTTCGGCCGTCGACCTGTTCGGTCGATTCCTCGTAGTACAGCACTGTGAGGTCCAGACAGGCGTGAAGCAATTCGTTCGACCGCAGTCGATAGCGGTCCGTTCGCGGACCGACCGTCGCTGGCGGGTCCGACCGGAGATGGTGCTGGTAGAACAGTACACCACCGGGATTCAGCGCCGATTTGATGTCGCCCAGTCGGTCGAGCGTGCGGTAAAAACTGATCGTGATTACGTCGTAGGTGTCTGCCGGAAAGTCGTACGTCTCCGCGTCCGCCTGAACCGTTTCGATTCGGTCGTCGACTCCCTTGTCACGGGCGTTCTCCCGAACGATTCGCAGTCCCTCCTCGGAGAAGTCGAGGGCGTCCACGTCGTATCCCTGTTCGGCGAGAAACAGCGCGTTCCGACCAGTTCCGGTTGCCACGTCGAGGGCCTGTCCCTCCGGGAACGTCTCGGCGTACGCTCGCAACACGGGCGAGGGGTCCGGGTTGGTCGGGTACTCACCTTCGCGAAAGCGTTCGTCCCACTCCATGCCGGGTCTTCGGCCCCCACTGAGTTCAACGCCGGGGTCGGATGAGATACTCGTCGTGTAACCCGGCCCTCAGACAGTAATAACGCTGGAAAACACCCAGTAGACGCCGTATCCGACGAGCACCGACGACACGAGCGTGAGAAGCCAGAACGCCAGCGTGACGCCTATCTTCCGGCGTGAGACACCTGCCGACCCCCCCGCGAGGCCGCCACCGATGACGCCCGAGATAATGATGTTGTTGAACGAAATCGGAATGCCGAGGCCGATGGCAACCTGCGCGATGATGAACCCGGGGACGAGCGCGGCAATCGAACGCCGAGCGCCGAGTTGGGCGTACTCGCGTGCGGTCGCCTGAAGCAGCCGAGTCGAACCCATCCACGCACCGGCGAGGATTCCGACGGCACCGACGCTGAGAAGCACGAACGACGGCAATCCGAGTTCGACGCTGTAAAGGTTTTCGAGCGGTCCCGTCGCCAGTCCAACCTGACTCCCGCCGCTAGAGAACGCGACGACGCTCCCGAGACCGATGAGAAACGTCCGAACGCCGCGCTCGACGGACGCCTGTGTTCGACGACGGATGAAGTAAAAACCCACAGCAGCCATGCCGAGTGTCACTGCGGCGGCGACGGCATCCACCGGAACGACACCCGAGAGAAGTTGTGAGTTCGTCACTGTTCGGGCCACGAACCCGGAGAGCGACCCCTGTTCCGACCCGGGCGGCGACGGCACGACGCCGAGTCTGATGTTGGCGATAATACCACCGACGACGGCCGCGAGCAGCGGCACACTCACCGTTTCGGGGATATCGTCTCGGCGGAGGAGCGTCGCCGTCACGTACGCTAACGTTCCGGAGACAGGTGGGACCAGCATCCAGAACGTCCCGATTCGTCTATACGTGTCGAATACGGGGTCACCGCCGAGAGACAAGCCCACACCAATCATCGCGCCGGTCGTCGCGAACGCCGCCGGAACCGGATAGCCGGAGTAGATGCCGAACGCCATGAACGCCGTGGCCGTCAGCAACCCGGCCGTGGCCGCGAGAGACGTGATGACGACGCCGTCTATCAACCCGACGCCGACCGTTTTCGAGATACTACCGCCCTGCGTGAGCGCGCCCAACATCGCGAGAATCCCAATCATGAACGCGGCGCGCATCGTCGAGATGGCGTTGGCTCCGATAGCGGGGGCGAACGGCGGCGAGTTGCTGTTCGCGCCGAGCGTCCACGCGGTGGCGATTCCCGTCGCCGTCGCCATCGCAACCAGTATCCAGAACCCTGTGTCTATCACCGTCGTAATAACTCACCAAGTCGTTGAAGGGGTGTTCTGACAATGTCGGCGTCGCGTGCGAGAATCACGGTCGTATCGGTCTGTTTGACGACTCGCTTTGCGACCGACCCGATGAGTCGCCGTCGAAGCGGCCCCTTTCGAGTCGCGCCGACGACGACGATGTCGTGTGATTCCGACTCCTCGGTGATAGCTGTCGTCGCATTCTCGCTCTCGTACACTTTCGTTTCGACGGTCGTTCCGAACGGTGGCGTCGAGTTTACTGTCTCGCTCGCTTCCTTGACGAACTGCTGGGCACCATCCATGCCGAACGTGGGTGTAGCGACGGAGTAGATCAGAATTCGTGCGTCGTTTCTGTCGGCGATTGCCCTCGCGACGGTCGCCGCCGCACCGACGTGGGGACCACCGGCGACTGGGAGGAGTATCGAATCTACGCCGTCTGCCTCCTGTCCGATGCGCTCGACGAACACGTCGCAGGGGGCCCGCTCGATGAGTTTGTCGACTGTCGTGCCGAAGACCGTGTCCGACCGGCGCGAGAGGCCGACCCACCCGATGACGAGCGCCGAGGGATCGGTCTCTCCGACCGCTTTCAGAATGCCGCTGGCGACAGACCGGGCAACGACCACGTCGCGTTCGATGGCGACCCCCTCCGGTGGCTCTGCGTTTTCCAAGAGCGCCCGCGAGTCACCCGAGAAGTCCCGGAGTATCGTCTCGTCGTCGAACACCCCGAAGGGCGAATCGTACGACTTGACGAGGACGGTAATGAGCCGAATCGACCCTGACCCCGCCCACGCGAGGTCACCCGCCGTCCGAACGAGTTGTTGGACGTGGGTCGGGTCCTCGACGGCGACGAGGACGGGACCGTTGGGGGTCGAGTGCTCCATTAGTAGAGATTCGTTGCAATACGGCAAAAGGTTTCGTGCGCATGCGGTCGTCAGGGCAACGAATGAGCGACGAGTCACTGACTTACGAGAGGGCGACGAGTGCCACTCCGAGTGTGCAACAGACGGTCCCAATAGAGAATCCGGTCAGGGACGTTGAGGCCATTCGGAAGACACTCCGCATCGGCGAGAACGACGAGACGACGAGCGGCGTGACAGTCGCCTCCTCTCCGTTCGAGACGCGACCAACGACAGTCACTTCGTCACCGGGCGTCACCCGCGCTTCTGTGTATTTTCGGGTGCCGAGACCGAGTGCCGAAGAGAGTCGGCGAACGACACGGGGCGGGTTTCGCCAGCGCGTCGAGACGGGAACTGAGTCCGTCTTTCGTTCGAACGACGAGACGTACTCGGGTGGTGACTCGTCCGGGTCGAGCGTCGTGACAACCGTCTTCGGAGTTGTCACAGTTCGCGATGCGGAACCGACCGAAATGGTCTGCGTTCCCGTGTCGAGGGCGAACGGCACGGACGCTGAGTTGGTGAAGATGGTGACGAACCACGGCAGTAGTATTGGCGAGATTCGCCGCTCACTAATCTCGTATCGAACCGCGAGCGACGGAACTCCACTGAACGGTGAGACGAGCGCCCTGTCCTCGATACGGGCCGCGGTTCCAGTCACTCGCACCATGTTTCCGGCGTGTTCTCGCCCGACTGCCGGGACCGCCGTCGCCCGGACGATTGAGAGCGTTCGCCAGACGTACCGACCGCTGACGAGTACGACGAACCCGCCCGCAACGAGAAATCCAATACCGAAAAGGACGGACCCGATGGTCGCTGTGTGAACAGCTGTCGTCCCCGACGAAATCGGCCAGACGAGCATATATCAAACAAATAACATCCAGCGTAAAATACGGTCCGGTCGAGGCAGTGGTCACACGCAGTCACCCGACGAAAGTCCTTACGTGCCACCGGTACAACAAGTACCCATGTACGACAGTATTCTCCTCCCCATCGAGGACGGAACCGACCAGAGTCGCGTCATGCACCACGTGAGCGAGATTGCCCACTGGTCGGGTGCGACTGTCCAACTGCTATACGTGGCAAATACGAACCGCGACAGCGTCACAGTCGTTGGGCGGGATGTCGTTGACGCGCTCGAACAGGAGGGAAAACGCATCGTCGAGGAGGCGGGCAAGACGCTAGAGACGCTCGGCGTCGACTACGATACGGACGTTGTCCAGGGGAACCCCGCACCCACCATCGTCGAGTACGCAGACCAGTACGACTACGACCTCATCGCGATGCCGACACACGGCCGACAGGGGTTGGCCCGAAGCTTCTACGGCAGCGTCACCGAGAAAGTCGTCCGGTTGTCGGACCGTCCCGTCCTGGCTGCTCGAATGGACCCCGACGAGACACTTGTCTTCCCGTACGAGCGCATCTTGCTCCCCACCGATGGCAGCGAGGCGTCGAAACGCGCCGCGAGGTACGGTCTCGACCTCGCAGTGGCGCTCGATGCGACTGTCGATATCCTGTCGGTCGTCGACGACTCGTCGCTCGGGCCGGACATCCGGTCGATGATTTCGAGCGGTGAATCCGAACGCGGTGCGACAGAGGCAATCGACGCAATCGTCTCGGAGGCGAACGACCGCGGCGTCTCAAACGTGAACGAGCACATCGAACATGGCGCACCGGCAGCGGAGATTCGGTCGTTCGTCGAAGAAAACGACGTACACGCGGTGGTTCTCGGGACGACCGGAAAAAGCGGCGTAGACCGTATCCTCCTCGGAAGCGTCGCAGAGGAGATGGTCCGAACCGCGCCCGTTCCGGTACTTACAATTTCGAGGCCGCAAGCGTGAATGCGACACGCTGAGGGGGAAGAGATGAGGGTGGTGATAAGGGTTCACATGTTGCGCGCGATGTACTCGTCGATTTCGCCGACGAGAACAGGGTCGAACGTCCAATAACCCTCCCACACTCTCGGTTCCGTCTCCAGCGCGAGGAGTGCAACTGGGTCGAAAGCAACCTGTTCTGTGTCGAGTGACTCGTCTTCTGGTGGCGTGTAGACGACGAACCACGAATTTCTGAAGTCCTCGGTGTAGCCCCCGTGACTCACGACGCCGAATTCGAGCGATGGCCGCCAGTCTGGGATCCCGTACATGTGCGTCTGGGTGCCGGAGGCAGCGATTTTCTCGTAGACGGTGCGCGTCCCGCGTTCATCGTCGATTCGGGAGAGTCGTTGAAACGACGACCGGAGTCGTCCAGTCGGGTCAACACCGAGGGCAACTCGAAGTTTTCGAGGTCGGTCTGCCCCGTGATATAGAGGTCTGGGTTCACCATCAGAATCGTATTCATGAGTTCCTCGAGCCGAGACGTTGCGATGACTTTCGCGCCGTCGTCGGGTTCCTCGCTGAGAACGAGCACGTCGTCGTCACTGCTCGGAAGGTGGTCCTCTTCGATTTGAAGCGGTTGGTTTTCGAACGTCGCTTCGAGCATCCGCTGGACGGGTTTCGGTGCCGAACGATTGAGGACTGTCAGTGAACGAGATGGCGCGTCGATTGCGTCTAAGAATGTATCGAGTGTCATTGGTACAATTTTAATTGTCGATAATTCTCCGTCGACGAACAAATCAATTCCCCCGGTCGGTCAGACTGCTATTCCGTCGTCGGACCGAACGCCGAAGCAAACACGCCGGACGTGAGTGTTCAGTATTCGGCCCCTTTCCGGGCGCGTTGCCCGGCGTCGATGGGGTGTTTGACCTTCCGAACGTTCGTCACGAGGTCGGCCACGTCGGTGAGATACGTCGGTTCCTCGTGGCTCCCGGTCAACACGAGTTCGAGGGCGTCGGGTTTGCGGTCGATAAGGTCGAGGACGTCAGACTCCGAGACGAGACCCATCGCGACGGCGTACAGAATCTCGTCGAGGATAAGGAGGTGAACACCATCCTCGGGTACACCGTCGAGCGGGAGCGGCGATTCGAGGTCTGCGTCTCCGGCCGCGTCGAGCAGTTCGCGTGCCCGTTCGAGTCCGGCGTCCGCCTGCTTTTCGTGGTCGGTGTCGTCGCTCCCGTCTCGCATACCCGCCCATCCGTAGTGGCCGAGGTTCTCGTACGAAAAGCCCGGCATCGCTGCGATAGCATTGTACTCACCGCGCACTGCTTCGACCGAATCGGCACCACCCTTCATGAACTGCAGCATGTGGACCCGATAACCGTGTCCGGCGGCGCGAAAGCCCATCCCCATCGCGGCCGTCGTCTTCCCTTTCCCGTCTCCCCACCAGACCTGAACGAGTCCGAACTCGTCCGGTGCGGCGGGTTCGATTGTTTCGGCTTCGGGACGAATCCCTCTGCCGGGCGTGTTCGCTCTAATCGACTCCGCGTCTGTGTCGTCAGTGTCCGTCATGGCTCTGGTAATCGCGGGGCGGAGAACCGACTGCCCTCGTCGAAGACAAATTCAGTTTCAGTAGGCAAAATTCTATTGGACACGCCCGGACTGCGTCGCACTCACTCGCCACCTCACCGTGTTGCCTGACTTCGGTCCACCGCTCCACCGTATCCCCGGCCGCCGTTTACCCATCAACTGTCACGTGGAAACCAACACATGTGAAACTATTTCTCGGTTCGTTTCATCATTTCTCCTGAGCGACATCCGTGGCGAGAACCACACACCAAATCGGCATCAAGACGGTCGAACGCGGCATCAGATACGCCATCGTAGCCATCTTTTTCGTCGGAGTCCGCCGTCGGAAACCGGCCGCAGTCGTCAATGCAGTCGTCTCGCTGATTGGGACGTACACGCCGGACCTTCTGGAACGCCTGTTCGACGTCGAGTTCCGCCCGTGGCAACGCGTGTACATCGAATCGGCGATGTTTACCCACTCGGTAGGAATGCTCGGCCCCTACGACGACGTGTGGTGGTGGGACCACCTGACGCACACCCATTCGGCGTCGATTCTGAGCGGCATCATTCACGTCATCGCGCGCCGTCGCGGGCGCGACCCGGCCCCGCGAGTGCTCGCAGTCGTCGTCTGTCTGGGAATCGCCTGGGAACTCGTCGAGTACGCCATCCACACCGGTGCCAATAAACTCGGCATCGACCCGGTGCTCGTCTCGTACGGACACGCCGATACGGCCTTGGACCTCGTGTTCAATCTCGTGGGCGCACTGCTCGTCCTCGCCTTCGGCGACCGTTTCCTCGACAACCTCAGGCAGTTCACCGAGTGAGTCGCAGGGCCCCGAGACGAAAGCGACCTGTCGCATTTCGATGCCATCGTTTATCCGTGCCCAGACACGAATGACTGTATGACGATTACTACTGGTGATTCTGTTTCGCTCGAATACGTCGGCCGACTGACCGACGGAACGCTGTTCGACACGTCTCGCGCTGACGTTGCCGAAGAATCCGGACTCGCAGCGCAACAGCCCGACCGTGACTACGAACCGCTAACAGTCGAAGTCGGGGCCGGAACGGTCATCGAAGGACTCGACGAGGCGCTCGTCGGCATGGAAGAGGGCGACGAGGAGACCATCGAGATTCCGCCGGAGAAGGCCTACGGCCAGCCGTCGGAGGACATGATTCGCGAACACGGAACCGACGAACTGCGAGAGGTTCTCGGCGACGACCCCGAAGTCGGCATGTACGTCCAGACACAACAGGGCGGACTCGGCGAAATCGTCCACGCCGACGAGGATACCGTCCGTATCGACTTCAACCACGAACTCGCCGGTAAGACGCTGGAGTTCGAAGTCGAAATTATCGACGTCAACTGAACCACACTGCACCCTAACTGGGGTAACTGACACTGTACCCTAATCGGGCAGTTCTTTTCTCACTCGTCGAGCGGCAGGTATTCGTCGAGTGCTGCTTCGGTGCGCTCGACTTCGGCGCGCTTCGTCTCCAGTTCGGCTTCGACTTCGCCGCGTTGGAGACGTGCCCGCTGGTCCTCAGTGAGAGACTCGCGAGCGACGGCCGCATCCCGGAGTCTACTGTAGTCGTCGCGCTCTGTGAGGGCACGGATGGTCCGCGCTTGTGCGACCGTCTCCTCGTCGGCAAATCGACCGACGACGGCGACGAGTTCGCGCGCTCGCCAGCGGAGTGCCGACGCCGATTTCGGCGGCCACGAGATGGTGAGCGGGTCGGCCGAGAGCGTCGCCAATAGCCGGGTGTTGGTTCCGACCGCTGACTGAAACGACTGCGAGTCGGCCACGTAGTGGTCGAGTTTCGACGGTGAGTAGTCGGCGTACTCGACGAGAACCGAAACTGGCTCCGACCCGATACTCGTTGATTCGAGATAGTCGCGCAAACGCGCCGGCAGCGCTGGAAACTCGACCAAGGGGTACGCCGTCGTCGTCTCCAGAAATTCCAGCACGTTGCGTGCGGGGGCGTCAGCAAGAAACTCGTCAAACGCCTCGGTGACGGCGTCGTTGTAGGCTTCGATTGGCTCTCGAAGATTCTGGGTTGGGGCGTCGAGGTCCGCCGCACCGAGTTCGCGTACACGTTCGAGGCGGTCGATTTGCTCACGCAACTCGCGTTTGCGGTCTTTGACGGCCCGACGCGCCTTCTTGTACTCGTCCCGCGCTGACTGCCACGAGTCGAGGAGCGCCGCATCGGTTCGAACCGGTTCGAGCGCCTCGCGGGCGTGTTCGAAATCAGACGACGAGAGTGTCGAGGTGACGCCCGTCGTGAGGGCGTTGTTTGCCTCGACAAACGCATCGGCGTGGCGAATCTCCGACGAGAGCGATTCGAGGACAGACGAAAGCGACTCGCGGAAGTCGATGTAGCCCTGTAAGTCGTCTCGGTCGGTCGCACGCTCTTCGTAGCGTGAGAGGACCGTTTCGACATCGTCAGCGGCGTCTGCAACCCTCCGGAGTTCTTCCTCACCGATTTCGGCAACTCGCTCGCGCTTCTCGCGGCGACGCTGCGCGGCACGCCGAAGCGACTCGACAGCATCGTCGGCGTCGCTCACGGGAACACCACCTGATTGGTCGGGTATCGGAGTCGGTTAGCGGGAGCCATCGTGCGTATTCGTACCAGTGTCGAGGGAAAAGTGTTGGTGGCACGCTGGCCTAATTCCGACCCGTGTCCAATCGGCTCAGTCAGTAGCGACGAGAACGACATCCCGCGCACCACCAGTAAAAGCAGCTTGCGACGGTATCGTAGAATAGGTGTGATATGGGTCCAGCAAACTATTCAGATGGATGATGAGCCCTTCGTCGCGCGCAATAGATAGCGCTCACAGGTGATGTCCTCGGATAGTGCTCCTTCCATACGCTCAATCTTTCGCTTGACGGCTGCCTCGATGGTTGGACGGGGGGCGTCCGGGAAGAATTGCAACGCTCGGTCCACCCCTTCGCTAACGTCCAGTGAGAAGGCACTTGCGACGGTCTCAGCACTGCTGACGTGACAGTCGAACCCATGGTCTGCCAAGTTGTTGGCAACCGATGCGCCAGAGCGACGCGTCTCGATTTCCAAGCCGTAGGACGGGTGTGACTCTCTGTCGTGTGGTTCCCAGTCAGAGAGTAGCAGCACACCACCAACGGCGAGTTGCTCGCTGACTGCGACCAGTTCCGAAACACCGTCTGGGATGAATCCGAGGACGCCTTCGACGACGATGGCGTCGAACGTGCCTGACAGGTCCGCCTCCTGGATGACGTTCGGTCGGAGTTGTGCGGGGTCGACCCCCGCGCGTTGCGCCGCAGCACGCATGTACGGCGAGGGTTCGATGCCCACCACGGTGGCACCCTGTGCTTCGAGGAACCGCATCGTCGTTCCCTGACCAGCGCCGACATCGAGGACGCGCTGACCCGTCCAGTCTCTCCCGGCGAGCAACTCCCGACTCGCAGTGACTCCACCGGGATGAAACGGACCGATTCCGAGGACAGCAAGGTCATCGAAGTAGTCGTCTTGGCTGACCCAATCCTCCCAAGAGACGCCAGTCTCAGACTGCATCAGTCTCCCCTCCACAGACTGGACAGGACGTGAGCGCGACGTGGTCTCGACGCTCGGCAGACAGCGATTCCATATCGAAGACGAGCGTGTGGGGTTCATCGGGACTCGCAAGCGAGCGTAACCAACGGTCGACCAGCGTCGCCCCAAGCAGCCCGTTTCGTGCCGCCGAGGACGGCGGAGTCACGTGTGTCCCCGGCCCAGTAACGGATGTCAGACCGTCCTCAACCGGGATTTGCTGGAGGCCACAAGTGCCACACCCCCGGTCGGTCCGGAACACGAGTGGGCCGAGCGTGGCCTGCTGTCCAGAATACGCGGCGAATCCGTATGGCACAGCGGCGGGATACAACAGACGGCTCGTGCGTCGGCGAATACCTGCCGACCGTTCGTCCGCGGTGACGAACGCAACATCGAACGCGGCGGCAGTTTTGGGCTCCCAATCAAAGAAATCCGCGTCGACCGCTGTTATCGACACTTCGTCGTCTGGTGCCGCCCGGTGCCGAACGGTTCGCGCTGCGACGTTCACCTTCAGTTCTCCGACATCGTCGTGCCGATAGAGGATTTGCCGGTTCAGGTTGTGCCGTTCGACGCGATCAGGGTCCACCAGTGTGAACTCGTTGACGCCAATGGCCGCGAGTTGCTGGACGGCGTGACAACCGATTCCACCCAAGCCAACGACGAGGGCGTGTGCGTCAGTGACCTGCTCGTGGATGGCCAGCGGGTCTGTCACTCCTTCATAGAGCGCGTAGGCTGAGAGCTGCCGTGACCAGCGCACCGGCCATTCGATGGGCAGTCCCCGCTCGTCGACAGCTCCGTTCTCGGCAAGCCCGTTCTCTATTAGCCAAGCGATGATTTCGGACTCTTTTGGTGGTGTCTCTCCGCGCACGAGGTGGTCAACGGCACGACGGTCGGCTGACGAGAGCGGCCCGTAGGTGTGTCGCTCGCCGCCGTCAATAACGACAAATGCCGTTGGCTCTTCCGCTGGTCCGAGATAAAATGCGTTCGCCGAAGGTCGAAGCCGAAGTGGCATCAACGGCCTCTCAGTTCCAGACGGCGACCACGGATGCCACGTCAGCGATGTAGCCAGCCAGTTCGCTCTCGATACTCCCCCCATGCGGGTCCGCTATCGCCCTCATCACGTCATCAACATCGACCTGCATGTCGTTTTCGACAATGATGTCCTCTATCAGGGACCCGTCGATTTTCTCCTGTTGGTAGAGGTCGCGCAGGAAGTACGCCTCGAAGCTGACGCACCCACCATTCACGTCTCCGCCTTCGAATTTCGATGCTGTCGGTGCCCACGTTTCGGATTCTTTGCTCATCTTGTAACCCACATAATCATTCATTTATGTTGTCATTAATCTATGGGTTGCGTTCTGGGGGCCATCCATGGTAATTTGTATCACAGACTACTCGAAATCTGGGAATTCACACTTTCCGCGTGAAATAACGTGGCTTCGGCATTCTGAGATTCTCGAACGGCTCGCATTCGGAACGAGCAGAAACGGACCGTTCTGAGTCGGTGGGAATCCGGCGAGTAGCGCACGGATTCCCCCGCAGTCGTGGACACACTACACAAGACTTTTTGTTCGAATCGTCGTACCAGAAGACGACTATGACTGTTCCCGAAGACGTCGAACTCGGCTTTGTCCCACTCGGGGAGACTGGCCTGCAGACGAGCGAACTCCAGTTCGGTACGTGGCGATTCGGTCGGGAGACCGAAGCTGGCAACGTCGAAATAGACGAGAAACGCGCACACGAACTCCTCGACACGTACGCAGAGGCTGGCGGGCGCTTCATCGACACCGCAGACGTGTACGGCGGCGGCGAAAGCGAGCGCTGGATTGGCGATTGGCTCTCCGACCGCGACCGCGAACGCTACACCATCGCCTCGAAGATTTACTGGCAGATTCGTGCCGGTGACCCGAACAGCCGCGGGACGAACCGAAAGAACGTTCGAGACCGTATCGACGCCCTGCTCGACCGACTCGGAACCGACTACGTCGACGTGCTGTACATCCACCGCTGGGACGACGACACGCCGACCCGCGAGATGATGAAGACGCTCAACGGCCTCGTCGAAGACGGAAAGGTCCACTACCTCGGTGCATCCACCCTGCGACCGAACGCGTGGAAGGTCGCAAAGGCCAACGAAATCGCCCACGCCATGGGGTGGGAACCGTTTACCGTCACACAACCACGGTACAACCTCGTCGACCGCGAAATCGAGGGCGACTATCTGGAGATGGCTCGGTCCTACGGCGTTGCAGTCTGTCCGTGGAGTCCGCTGGGGCAGGGCTTCCTCACCGGAAAGTACGCGCGTGACGAAGGACTCACGGGCGAATCGCGCGCCGCGGAGTCGAGCCACTTCGAACGGACCTACCTGACCGAGGAGAACTTCGACGTTCACGACGTGCTCGACGAGGTGGCTGACGAGGTCAGTGCGACGCCCGCCCAAACCGCGCTCGCGTGGCTCATGCACCGCGACGGCGTCACCGCACCTATCGTGGGTGCGCGGACGACCGAACAACTCGCCGAGAACCTCGCGGCAGCAACCATCGACCTGTCGGACGAGCAGGTCGAACGCCTGACGGAGGCCAAGGGCGGGCCGTACGCCGGGCTGTAGGAAACCGCAATCACATCACCAGCGGTCATTCGTTTTTGAGACGGCCGCCACAGGACAGATGTCGTTTTCCGCGAAAATCATCACCTGAGACATATCTGGCTGCCTATTTCCAGATACTGGAATGTCCCTCCATAACGATTTGTTATAAACAACTATCCGATGGGAGAGTGCACGTCTTTGCTATATATTAACAATCATGGAGTCATGGCAACGGAACAAGACCGGACGTGGACCGTAGAGAAAGAACCACACAGTAAGAGTATCGACGATATCGACCTCCACGAGATTCGCGGCCAACCGGTCGTGAAGTTCGTCACCGCGTTCCTCATCGGCGCGGTGTTCTTCCTCGTGCCCGTCCCCTACAACGGGGAGCTTACCGTTCCGTTCGACATCGTAGTGAGCACGATTACGGGGACGTTCCCAAACGCTGTCGGCGTCTATGCGCTCTCTATCATCGTCGCTGGCGGTGTGCTGACGACGTTGGCGACAGTTGGTGACGGGACGTTTGCGGGGTACGACCTGTCGTACTACGAAACGTCGACTGCCTTCTGGCTCCTGCGCCTTGCGGGCATCGCCGCCGCCCCAGTGATGTTCTTCAAAGTTGGTCCGGCGTGGCTTCACACGCCCGGGACGGGCGGGTTGATGTGGGGTGTACTCGTCTACAGCGTGGGCGTCATCATCCCCATCGGCGCGGTGTTCATCACCATCTTCGTCGAGTTGGGCGGCCTCGAATTCGTCGGGACGCTCGCTCGCCCAGTAATGCGCCCGCTGTTCAAAATCCCTGGTCGCGCCGCCCTCGACAGCCTCGCCTCGTGGGTCGGCTCGTACAGCGTCGGCCTGTACGTCACCCGCAACGTGTTCGAACAGGGCGGCTACAACAAGCGCGACGTGTTCACCATCGCGACCTGTTTCTCGACGGTGAGCATCGGATTCGTCGGCGTCGTGGCCGCGACGCTCGACATCTTGCAGTTGTTCCCCGTCGTCTTCGGCGCGTACTTCGTCTGCGTTATCATCACCGCGGCCATTCTGGTTCGGTTGCCGCCCATCTCGACGACGCCGAAAGAATACATCACCGAACCCGACCCGGAGACGGCGTTCTCGGGGTCGCTGAGTGAGTACATCCATCTGGCCCTGTCGGAAGCGGTCCAGAAAGCCGACGAGGGTGAATCGTTCCTCGAAGCGGCCAAGCGCGGGTTCATCGACGGACTGAAACTCACGTCGCTCATCCTCGGGACGATTCTGACTGTCGGCCTCGCAGCGACGCTGTTGTCGGCGAACACGCCCATATTCGACATCCTCGGGAAGCCGCTGACGCCCGTCATCGCCGCGCTGGGAATTCCGAACGCGGAGGTCGTCGCCCCGGCGACTATCGTCGGCATCACCGAGATGTACGTCCCCGTCCTCCTCGTCACCGAGACTGCGCTGAAGGCTAAGTTCTTCATCGCGGTGCTGGCCGTCTCGCAACTCATCTTCTTTTCCAGCGTCGGCCCGATGACGATGGACATGTTCAACGACGTGCCCATCCGGTTCCGTGACCTCGTGGCGATGTTCGTCATGCGGACGATTATCCTCATCCCGCTCATCGCTGGGATGACCCATCTCCTGGCCGCGGTTGGTCTCCTCGGCTGAGACCACCCGCCCCCCCGCTCAATTCTCGAAGTCCCTCGTCAGAGTAGTCCGATAAACGCCTCTGCCAGCTTTTGTTCGGCCCGGCGCAGATGATGTTCGAGCGTCCGACGCTCCACGCCGACGACTTCGGCGAGTTCGGTCGTCGTGGTCTTTCGAGGAATCTCGTAGTAGCCGCGCTCGTAGGCGAGGGTGAACGTTTCTCGCTGCCGCGGCGACAGATTCGGGAGGAGCGACTCTAACGACAACAGCGGTTGGTCCGCGAATACCTCCGTTATCGAGCGCTTCGATTCGACGTGCACGTCGTACTGCTCTGTGACGTCGGCGTAGAAATTCGTCAGGTCCTCGGAGCGAGACGCGAGTACACGAACCCGCTTTTTCCCACCTTCGTACCGAATCGGTGGGACGAGCAGGCAGTTGTGCGCCTCCAGATACGGTTCGACGTTGTGGTCGCTGTGCGCCTTCAAACACGCGTCGGTGATGATGACACGGCCGTGTTCACCGTGGAGTTCGTTGTACACGCCGACCGTTCGCTCGATGTAGTCGAACACGTCGTCGCCGACGGGACCGTCGATAGAAAGGAGGTCACAGTGACTGTTGCACCACAGCTCGATTCGGGCGTCAGACCCTGCCGTCGCCCGCTCGTACGGCGTATCACTGTCGATACGAAGCGTGGCTTGGTACATAGTCCCAATCGAACGCCGATAGATAAAAGACTACCCGTACGGAGAGGTGTCAGCACGTTGTCTCTGACGTCGTCAGGAGTCTCCAGACACGGAGGGAGTACACCACACCGACGGCCCCGGAGCTTTTGGCCACTCCATGACACGATGAGGTAATGCCCCCCAGACGTGCTGTGCTGGCTGCCGGGAGCCTCGCATTCGCGGGCAGTCTCGCTGGGTGCGGTACCTCGGCTCCGACGCCAGAACCCACGTTCGACGAACCCACAGCAGCGTGGTCGACCGCAGGGTACGACCCCGCTGGAACAGGCCACGCCCCGGCTGGTCCACGTGATGTGACCGCTGCGTGGAGCAGGTCACGTGGAAGTGTCGAACCACCGCTCTACGGAGCACTGAGTACGCCCGTCGTCGGGGGCGAGACGGTGTACGTGTCTTCTCTCGCGACGAGATATTACGACGCAGGTGAAAACGTGGGTTCCCTCGCCGCGCTAGACGACCGAACTGTCTGCAATCGACGCTGCGACCGGCACTCGACGTTGGCGGACGAGCGTTCGACGCGAGTCCAATCATCGCGGATGGGACCGTCTACCTTCAGCGGGGTGTCACAACGCACGCAGTGTCACTTTCGACCGGTGAGACACGCTGGCGAGTGCCCACGGGACTGCCGTCAGAATCGACACCGGCCGTCACTGACGAGACAGTCTACATCGCCAGAGACGACACGTACATCCGAGCGGTGGCGACTGCGGACGGGACGGAGCGCTGGCGCGTGAAAACCGACGCACGTATCGAGTGTAATCTGGCAGTGGTCGAAGACACCGTCTTCGCCGGAACTGATTCAGGAGATGTGCTTGCCCTCGACGCTGCAACCGGGACTGAACGCTGGCGCTCCCAACTCGCCCCGCGCCAGTCGGGAGACAACACGAGACCCGAGCGACCAGAAACCATCGCGACTGACGGAAGTCGAGTGTACGTCGTCACGGACACGACGATAGTCGTTCTCGCGGCTGCAGACGGGACTCGTTGCTGGCGCACCCGCTCATACCAAGGGAGTTACGCGAGTGGTGTCGCTGTCGGAGGTGGGAACGTGTTCGTCCCGACGAACGAGAATAATGCCGCGTTGACCGCCTTCGACGCTGCAACCGGCGATACGGTTCAGCAGTTGGTGGGTGAAGACTTCCGGCACTTCGACATCGGCCCGAGTGTTGCCGAAGGCGGCCTCTACGTTGCTGGTGGGAACGCTGTGGCGCGGTTCAGTTAGAGAGAAACGCGACCGAAACGGCCAACCGAACTACTTCGGTGGCCGAAGTCGGTAGTACCGGCGATTGAGGTCGTACATGTACCCTTCACGCATCGTCTTCAACACCGCGTAGGAGACGACGCCCGCCACGAGCGGCAGGATGAACGTCAGGTCGAAAAGCAGGTCGACGTTCATCGGGATGAGGTTCTTCGCCGAGTAGATGCTAATCGTGAGCGCGAACACGACACCGCCCACACCGATAGACGCCCAAAACGGTTCTTCGACAGGACGGCGCGCGCTCCCCTTGTTGAGGAAGGGAACGATAGCAATTGCACCGACGACGACGCCGTTCGCGAGGACGCCGTAAGCACGGTCACCTAACAGCTTCTGCCCGCCGAGTACGGCAAGTTCGGGGTTCAGCGGACCGAGTTTCAACAGGCCGAACGACCAGTAGAGGTACCAGTCGGGAAGGATGATACCGGGTGTGTCGGACGGGTTCGCGGGTGCACCGATGTGCGGCGGCATCGTCGCCGCGAGGAACAGAATCATCCCGACGAAAAACGACGCAATCGAGAGGTTGCGGACCAGTTCGTGCGGCCACGCCGGGAATCCGAGCACGTCGCGTTCGACGTAGTCGGACTCCATGCGCAGGTCTTGGTCCTCTCTGCGTGAACGCTCGAAGTATTCGTATGTCAGCCGTGAGAGGCCGGTCGACCGCTTTTTCCGCTCGTGCCACGCCGGGGTTTCGTTGTCCGGCGCGACGACCCCCGCCCCATCGCTGCGAATGTCCTCGTCGTGGGATTCGCTTTGTTCACTCATGTATATTCAGGGACCTGTCCGGCGGTTGAGACGCTGATGGCAAATAATTGTCCCTTTCCGAAGTCGTCGTGCTAAAAGTATGGCCGAGTTTCCAGACGAACGACAGCTCGTACTACGGGCGCGTTCCCAGTTGGACCAATGGGCGAAGAGTACCCAGGGAGAGGGGGTGAGTCTACAGAATGAACGCGACAATAGCGAGGACGACGAAGATGATGACGAGCCATTTTGCGATATTCATACTGACTCCAGCGACCTCCCGAGCACCGAGCACTGCTGCAACGAGCGCGAGTATCAAAAAGAGGACTGCAAGCTCAATGAAACCACCCCCGAACTGCAACGGCACCGCTTGGACTGAGACGGCACTATCCAGGACTCCGTGTGGTACTACCATAACACACTTACGTCTCCCAGGTACTTTAACCTGAAACGTATTCACACCCATCCTGTTTTTGATTAATCGGGTGGTCCCATCTGAGTAGCATTGATTAACTCGGTTAATCAGGACATTGTCCCATTCGGAAATTCGGGGCTACTGTCCTCTCGCCAGCCGTATTCAAGTTGACGTTCAGACGGTACGTCGCTCTGTTCGCCCGACGTTCGCTCGAGAAAACCTCTACCGACTGAACCATAGAGAGATATTCGAGAGTCGATTTCTAGATGGTTAGCATCACTCTCTTATCACCCCTCCGAGCGTTATGAATGAGAGGTAGCGTGTGACACTTCTCAGAGGGTTGGTTTCGCACTTTCCTGTCTGTGCGAGCCGTGGTCGAATAGTTACCGAAGAACAAAGGGGGTATTCGTCGTATCTTAACCCATGCCAAGAACTGTCACAGAAAAACTCATCGAAGACCACCTCGTCGACGGCCGGATGGAGCCGGGTGAAGAAATCGCACTGGACATCGATCAGACGTTGACCCAGGACGCCACCGGCACGATGGTCATGCTCGAGCTCGAAGCCATGGACGTCGATCACCTCGAGACCGAGCTGTCTGCCCAGTACGTGGACCACAACCTCATCCAGGAGGACAACAAGAACCCCGACGATCACCTGTTTCTACGAAGTGCCTGCCAGAAGTGGGGAATCTGGTTCTCGCCCGCCGGCAACGGCGTCTCGCACCCTGTCCACCAGGAGCGATTCGGAGTGCCGGGCAAGACGTTGGTTGGATCGGACTCGCACACGCCGGCCGCGGGCGCGATGGGCATGCTGGCGATCGGAGCCGGCGGCCTCGACGTCGCGATGGCGATGGCTGGCGAGCCCTACCACGTAAACATGCCTGAAGTGTGGGGCGTCGAGCTGCGTGGCGAACTCCCCAAGTGGTGCAGCGCCAAGGACGTCATCCTCGAGATGCTGCGCCGCCACGACGTCGACGGCGGCGTCGGTCGTGTCATCGAGTATCACGGACCCGGGTTGGACTCCCTGACCGCGATGGATCGCCACGTCATCGCCAACATGGGCACCGAGCTGGGTGCGACGAGTACCGTATTTCCTGCCGACGATGCCGTAAAGCGGTTCCTCGCTCAGCAGCAGCGCGAGGATGAGTTCAAAGCGTTACACGCCGACGACGACGCCGAGTACCACGTGACAGAGACGATTCACCTCGACGAGATCGAACCGATGATCGCCAAACCGTCCAGTCCCGGCAACGTCGTTCCGGTAGCGGACGTGCAAGGCGAAGAAATCTACCAGGCCTACATCGGCTCCAGCGCAAATCCGGGACTTCGGGACTTCGCAGTCCCGGCGATGATCGTCGACGGACAGCGGGTTCCCCCCGAGATCAGCTTCGACGTGAACCCGACCTCCCGGCAGATGCTCCAGAATCTGACCGAGATGGGGTATCTCGGAATGTTGTACGCGAGCGGTGCCCGCGTCCACCAGGCCGGGTGCAACGGATGTATCGGAATGGGCCAGGCACCGGCCTCCGGCCGGAACAGTCTGCGAACGGTCCCGCGGAACTTTCCCGGACGCACTGGCACCCGCGAGGACAGTGTCTTCCTCTGTAGTCCCGAAACCGCGGCCGCCAGTGCGCTCACCGGTGAGATCAAGGACCCGCGCACCCTTGAGGAGACCCACGACATCGAGTACCCGACCTGGACCGAACCCGAGGAAATCATCGTGGACGAGACGGCGCTCAGTGCGCCCCCCGAGACCCCCGGCGGCGAGCTGGAGAAAGGACCCAACGTGAAGTCCCTCCCGGCGTTCGAACGCGTGCCGGACGCGATTACCGGCCCCGTGTTGATGAAGGTCGGCGACGATATCTCGACCGACGAGATCATGCCCGCCGGCTCGGAGGTGCTCCCGTATCGGTCGAACATCCCGAAGATCAGCGAGTGGGTGTTCGACCAGGTCGAGCAAGGCTTCTACAAGCGAGCCCAAGAACAGGGAGCGCCGTGGCTAGTGGTCGGCGGGTCGAATTACGGGCAGGGGAGTTCGCGCGAACACGCCGCACTGGCGCCCTACTATCTGGGAATGCGGGCGGCACTGGCCGTCAGCTACGCTCGCATTCACTGGCAGAACCTCGTGAACTTCGGTATCGTGCCCCTCGAATTCGTCGACCGGGCCGATTACGAGGCGATCGAGCAGGGTGATACCCTCGAACTCCCCGACGTTCGCGAGGAGATACAGAACGGAAACCGGGTCACAGTGCGTAACGCCACCCAGGGCACCGCCTTCTCGGTCGAGCACAGGTTGAACCCGCGCCAGGTCGAGATCGTGCTGCGAGGTGGGTTGATCGAGGACTACAAGCAGTGAAACGAGAATCCCCCGGGAGATCCTGTTCAAAAACCATACTCATTTATCGTTTGCTATAGGGAAACGGTTCCGGGACACTGGATGTACACTGGCAACTGAGACTACAATTTCTGTTCTTTGATTGTCAATCTGATGGACCGGCGAGACCAGCTCACCGAGTATCGCCGCGGATCGAAATCCCGATTCAGAACGAGCAGTACCTGTCACTTATTTATTTACTGGTCGTTCGCCCGTATAGGCGTCGAACCAGCCAGTGACGGTCTGCTGGAGCGCCCCAGTCGTGCTCCCGAGGTTTAGCATCTGGTAGCCATTCGCCGCTTTCTCGTTGACATCGTCTATCCCGAATCCGAGACCGCCAACGGGAACACCTGCATCGACGGCGTTCGAACGAATGGTCTCGACGGCTTCCTGCACATCCGGGTGGTCGATTTCGCCGGGACAGCCGAGCGATACGGAGAGGTCGAGTGGGCCGATGAAGACGAATCCCAGTTCTGGGACCGACAGAATTTCGTCCAGATTCTCGACGGAGGCCTCAGTCTCGATGGTCACGCCGACGACCGTCTCCCGGTCCTCGGTGGCAATGTAGTCGTCGGCGAGCCCCCAGCGTCGGGCCCGGGGCGACCCAAGTCCACGTTCTCCCGGATTCCCGTCGTAGCTGAATCGAGCGGATTTGACCGCCTCACGGACCTCTGTCGCCGTCTCCACGCGCGGCAGAAAGACGTTCCTGACCCCGAGGTCGAGAGCCTTCCGGACCAGCGTTGGGTCCGTGTCGGGGAGTCGGACGAGCAGTTCGAGGTCCGTCCGTTCGGCAGCGCGTAGGAGGTCCTCCATCAGACTCGCGTCCCACGGGTCCGGACCACCATGTTCGAGATCGATCCAGACGAAATCTAAGTCGAGTTCACCGTAGAATTCCACGAGTGTGGGACTGTACGTGTTGTCGAGCAGGCCGAGCGCAACGTCTCCGCTCTCTAACGTGGCTGCGAGGTCGTTCGTCAATGCTGGATGGTCCATGGACGTATATTCCGGCGCGAGCAAGAAACATCTATTGCAGAATTGGCGTTTACGGTCATCGATAATTCGACGCTGGTCCATCTGGCGTTGGACGTCGGGGTTCCCGCCTGACTCATCTGTCTCACTCAGCCTCTGATGGACTCGATTGGTCGTCCGTTTCGTCGGTGAGGTTGAGCCCAGCCACGAGACGTGCCGTGATGACCTGTTCGACGATGGCGAGCAACTGCGTATCGTCGCTCGTGTAGTCAGCGAAGATACCGAGTGGGACTTCGCCACCCGCCATCTCCCGATGACCGCCAGCACTCCCGACATCCGCAAACGCCTCGTGGAGCACGTCGCCGATATGGACCCGTGCATCCGTCGACCGTGCACTGAGCTGGATGGTCTCCGCTAGTATTCCGAAGACGATAGCGGTATCAACACCCTCTAGCGTGGCGAGATAGTCGGCAGCTTGTGGTAACGCATCCCGTTCGCTCGTCCGGCCGACGTGAGAGATGAGTACCGACCCCCGTATCGTCCGGTTTTGAATGGCGGTCGCGATGGCGTCGACGGTCGCGCCACTGACCGACGGTGAGGACAACTGCCCGAGCAGATCTTGATCGACGTTGTCGTGGAGATATCCCGCCGCGTCGTACTCTGCCCGAGTTGCTCCTCGGAGGAAGCCGAGTGTCTCACGTCGAATCGCAAACAGGAGCGCCGTCGCAAGCGTCGTATCGAGGTCGATGCCAAGTTCTTGAATATACTCGGTGAGGATAGTCGCAGTCGCTCCAACGGCCTCGCGGTGATCGACGAACCGGGCGTCAATCTCCTCGACTGGATGGTGATCGATGACGATATCCACAGGGGTTCCCTCGGGGACCTGGTTGTTCGCGCCTGGGACAGCGTGATCGACAAACGCAAGCAGCGACCCTGCATCTCGGTCTTGAACGGCAGCAGGGTCGAACGGTTCGAGGTCGACCTCGAGCAGATTGACGAACGCACGATTCTGCTGGTGGGAAATATCGCCACTGTACAGGATCTGTCGCGCGTCGATACCGGCAGCAGCTGCAATCCGGCCCAGTGCGAGTGCACTTGCGAGACAATCCGGATCAGGATTGTTGTGACAGACGATAGTGAGTTCACTGCCTTCGGCGAGTAAGTCGTAGAGTGACTGAGCCGTGCTCATCGTCCTGTATTTCAGTGGCTAGATAGAAAGAAGTAAGGAGGGACGTTTCACAGGAGCACGACCTGCGCCAGTCCAAGGAAGAGAAAGAACCCAAGAACGTCAGTCGCGGTCGTAATGAAGATGATAGCCAACGTGGCCGGATCGCAACCGAGCCAATCCAGCACGAGTGGAACGAGTGCGCCGAAGAACCTCCGGCGAACCACGGTTGTGGCGCTTATCGAGCCCATTTTCGACCAGTTGCTTCCTTCGGAAACGGTCTCCTGTCAGCCGACGGTCGAGTCCGCTCGCTCCTGGGCAAACAGGTCAAGGACGATCTTCGATCCGCCGAGTATGACGGGGCCGACGAACAGACCGATCGCCCCAAACAGGACGATTCCCCCGAAGATTCCTACGACGATGGTCGCTACGTTGAGCGCTCCGCTCCGGTTGATGATCGCCGGGCGAAGGTAGAGGTCCGAGGCGCTGACCACCGACCCGTAGACGAAAAGCAGTACCGCTGCGGTGGGACGACCGATTACGAGCAGGTAGCCCGAAACCGGAAGCCAGACACCGAATGCCCCGATGAGTGGGAGCAATGTGAGGACAAATGTCGCTACGGTCAAGAACACAACCCCAGGCATGCCAACGAGCGCCAATCCGATGCCGAGCAGTACCGCCTGGACCCCCGCGACAGCGACGTTCCCGATAACGGACGCCCACATGAGGGTGTCAAGTTCTCTAAGAAGTTCCCTCTCTACACGATCAGAGATAGGGACAACCGAACGCAGCCATGTCACGAGCTGTTCACCGTCTCGCAACAATGCAAATAGTACGAACAACGTCACGGTGAGTCCGATCAACACGCCGGGGAGACCGCCGATGACGGTTACCGCGCCGGTTGCGAGACGTTGTACTCCAGTAGCGATTGGCTCTTGATATGTCGCATACAACAGTTCGAAATCGATCACATAGCCAATGGTTTCGATCCGGTCCTGAATGGTGTCGAGACTGAATTCCCCTTCTTGGAGGACGGTTAGCAGCCCCAGTCCCTGCTGGACTGCGACTGTGAGGATATATGCGACCGGAACGAAGAGTGCAAATATCGAAAGCGAGATGAGGGTAAGGGCGGCCGTGACTGGGGTTGTGTAACGCTCGAGTCTCCGCTGTGCGGGTGCGAGAACGTATGCGAGGACGATTGCGAGCAAGATATACTGAAGCTGTGTGAAAACGAAAAGTAGGGCGAGAACGGCGCTCACTACCGCCAAGATCGACAATACAGTATGGTCCGAAAACCAATGTTGACGGTCTCCCTGTCCAGTCATATCCGGTATAAGGGCCCCCTCATTCTTGACTTGTGTGTGCGGAATCAGGCTATCTGTGAGTGGTCGTCAACGGTACCGAGCACTGCCACGATTGAAATAGACACCCTTGTGACACTTCATTCGAAATGCCCCGTGAATCTACATAAAATATTTGATAGAACGTGGATGAGACGGTGTCAATACCAGTCTTTTTCGTTGTTAGCGTCTTTTTTCGGTATGTTTTTCTCTTTGAATTCTCTGAAAGTCCAGTTAGATTTCAGACGTTAAAAGGAGTATCTGGAATCGGAGGCGCGACCCCTGGTTCGGTTTTGGTGTCGGTTCTCTGGCGTTGATGTTCTGGCGTCAGGGTTCAGGCGTCGGCGTCGAAGGCCGACTCGACGGCGGGGAAGAGGACGTTGTTTTCCTTGTGGACGTGGAGGTGGGTGTCCCGCTCTAACTCTTCGAGGCGTTCGATCATACTCCGATAACTGGCACACGCACCCTCCGGAACCGCATAGCCGTTGGTCAGGTCGGCAAGCCGTTCGAGGCGCTCGGCAGTCGCCTCGTGGTCGTCTTCGAACCCTTCGATTTCTCGTTCGATGGTTCGAGTCTCGTCGTCGGTCAGCGACTCGCCGTCGTCGATTTTTCGGGCGATTGGGAAGAGGTCCTCTTCTTCTTCGACGATGTGCGTCTGCATTTCTTCGGCGAGGGCGACGAACTCCCGTTCGACCGACTCGAGTTCAGGGTGGTCCTCGCTGTGGACTTTCGTAACCTTGTGGACGAGTGCCTCCAGCGTGGGGAGTTCCTCACGCAGGCGGTCGTGGTGCGCCGAAACGATGTGGTCCGAGAGTTCTGCCAACGAGTCCCACTCGAACGACTCGTCGTCTGCATTCTCCTGTACTTCACGGAGTCGCGCTTGAACAGCGTCGATATCTGCGTCAGCCGCTTCGCAGGCTACTGCGAGCGGTACGTCGCCACCGCAGCAGTAGTCGATACCGAACTCCTCGAAGACGGGCGCGAACGCCAGTGTCTCTTCGACAAACGAACTCACCTGTCGGTCTGGGTCGATTGTTTCTGTCATCATGGTACTCACCACTTGCTACCGATATCTCCGTTCGAGACGGACGTAGCTATTCGCCCGAACACGTTCGCTCAGCGCACTGTTCGACGAGAGACAGAGGAGAAGCGGGTAGGAGAATGGAACAGACGAAACGACAGCCGCTCAGTCGTCGGCTGCCATCGGTTCGAACTCACCGGTTGCGAGTCCCCGACGGACTGGGTCGTGTTCTTCGTCTGTCGGCGGCGGCGAAGTCACCAGCAACGCTTCGAGCCTCGAATCGTCGTCAGCTTTGATACCGCGTTTCGTGTCCGCCGGAACGGTGATGATGTCACCCGGTTCGACGCGGTGGTCGGTTTCTCCCTCCCGGACGATTCCGGTCCCCGACCGAACGTCGACCACGAGGTCGCTCGACGGCGCGTGAACCGGAATGAACTGTCCGGGCTCGAAATAGCCACAGATGACTTTCACGCGCTCGCTTCGGAATCCAGCCTGTGCGGAAAACCGGTCGTCGTCGTACACTCGCTCGGCGTCGAAGTCGATTCGAGGCATTACTGCTCACCTCCGAACTGCTGGTTACCTCTCGGCTGCAGCTTTCGATACGTGTGCTTTCTGACCGCAGTCTGCTCGTCGGGTGTCATAGGTTGCATCTTTTCTAACCGACCCGTCAAATTCGGTTGAGCATTGTGCCGAACTGGTTCGGTCCGATCCCGATAACTGACGGAATATTTATATCATCTCGGAGAGACCCAGCGAGTAACGACGGCAGATCCATGACCAATTAATCCTTTTTGGCGCTCGATTACGCCGCCACTGCCGCTGCTATCGTCGATATCCACCCAGCGACTGCTCCGACAATACGCATGGAACTACCAGCCCGAACTGAAGTCAGCCCCGAGTACCGTTTCGATTTGACCACAATCTTCGAGAGCCCAGACGAATGGAAAACCACCTGTGACGAACTCCTCGAAAGGGTAGAGAACCTTGACAATCTGGCAACAGAGCCCCCGGGGACAACCGCGGAACTTAGAGAACTCCTCTCTGAAACCGAATCGTGTCATCGACTTCGCCAGCGACTCGACCTCTACGCAACCTTGTCGAGGAACGTTCATACCGACTCCGAGGCTGCGGAGAAACGCCAACTCGAATTCAGGGACTTAGAAGCTGCTTTCGACCCCGTCGTGTCGTCGGTCCGTCGAGCACTCGGCGATATCGACGACGACGACTTCGCCTCACTCGTCGAGCCATTAGCAGACTACCGCTACTACGCAGAGAACCTCCGCTCACAGGCGAACCATGTCCGGCCGAAGGACGTTGAAACGGTTATTAGCGAGCATGGAGCGGTCAGATCCGGAGCGAACCGGGTTCTTCGAACGATTACGACCGAAGATTTCGACCCACCAGAAGTGAACCGTCCCGACGGGGAATCCGTCGAAATCCGACACGGGAACTACCAGACGGAGTTGTCCCACCCTAACCGAGCCTACCGGCAGCGTGTGTACGAAGCGTATCACACGGAGTGGCACCGGTTCGCTGCAACGACGATTCGAGCGTCCGCAGAGAAACTCTCTGCAGCAGACACGGAGTCCAGACTGCGTGGATATGACTCCATCCGGCATCGAGACCTTCGAGGCACGTATCCCGAATCCGGTCTCGAACTCGCCGTCCCCGAATCCATTCACGATGCGCTCCTCGACGCGGTTCGAAACAACCTCGGCCCGTATCACAGAGCACAACGGATACGGCGAGAAAGGCTTGATGTCGAGACGCTCCGCCCGTGGGACCGTCGTGTGTCGCTCGCTGAACCGTCCGCCCCGGATATCGAATACGAGGACGCGTTGGAGCATATCACAGACTCACTTGCACCGCTTGGAGAAGCGTACGTGGACCGAGCGCGAGATTTCCTCACCGACCGCCGTATCGACGTGTACCCGACGCAAAACAAACGAACCGATATTCCAGCATATTGTCCGTCCTCGGCAGCAGACGGCGCGTTCGTTCTTGCGAACTTCCGAGGCGATGTCAGAACGATGTTCTACATCACGCACGAACTCGGTCATGCACTGAACGTCGCGTCTCATCGAGTGTCCCCGGCACGGTATGCGACAAGCCCCTCCGCTATCTGTGAGATCCCCTCGATTCTGCACGAGTTACTATTAGCAGAGCAGTGTGTACAGGAGGGTGGCCCACTCGCTGCCCACGCCCAGAATCGCCTAGTCGAGTGCATTGCAGGAAATCTGTATCGAAACGCCCGTTCTGCGGCGTATAACCACGCTCTCGCCACAAAAATCGAATCCGGAGAGATACTGACACCGGAGGTGGCACGGAAACTATTCAACGACCTACTCGACGAGTTCGACCCGGTCTACGACCGTGACGGAGTTATCGACCGGGTTGAGGGGGTCGGTCTTCGGATACCCTATTCGAGTTATCAGTACGTACTCGGTGCAACTGGGGCACTCGCAGTTCGTGAGCGTCTCCAAGAAAAGTCGATAGTATCCGAGGACTACCGGCAGTTCCTTCGACTGACCGGGCGCAGATCCCCACTCGACTCGCTTTCGGCACTCGGCATCGATATCCAATCGGAGACTCCCTTCGAACGCGCCGCAGCGAGGTTCGAAAGGTATCTCGACGAGCTGTAGCAGGTCGCCGCCGCACCTCTAGTTGACCATTTTAGCTCGAATTGTGGGTTTAAAAGTAGCCCACCTCGACTCAGTTCAGGTCTGTTCGTTGCTTATTGTCGCCCCGGTCAACCCGCTGCCGCCAGACGGCACCATACACGATGAGGGGGACGACCACCACGTTGGTGAAAACCACGACGAACCCTAGCCTGCGGAGCGGAGGTCGTGTTTAACAGTCGATGACGTGCGTCGCGAACGAGGATTGACCGAAAAAGAGACTGACTCGCTCGCCGTCTCTGTGCAGCGGCGAGGACTGATCGGCTCCGCGGACACCGTCGAGACCGACGGTCAATCCGGTCTTCCGGGAACACCGACTTGTCTTTGCCGGAAGATAACGAATCCGCCAGTCACAGCCGTTCGGGCGAGCGATATCACGTTCATCGAACCTGAAGCACTCGGAGTGGGTCGGAGTGGAGACAGATAACGTGGTCAGTCGCCGTCCAATTCGAACGGACGTTCGAGCACGTACCTGTTTTCCGGATAGGGCTTGTCGCTGATTATCGTCTCACGTTCGTCGGCGTGTTCAAACCCGAACCGTTTGTAAAAATCGTTACCGGGACCGTTCTCTACGAGGACCATCGCGTTAACCCGTTCGACGTTCTGCGCCTCGAGGTCAGTACATGACTGCTCGAGCAACTCACGTCCAATGCCCTCTCGGCGGTGGTCGGGGTGAACGTAAATCCGAAGGATATACCCCACCTTTTCGGCGTTGCTCCACGTCACGTGTGCGAACCCGATGACTGTGTCCTCGCGTTCGGCAACGAGAATCCGCGCTTGGCTCTTGTAGAGTTCGGCCGCAATCTGCTCGGGAATGTACCAGTCAGTAACGGCTGTCTCGGCCGTTTCACGGGTCAGGATTTCCGGATAATCGTTTTTCCAAGACTGTTCCGCTACCCGAAGGATAGCGTCGACATCGTCTTCGGTCGCAGTTCGAATTGGCATGCATATACATAGCACAGATAGTACGATAGTCCTTCCTCACTTCGGGACGAAGTGAACTTGAACACAAGGTAGTTCACTCAGTGTTCGCTCTGGTCGTCCCGCGTCGAGTGCGCCACCTATGCATTCACGGGCACCCCTGTGTCGTCCGGTCTCGGATGGTCTCGAAGGTGTTCGACGGTGGATTCGTATCCGACCGTATCTCCATCGTGAAGTTCCCCTTGCCAATGGCGAGAATCGGACGAGCGGAGACAAGAACTGTCCAAGGAAACCTGCGCTCGTCAGTCCACTGTTCCCGACCGCGAACAGTGTCCGGATTGGCTTCTGTAGGTGGTAACGCTGCCAGCGTTGTCTTCGACCGAATGCAATTCAATATAGCATTATGTGGTTTATCTGTTTGGAGAGCGAATATCGCCACACATTACTAAATTCAGTTGTCTCTGCCAGACAACCGAATGAGTAAAGCACTCAAACATATGTCGTATTGGTGTACTCGGTGAAAACCGCACCTCTCAGCAAGGAATCAAACCGGAGCGAACGATGTTCATTCGGCGTATCACAAGCCGGGGCGTGAGCATTGAGAACCCTGTGCTTCCAACGTTTTTCATCTCACCCGGCCTGTGGCCGGTAACCGCGTTGACTGTGACGTCGCGGACATCATTCCTCCCTTACTCTCGGTTCGCCACACAGATTGATAAACTTGTTATCATTTCCCAGTCTTTGCCGAGAGTATGAAAGGGAACAGTAGGTGGTTGTCTGTCGTCGCAGGTACCGATGGCGATTGTGTATGTTAGTTATCAGTTACACAGGTATGTCTGTAATACCTGTACTACCACTGAATTGATGGTTTCTCAGACGCCGGATTCGAATTCGACGATACTGAATTGCTTCGACCGCAGCCCATCCACGCGGTTCTGGACCGTCGCTTCGTCGCGCTGCTCTTGGCGAGGTCCGACAGAGGACGAAGCAGGCAGCAAGCTGCTGGATTTCGGTTCCAGCGTTCATCAGCGTTGGCGAATTTGAGAGAAAATCGAGATTGCTGATCGCCTTGTAAAATCGCTCTTCGGTCGTGTCGACATCACCACCGAATTGCGCCTCGGCCATCGCGAGATTTGCAGCGATACGATGAAACATTTCAGATGGCGTTTCAACCACGGTTCCCTCCTCGTTCTATTGGAGATACCGCCGATGCAGGACGGTCTCAGCAACATTGTCGAGTGGTCTCAACCCCTACACTCCGGGAGTTCACAGAATCACTGCCAGAAACACGTTCGCAAATGGGTTCCCGTCAGTCGCCGGTTCGGAGTTCCGTCACTTTCTCTATATTCCACGCGTACCCCCTCTCGTCTTCGGGCGTCTCAAGGACCATTGGCTTCTCGCGAAGCGCGTCATGGTTGACGAACTGGCGAAAGCCTGCCTCGCCGATTTCTCCATCCCCGATGTGCTCGTGCTCGTCTTTCTCGGAGCCGAGAGGATGCTTCGAGTCGTTGAGATGGAGATACTGGACGTTTTCGATGCCGACGGTCGAATCGACCTTGTCGACCAGGTCGTCCATCGCTGCTTCGTCGGTAAAGTCGTAACCCGCTGCGAAGAGGTGGCACGTATCGAGGCAGATACCGAGGTCACCGTATTCGTAGGCTGATGTCTCCACCATGTCATCGAGGTCTTCGAGTCGCTTGCCGACGGTGGTACCCTTTCCGGCCGTGTTCTCCAGCAGGAGCGTTACGTCGCTCGGGATGTCGACATTGGACAACCGCTCACCGACATTCTCGATGCCAGTCTCCTCGCCGGAGCCAGTATGCGCTCCGGGGTGGAACACGTAGTACCACAGTTTCGGAGTTTGGGTTTTGTTGCGTGTCTTATTTTCACATTGGTTTGGTCTGATTAGGCTCTCATCTCGCGATTTTTCGAATTCACCACAATGAGAAAGCTCGGAAAATTTCCTGAGTGACGTAAAATCGGAATCGGTAGACTGCTCCTATTTCAGTTTCGGTATGCTTGAACAGAAGGCACAACTTAATTTCAACAACAAATTTGCGGAATTGGGTGCAGTAACTTGAAATCAGTTGATTAGTGACTTTCGTCATGTGATTTTAACATTGATTAGATTTATAACCATAATAATCAATAAGTCATTTGTAATGACAAATTACAATTTGTTCGGCCGACGTCGGTTTGTCAAAACTCTAGCAAACTTAGGTGTCACCGCTACAGCTCTTCAGTACATGAGCAAAGAATCACTTGCTCAGTTAACTGACGATCCAAAAAACGAGGTCCCACGGCTGAAATATATCAAACATACCAACCACGAAGAAGTTGTTGAAGCCGCTAAACAAGGCCAGAGTATCAAATTGGAGCGAGAGGGAGTTTACCACACTATCCCTCGTGAAGATTGGGCAGAAATTGAGGGGGCCAAGAAGGCATATAAGCGTGTGAACGAGAGCGTCAGGAAAAGCTTTCAGTCAGATAATGTGAATGTAAGGATTGGTAATAATAAAAAGGAAAATAAGAGGGATTTTAAAATAATTGTTGAATTCAGATATTATGAGGATGGGGAGAAAGAGAATATTGCAGATGATGTGTTGAATTCACTTCGAGAATCACTGCCATCATCAACCAGCGAAAGTATCTCATATGGCAAAAATTCTGTTGAAGTAGAAAACATCCCAATCAAATTTGAAAAAACGAGATTGGTCCAAACGGACTACTATACTAAGAAGTATGATGACGTACCAGCTGGTGCGGCCGGAACCTTCATTCTCGGGACTGAAAATCAGTGTACGTACTGTACTCCTTGTTTCGTCTACAAACCAACTGAAACTACTTGGGGATGGTTAACTGCTGGTCACTGTGTCAATGCCAACGAAGATGAAAGGGCGTACCAACCTAGTAATGCTAACAATGGAGCAGTAGGGGAGAGCTACAAAGCAAGACACGTATCTGGATATGATGTCGCAGTCATTGAAAATGATGGAAGGAATACAAAGTGGGACGTTGCTAGTAATAGCACCTTCAACGATTATATGGGGTGGCCAATAAAAGGCCATACCCCAATTGATCGCATAGAAGAACTTTGTCAAAATTCGACTACTGTGTATCAACAAGGTAGAACTTCAGGACGTACAACTGCTAGAGTTGATAACTTTGATGACTATGAAGTAGAGATTCACAGGTACGACTCACAAACAGATAAAGGAGATTCTGGTGGTTGCTACTTTGAGAAGGACAGCAATGATGATGTTTATATCATTGGCGTCCACGCTGATGCAGTTGGTAGTAACCCATCTTGGGATGCCCGAGGGACACATATTCCAAGAATTGAACAAGACGACCCGGTCGAAGTGTGAAAGTAAGTCAAATACTAATCCGATAAAATAGTCTCTACAATACTTTGCGAGTACATTTTATAAACGGATATTGAGGATTATGATTTATACTAAGGACACAAAGTAAGTTGAGATGGGCGTCTGCCAACACATCTAATTGACAGTGGGTCAACTGGTAACTATGAACCGGCGTAAATTTCTTTCAGCAATAGTATTATTGACTCTCTCTGGCTGTACTTCTGAGTCGAATAGAGACTGTCCGAACTTGAGCAATCGTTTAACTACGTATTGCAACGAGCCTAGTTCAACAAGGCCATATATTCACAGTAAATCAGAAAATTACTCACTTACTGATTCACCATCATTTACAATCATAAATAATAGTTTTGAGCCAATTAGGTTTGGACCGGAATTTCCAGGACGTGGATTAGCAAAGCGAACAGAGGGTGGTTGGAAGTTAATAGAAGATTCTTTCACTGGAAGTTCAGCTCAGAAATTAGAACGTGGCGAGTCTTGGTCTTGGAAAGTAGATATTGGATATTCTGGAGACTTTGAGAATACAATCATTCCTATTAATAAAAATGAGATCTCTCCTGGTAAATATGCATTCTATGTACAGATAAATAGTGGTCTACTTGGAAGGAGAATAATTGCTAAGATATTTGAATTTAATAATACAACACCGACTCTAAAATGACCACAATTTAAATAGATTACAACAATCAAAGGAGATTGCAACAATTAAAGTACCATTTCTGTAGTTCTCATCACATAGAGAACATGAATGCCCGTGCCGCTCGAATGACTGATGCCTTTCTTGTCGGTCTTGACCTTCGAGAATCTCTCCAGTTCAACAATTCACTATTCGAAGCGTTCGAAGAACTTGAAGTCCGTACCGATAATTTGGAAGACAACTATCCTGAGTGGCATCCAGTATCGTACTCATTTCAGGGAATACTCAAACTCTTCTTCTACCGCGAAGTTACCGGGGACAGCTATCGAGAACTCTCCAACCACCACGAACTCGCCTCAGCGGTTGGTCTCGACCGTATTCCCGATGTGTCGGTCTTGTCGAGAACGTGGCGTAATCGCTTCGACGACGCCATTCGTGAGTTTGTCAAACGAGGGGCACACCTTCTCGTCAAAAACATCCACGACTTTGGCCCGTCTGTTGCCGAAGTACGTCCTAAGCACGAAGTCCTTGATTCCGAAGAACGTGGCTCAAAGAAGTCTGGAAGTGGAGAAGAGCAGGGAGTCCCGTTCGACGATAAAGAGATTTTCCGCACGACTCGCCTTGCTCGTGAGCATTGCTTCAATCCGTTCGACTCTGGTAGGGCAGAGAACTCGTCGTATGATGACTCTCGGTTTTTCGAGTTACAGACGTTCATGGGAATGGTCGGCTGTGGAACCGCACAAGGCGCAGCACGCTTTCAGTACCGACGCGGGAAAGAGTTCGGCCCTCACGGTGATACCCATCTCCGGGCAGTCAAGCAATTCGATGGTGAATCACTTCTCGATGGGTTCAACATCGCTACTGACCAGCTACTCTCAGTAATTGAGTCCGAAGTCTCGTTTCGGCGGCCAGTGACTGTCGCACTCGATATTACAACTGTTCCCTACTTCGGTGATGTTGAAGGAATGTCGATGGTAAGCGGGACGAAAGACGGAGACGAGCGTGCATTCAAATTCGCTACCCTCTCGATTGTCGGTCAGAACGTCCCGCTGGTCTTAGCTGTCGAACCGATTCGTGAAAGTTCGGGGTGGGACAGCAATCCGCCGAATCGAATCCACCGTGTTGTCCGGCGGTTAGTCCGTCAAGCGAAAGAACACGTGCCTATCGAGATGGTACTCTGTGACCGTGAGTTCGACTCGATGAGAGTGTTTCAGACACTCTCGGACCTTGGCGTGAACTACCTGATTCCTAAACGGATCACTAGCTCAGAGCGGAAAGCGATTGAGCAGATGGAGCGGGACGGCCAAGAAGTCGCTGTTGAGTCAGCGTCTGTCCACGTCGAGCAAGGTTCGCACGCGATGCAGTTTCTGTACGTCCCTTCGACGAAGACTGATGGGACGACCGTCTTTGCGACGAATGTTCATGTTCAGCCGGAAGGGGCTGAAGCGTTCTGTCGGCGCTACAGTAGCCGCTGGCAGATTGAAAACGAATACAAGAGCATCAAACACGATTTCTTAGCGAAGACTTCCTCGAAGGACTACCGCGTTCGGCTGTTCTACTTCGTGTTCGCCGTGCTTCTCTATAACATCTGGCGGCTCACTGACTTTCTGTTGAAAGCTGGTGCTGACGGGGAGATGGACTACGCGCCTGTGATAACCGCTGGCGAATGTGTTGAGTTGATTTCTTCGGCGCTGCTTCCGCCGGACTAAGTGAACGAACACTCCGGCTTGCCCCTCGTGAGCGGTGGCGCTATCTCTATACGGAATATTTGGATTGGTTTCTGACAATTGCGGAGAATTAGCCGATTTGAATAACTTTTCTAGCCCACTTTCCCCGTAATATAGACTAACCCAGTGGCAAATCAACGCTAAAATAACCCATCCTCCGAGGTTGTGGTAGTACGGAACGTCCAGCTTTGCCGCGGCATCGAGTTCGTCCTGAACGCAGTTGAGGGACTTGCTCGCAAGGTCGTCCTTCGGTGTTGCGAGGTTGATAAGGTACGTGCCGTGGACAATCCAGGGACCGACGTCCTGCTCGTCAGCAGCGTCCCGAAACGCCGCGGCCTCCGTCTCGTCGACCTCACTGACCGCCCATCCGCGTGGAGACCCAACGAAAATCTGCCCGCAGTTCCCGCCCAGTTCGGACTCATGCGTGACGGCTGCCTCGAAGCCATCTGAGATCGAGACGTGAGCACCGATTCTGAACATACTCAGACAACACGACGCGTGCGATAAATATCCGTGGGAACGTCTCACAGCGGAGAGTGAGAGACGGAGAGGCGTCTGGCAGTCATTATCATACAGGTCTAATTGGTCTTTCTGCTCGAATACCTCTATCTGGAGCGGAGTCCGTTCGATTCCGATGCCGAAAGCGACGTATAACCGTTCCCAGGGAGGGTGTCACGATAACGGATGACTGTCTCCGTGTGAAGTGCGTGGGCGGGGTGGCTCGCAGTGGTACTCCCCCTGCCGATTTATTAACTTAACAAACAAACAGAATGGCTGTTATGGTTGAGCACACGCGGACGCTCGATTTCAAAATCGCGTTCGCGATCGGATTGGGGACGATGATCGCGGCCGGAATCTTTTCGCTCTCCGGAACGGCTGTCTTCCGAATCGGGTCGAGTGCCGTCGTCGCGTTCATCCTCGCAGCACTCGTTGCTGGAATCACTGCCGCAGCCTACTCTGAATTCGCCTCGATATACTCCGAAAACGGCGGCGGGTATCTCTTTTGCTCGCGTACCTTCGAGGAGCTAGACCGCGTCAAATATGGCGTCGGAATGTCGCTTTTTCTCGGATATACTGGTACAACGGCGTTCTACCTCGCAACGATGGACGAGTGGTTCTTCCGATTCATCCTTCCAGAGTCACTCCAAGTCTTGCCCCACGGAAGCGTTGGAATTCTGGCCGCACTCACACTTGGATTGCTTAACGCTCGTGGGACCGAGGAATCCGGAATATTCCAGCTCATCGTCACGAGCGCGAAGGTGGGCGTTTTGTTTGTCTTCATCGCCGGAGCGATTGCGTTCGCCGGACCGGCGGAGGCGACCACATCGTTCGTGACGAACATCCAGGTCGAACCTGTGGGTATCGTCTCGGTCGCTGCCTTAGCGTTCATCACTTTCTTCGGCTTCTCGGCTATCGCCGCGAGCGCGGGTGAGATCATCGAGCCTCGAAAGACTGTCCCCCGAGCCATCGCTGCGAGTATGATCACCGTCACAGTGTTGTACGCGTTCGTCATCATCGCGATGGTGAACGCTCCGGTACCCCGCGAAGTGCTCGCACAGGGTGAGACGGCGATGGGGACTGTGGCGGCGTCCTTCCTCGGACCGTGGGGACAGTTGCTCATCGTCGCCGGTGCCGTCTTCTCGATGGTGAGCGCCTCGAACGCGTCGATCCTCGCCGCAAGCGGCATCGGATCGCTCATGGGCCAACAGGGACATGCCCCACGGCGGTTTGCCCGTATTCACCGCGACTATCATACGCCGTTCTGGAGCGTCACGACGGCAACGGCGACAATCAGCCTGCTAACTTTGCCTTCATCACGCTCTTCTCGGAGCACGGACTGCTCGGCGTCCACCTCCTCGGACTCGAACCGCTCACCGGGTTCGCCACGTTCAATCTCCTCGTCCCCCTCGCCGTGGTGGATATCGCGCTGATTTACTCCCGACGGAACCATCCAGACATCGAACGTGGGTTCTCGATGCCGCTCGTTCCTGCCCTTCCCGTGGTCGGAGTTCTGGCTAATCTCGCGCTTATCTTGAACCTTCCACCCGTTGGGGTTGTCGTTGGTGCCGTATTCACCGTTGGACTTCTGGTCGCGTATTTCATCTGGGGCGGCGCCCCCCACATCGAAGAGCTTATTGAGAAGGTTGTCGCCCCTGACACTTCTACCGGCGCGATTAGCGGTGCTCCAACTGGTGGTGGCGCGGAAGACGCGGAGACAGAGCGATTCCGCATGCTCATCGCGGTCGCACGCCCAGAGCGGGCGGTCTCCTACGTCCATCTCGCGGAGATGCTGAGTCGAGGACGAGACGACGAGCCACTGGTACAGGTCCTCAACGTCACTCACATCCCCGACCAGACACCCAACGAGATCGTCCGCGGGACAGCCCAAGAACGAGCTGCGCGCATCAAAGAGCGACTCTCCGATGCCGATGTGGACGTGGAGTACACTGTCGAAGGGCATATCTGTCGAGACATTGCGTTCGACATCCTCCAGACGGCCCGGGACGACCAGGCAGATCAGATTCTGATGGGCTACCCGGAGGAGCGCCCGACAATCACAGAAACCATCGAATACAACGCCCCGTGTGGGGTCTTCTTCACGAGCAATGTGGACGTCGTCGACGACCTTTCAACCATAAACGTCGGTGCGGGCGGCGGTCCGCACCATCTCGCCCTGTTGCCAATCGTGAATCGGCTGGGCGGTCAGGGTGCAGAGGTACATATCATAAACGTCGACCCGCAAATGGGTGGGACGGCCGAGCCCGTCGACGAGACCGTCTCGGCACTCCATGGGGTGGAGTCGCTTCAGGTACACAACGTGACTGCCAACACAGTCGCCGAAGGGCTGGTCTCGACGACTGTAGGAAATGGCGGACTGCTGTTTATGGGAGCGACCCGTGACCGTCGGCTCCGGCGCTGGGTGTTCGGCAGTACACCAGATCGGACGATCGAGTTGGCTCGTTCCACGGATATCCCGGTGTTAATCCACGCGAGCACGAGTAGCGTCTCCGGTCGAATCGAGGAGTACCTCTTCCCTATCTATCGATATCTGCAACGCCACCTTGGGGAGCGACGTGCGTTCCGACACAGTATCGAGACACCCAGTGAAGCTGAATAGTGAACACCCCAAGGAGGGCAGTATCCGAGGTGCCCCGAAACTAGTTGTTTCCGATATCTATACACGTCTAATCACGAGGGCTCATCAGAGGATTCGACTGGCAAACGAACCGTCAACACCGGAGCATCGGAGAGTCGGACGACTTTCTCGGTGACGCTGTCGAGGAGCTATCATTCCAGCCTCGTGGGAATGCACCATGCTACATCAGACTGTAGTACGTATCCCTAGCTAGGGCAATGGGAGAGTCAAGCCAGTTCGCGGACAGGGGTGAGGCCGGAGACCTGCTCGCAGCAGAACTCCGTGAGCGCGAGATAGACGCCGACATCGTCCTCTCGATTCCTCGGGGAGGCCTGCCGCTCGGACAAGCGGTCGCGGACGCACTCGACGCACCACACGACATCGTCGTCGCAAAGAAGATCGGGGCCCCCGGTAATCCGGAGTACGCAATCGGTGCCGTCGCAAGCGACGGGAGCGTGTGGCGAAACGAGGAGGGCATCCGGAGTACCGGCGGAGACGAAGAGTACTTCGAACGACGCAGAAAAGAGGAAGCAGAGAAGGCACGCAAGAAGGCCGAGCGCTACCGCGGTGACCGACCAGCCCCCGATGTCGCCGACAAAACGGTCGTCATCGTCGACGACGGGGTGGCGACGGGGTCGACCATGCTCACGTGTATCCAGCAGGTCCGGAACGCTAACGCCGAGCGAATCATTGTCGCGGTACCGGTCGGCCCACCCGATACGATAACCCAACTACGAGAGATAGCCGACGACGTGGTGTGTCTCCGGACGCCACGCAGTTTCATGGGAGTCGGCCAGTTCTACCAGCGGTTCGGACAGGTGTCCGACAAAGAGGCGATGACCTACTTGGACTGACAGTCGTAGCCATCACCCGACGCGGCGTCTCGGTTGCGCCGACCACGGGATATCGTTTCACGTTCCCAGTCCGGAGAAGTGACAGCTAAACACTTGTCGTTACGCAGTCAATCATTATGTATCGGCGTCCAGACCCAGCCGAATCGTATCCAACTAACAGAGAGCCCCACCCAATCACGATGAACATCACCGATATCGTCTCAAAAGACTACGTCGAAGTCACACCCGACACGAAAGTCTCCAAACTCGCCGGCGCGTTCGAGGACCACACCGTCAAGGGGGTCGTCGTCCATGATGACAAGTTCCAAGGAGTCATCACGCGGCGGCAACTTGCGACGTCACACCACCAGCCCGACGAGAAAGTCGGATCACTCGTCTGGCACGTCCCTCGTCTGACACCCGACGAGGACATCCGAAAGGTCGCACAACTTATGCTCGATAGCGACTCGAAGCTCTTGCCGGTTTTCGATGGTCGCGAGGTGGTCGGCGTCGTTACGGAAGACGACGTACTCGAGGCGGTCCAGCCATTCCTCGATGCGGCCACTGTCGAAGACGTCTACACCCGCAACCTCGTCTCGGTGGAACCGACCACCACCATCGGCGAAGCGCTCCACCGCTTCCGGGACAACCAAATCACCCACCTCCCCGTCGTCGACGACGCCGCAGTAGTCGGTATCCTCAGCCTCTACGACGTGGTTGGCCTCACGGTCAGATCGGAACGTCAGAGCAAGGGTGGCGACGCGAGCGGGACGGACTCGTTCGGCGGGTCGCTGGCGAGTAGCGCTGGTCGCGCGCGTAGAGGCGGCTTCGGCGCCCGCGAAGGAGAACTCACCCGGGTTCTCGACCTGCCGGTTCGGGACGTGATGACCTCACCAGTCCGGACTATCGACCCGTTGGCGACACTCGACACTGCCGTCACTGAGATGTTCGCCATCGAAGGGTCCTCGCTCGTCGTGGAAGTCGACGGGGAACCGTCCGGTATCCTGACGAAGACCGACGTGCTCGACTCGTTGACGTGGGAGGTGGGCGGCAACCGGGCGGTCCAACTCTACGGGTCCGACCTACTGGACGACATCTCGTACGACGAAATCGTGACGATAATCGACGGCCTCGACGACAAGGACCACGGCATGAACGTGCTGGATGCCAAAATTCACCTCCACGAACACGACGAGAAGCTGCGTGGAACGCCGCTTTTGTTCGCGCGTATTCGCCTGCACACTGACCGTGGTCTGTACATTGGTTCCGGTGAGGGCTACGGCGCGAGTCACGCGATCAATCAGGCTCGGGAGGTCGTTGCGCGACAGATTCGCGACGAGAAGACCCGCGGGAGGACGAAGAAGCCTCGCGACGAGACGTACTGGGAAAAGCGGTTCGGATGGATGCTCGAAGGAGAGTGACGAGATGCGGTGAGGTTGTGACTCCAGCCTGCGAAACGGCTCCGTCACCTGCGCTCGCCGACGGGAAAGACGTACAGCGGTCGTTGTTCGGCGGGGACCGACTCGCAGGTCTGACAAAGGCCCTGAACACCCACCTCAATTAGTTGTCAACACCGGGACATCTGTTCGACCGACGATACGGGCGGTCGTACTGCCGAGTAGATGGTCGGTTCCAGCGCTCCGGCCGCGAGTTCCCAACGTGACCAGGTCGGCACCGACTCCCTCAGCGTACGCGAGAATTTCTGTCTCGGGAACGCCACGGAGGATGTTAGTCGTCACAGGGAGGTTCCGCTCGCGGGCCACCGTGGCGACGCCTTCGACGGCTTTCCGACCGCCTTCCTCCAGAAGGCCGACGATACTTCGAGGCGCGTCTTCCAGCCCGTAGATGGAGGTGTCGACGACATACAGGACGTGAACATCGGCACCGTACCGTTCGGCGATGGTCAATCCGTGTTCGGCGGCGCGTTCCGCCGCGTCGCTGCCGTCGGTTGGGACGACAACGTGGTCGTACATGGTGTAACCCTCCTCGGGTATCGGTACGTCCTCAGCGAGTCGCACTGCAAGTACCGGCACGTCGGCGAAGGTAATCACACGCTCAGTCGTACTTCCCAACCGACGGCGTTTTTGTTCCGATTGTCCGTGCGTGCCCATCACCACGAGGTCGATGGCGTTCTCATCGACGTACTCCAGAATCATTCGGTGGGGGGTTCCTCTCCAAACGGTCCGGACAGTGTCAAGCCCCCTATCAGACGCCCGCTGCTGGAGTTCCTGGGTCGCCTCTCGCCCTCGCTTCTCCGAATACTGCCGGAGTTCGTCTCGGTCACGAGCGGCCAATCCAGGTGGGTCGGCGCTGGTGTCCACGACGGACAGGACGTGGACGGTCGCGTCACTGATTCGTGCGAGGTCGAGTGCCCGAACGACCGCCCCCTCGGTACCGGTGCTTCCATCGATGGGAACGAGTATCTCGTCGTACATGTTAGTCTAAGATACAACTCCGAGGACCAAATAGCCACTCCGTGCTGCGAGGCGACGACCGCTGGGAGTCATCTGAAGCCACCGACAGACACTTTGGTAGTGGCGTTGGCTCCGATGTCTATTGCATTGAACAACCAAGACAACTCGCCAGTAATCGTGACAGTGGTCTCTCAACCACAACCCGATTCGGGAGTTCCTCAGACGGGTTGTGATAGACATCAGCCACCCTACATCATCATTACCAAACAGCTCGATGCGGCTTTCTTGAGAACACTGCAGCCCGATTAACTACTGAGGGTACCACGAGAGTCGACTTCCCAGACAGAACTGACCTTCTCTGGGAAAGAGGCACTGTAGCGTCCCAGAATCGACTATTCTCGGATATAAGTAACACCAGTCGGGAATTACAAAGAATTTCGCTAACGCACCCTGAGAAATGTCTATAGTATCTGTCAAAAATAGCGTAGTGAGGAGAGAGAATTGTACAGAAGGGTGAGTAATGCAAACAGCTGTGTGATACTCCACGAAGCACTTGCCGATGGGAGTCTGACTAGGTACCATGAGACGTCGATGGTTCCTGGCTGCCATCGGTGGCGGCACGCTCTCACTCGCTGGCTGTACGACTGGATCCGGCCCGGGAGAAGCTGGCGATGGAACACCCACCGTGACCGACACCGACTCGGTCCCACCAGGGGATGGAACAGCCGAGTCGCCCGCCGTTCCAGCGACCTGTCCGACGTCACAGGGACTCGACGTCGAATGGCCTGAAGAACTCGACGCTGTCACCGTCAAGTCATTCGTCGAGGCGTACGAACACGTGTATTACCGGGAGATTGTCGTCGAGTACGAACCCGAGTCGCAACTCGACTCCTACGAGCTGAGCGGGACTATAACTACGCTGACGGCAGTCGGCGACGGCTGGGAACTCTCGTACTCCGGCAGTGGTGGTATCTACAGGCCGACGCTCTGGTTGGGTGCCAGAACGGCAACCCCGCCCGACGGCGCAGACGTGGTGTCGGTGAGCGAGGTTGACGACGAGCTGTTGGCCAGACTGCTCACGGACGCCGCCGAAACTGGAACAGCCCAACATCACATCGACCCGCCCGGTGAGAAAGTCGACCAGTACGTCGACCTGCTGGCGTCGCTCTCGAACGACTTCGAGCCGCTCTCAGGCCCGGGTGACAGCGACGCTCTGTACGTCTCTGTCGACGGTACAGCGGTCGAACTCACAGCGGAGGCGGACACGTTCACGGGGACTACTGGTGGGACGCGTGGTACTACGTCGACGAACAGGTCGTCCGGCGCACGAGCGACGAGGACACCGCCCCACGGGATGGAGACGTGCTCGAATGTCGGCTGTCCGACTGACTCTGGTCAGATACCACCTAGTGTTGCTTGTTAAGGGCCCACACAACAAATCTTGAGGTAGGTGGTCCCGTGTACGAGACAGTTCTGCTTCCCACTGACGGGAGTCCGGGTATGATAAAGGCGATCGAACACGCCATGTACATCGCACAGGTCAGTGAGGCGAGCGTTCACGCACTCTACGTCGTCGATGTCCGCGCGTTCGTCATGCTACCCGATGAGACGCAGTCACGTGTCATCCAGCTACTCAAAGCAGAGGGCCAAGACGCAGTTGAGACAATTCAACGTGCTGGTGAGCGCGCGGGTGTGTCAGTCGAGGACGCAGTTCTTCAGGGAGTCCCTCACGATATTATCCTCAACTACGTGACCAACTACGACATCGACTTGATCGTGATGGGGACCCATGGTCGAACTGGCGAGGAAAAGCGCATCCTCGGAAGCGTTGCCGAGGAAGTGGTTCGACACGCCAAAGTTCCGGTGACGACCGTTCGGATGACCGCGACAGAGCTCGAACGAGTCGATGACGACACGCCGCCAGAAGAACAAATCCGGTACATCCGATAGCAGGGGGCTAGCTGACAGGGTCTGTCCCGTGTTCATCGACTGGTACTTCCTTGCGTCCGGAAAGGTCGTCGACGACGAGCCGATACATCCGAAAGTCGAGTTCATCAAGCGGTTGGTCGAAGATGGTCACAAGGGGAATCTCGGATTCTTTGAGTGTGTGAATCAGGTCGCTGTCGATGGCATCCTCAGTTATCTCTTCGAGTCGACCGCGGGCGACGACACTCTTCCACCCGTCCGCTGTTTGCCCGTAGACGACGAACGAAACGCGACTCATTACCTCGGTAAACCGCTTTTTCTCGCTGTCAGGGCCGAATCCGAGTCGAACAAAGAACTGTGTATTCTTCCTGTCGAACCCGTACGAGATGGGAATCGAGTACGACTCATTACGACGCGCGAACGAGAGGACGCCCGTCCCCGCTCGACCGAGAAAATCGTCAATCTCTGCGTCGGCCATAGATACCGAGCGATGTGACGCCATGTGGGAACGATACGTGTCGTATCATGAAGAAGATGGGCGGATGATAGAAGCTCGCCCCACCACCCCACAGACAGTTCCTGAAATGATTGGCGTTGAAACCCTGTAGATAATCGGGTCCAGGCGTTGTGCTGACTGTAAAGGGACTTCGGTCACTCAGGGAGTTGCCCTGTCACGTATTTGTCGTAGATTCGGTCCATGCGCGCTGCCATCACGAAGTCGGTCTTGCGGAGTCCGTCGATCTTGTGCGTCCACATCTCGACTTTTACCTCACCCCACTGTAGGTGGATATCCGGATGATGCCACACCTCCTCAGCGAGTTCCCCGATTTCGTACGTGAATTCGAGTGCGTCACGGAAATTCTCGAACGGATACGTCCTTTCGAGATGGTGGTCGTCCACTACCTCCCAAACGTCGTCGGAAAGTTCGTCGAGGTACTCAGTGTACTCCGCAGCCGTAAGCGGGTCGGCGTCCGACGTACAGGCCTCGCACTCTTGGTCTGCAAGTGCTGGTGACATATGAGAGAACAGGCACCGACGACTTGTGTATTTGTCTCACAGAAACGCTCTCCGCCAGCACCAACCGTACATCTATTCGGGTGCAGGCCGCAGTTCACTTGACCAGTCCATGGTCTCCGCAAGCGTCCTCACCGAGGCAATCGAGACGTACAACGAGTACCGGAGTCCGATGGCAACAGCAACGCTGGTCGAGTCAGCGGACAGTAGTTTCGTCGTTCGGTTCGAAGGCCCATTTTGTCGAATGTGCTGTGATTTTGATTATTTCGAGGACCTCATATACGAACTAGAGGAATTTAACGTGGACAGTTCGTCGGTAGCCGTCGCCGACATTAGCTACACCGGAAACGAAACCTACGTCGTCGAATTCACGACGTCGGTTTACTGAATACGCGCTCTGCAATCAGCACTACGTTCGAAACCGATCATCTCCCGAAGGGTTCAACAGAGTTACATTTTCCGAGGGCGGGAACGAATGTCACGTCTTTGAAGTAGTGTCTCGCCGTGGAGCCCGTATGGCAGGTCCTCCAAGTACGTACAAGGGGTGGTCCCTTGTTTTACTCGTGGTCATCGTCGTTGGCCTCCTCGCAGCCCTCTGGGTCTCTGGAAGCACGCTGGAGGCTCAGGAGCCAACGGTTGATGCGAACGTGTCCGAACGGTACCGCTCGGTTGAGACACTCTCAGCGACACGAACAGTCACACAGAAACACAACGGGACAGTCACGAGCCGAACGGTTGGAAACATTACGCGAGCCTTGGGAACCAATCAAAAACGAATCCGGTTCCAAGACGCCTCGTCTCGTCGGTACGAACTGCAGGTCTCAAATGAGTCTACGCTCTGGCTCCACGATACAGACAACGAGAGCGTGACTGTGATTGAACTGACGGGGCCACCCCGTGAGAGCACGTTTCCGATGCGACTCGAAGCCCTTGTTGCGGCAGCGGGGCTCACAGACAACGCTGGACGGCCCACACAACCAGATATTGCACCGCTCCCTGCAGTCCCCCGACAATCCGGTGCAGAACCACGCTTAGCCGCACAGGGTGGGTACTCCGTCAAGTATGTTACGACGAGTGAGGTTGACGGTCACGAGGTGTACGTTCTGAATGTCTCTCTGGAGGCGGCTGAAGAGGACATGAAGTACCACCAAAAGTTGTGGCTCGATACTACGCGATTTTACCCCCTCCAGACCCAGACCGTCTGGGTCGACAGCGATGGGCGACACTCAACGACGACCACGTACACGAACGTGACGTTCGAAGCACCAGTCACAAACGAAACGTTCCAACCCGAGATAACCGACTCGACGACAGTCAACACGCCAAAAACGCCCAACACAGAAGTGTACGAGAGTATCTCCGCGCTACGGACAGACAGTTCGACTTCGGTCCCAAGGCCATCGGTTCCATCAGCGTTCGAATTTGCCTATGCAACCCAGACCACCGGTCGGATTCATGGTGTCGGACTGCGGTATGTCGATGAGGAACGCGAACTCACGGTGGCGAAATTCAATTACTCTGTCACAATCGACGAGGACGAGAAACACGTGACGGTTGCTGGTCGTCCAGCGACGCTCGAGTTGGGGCCGACGACCTCAGTGTCGTGGAATTGTAACGACTACGCCTACACTGTTCGTGGAACAGGAGTCTCACGAGACCAACTCGTCGAAGTAGCCCGTTCAGTAGGGTGCCCTGCTTGAAACGCGAATAATTTCTGGGCCAGAAACTCGCCACCATATTATATTCTCTTACCATGTCTCCTCTAAGTTGCGATGGACGACCCCCAACCAACTGCGAACACCACCGCAGTGAAGCCTCTGACAATGTCCATCGTCAATACAACAGCGCCAGCAATAGTCCCCGCTGACGCAGCAGCAAGCCCTCCAACATGCTGCGAGACTGTATTGTCACTACGTGGTGGCTACATCCACACCACAGAGACACCGCGAGGTCCGAAATCATGACAGCTATTTTGGACCGCATCGACATGTAACCAACACGTGAATGAGGATCCGGAGCTGGGTGAACTGCTTGATATCCTCAGTGATGAGTATGCCCGGGACATCCTCGCAGCGACGAGCCTTGAACCAATGTCCGCACAACAGCTTGCAGACCAATGTGAGATGTCCAAACCAACGGCTTACCGCCGAATCGAGCAGCTCCAGTCGTACGGCCTCCTCGAAGAACAGACGAAAGTCGAGACCAGTACGAACAACTACAGTGTGTATGTCGCATCGCTCACGGGTGTCGACATCTCGCTGGCAGAGGGGCAGTTCGAAGCGACTGTCAGCCGAACAGACGCCGACCAGTTCCCTGGACAGGAGGAGTCGGATACCGCGGACCGGTTCACAAAAATGTGGGAGAATCTCTAAATGCTCAACGTAACCCCAACCGTGATAGTCGATTGGCTCATCGTGGCGTTTGCCTTTGGCTCGACGCTTGTCGGTGGGTACATCGGGTACCAAGCCTACCGCGGGTACCGTCGCCACGACAGCCAGCCAATGCGTGCGCTATCACTCGGGTTGATTCTCCTCACAACGGTTGCGTTCAGTACTGCGTTTATCGGGTCGCTGCTCCTTCGTGAGGGATACCTCGGACTGCAGTATCAACAACCACTGACACTGCTCACCCGAATCGTCCAGTTCGGAGGCGTGGTCTTGATTGCATACTCCATCCATATTCGTAAGTGAATTTTCGGCACTGTCTCGGTAAACTCGTTCGAGGAGCGAGCAGGTCGTTGTGTGAATTGGATATGTCTCTCGAAGAGGGGTTCGTTTGTAACCGGCGTCCCACAGGTTCAGTAGGTCGCGGATGACGCGGCTTCAACCCAACTAGGGTTCGTCTGTAACAGAGATTTGCACCAGCGTCTTTCAGGCTCGATTCGACTGCTTCAACCCAACTAGGGTTCGTCTGTAACTGTATCCCGAGCCACGTCGTGATGATATCTCCCATCGCGCTTCAACCCAACTAGGGTTCGTCTGTAACCAATCGCACTTGCATGGCTTCCGGTGCCGAGTGGTGGCTTCAACCCAACTAGGGTTCGTCTGTAACTTTCGTTCGTTTTCTTTCTGTCTGGCAAGATACCAGCTTCAACCCAACTAGGGTTCGTCTGTAACATGGCACTCGTTGTTGTGTTCGTGTGTCGCTTCACGCTTCAACCCAACTAGGGTTCGTCTGTAACGGTATTGCTCGCGTCAATCTGGATGTTACCGCTGGCTTCAACCCAACTAGGGTTCGTCTGTAACCCATTCGTCCCAGTCCATGAGTTGGGCGTTGGCCGCTTCAACCCAACTAGGGTTCGTCTGTAACAAGCGCGTGGATGGAGAGTGCTCCCTTCGGTTGGGAGCTTCAACCCAACTAGGGTTCGTCTGTAACGTGTGTGGCAAGTCATTTTGCAATCATGATTGACCGCTTCAACCCAACTAGGGTTCGTCTGTAACCGTCTGTGATTACAGGGTCGCCGATAGCATTCAGGCTTCAACCCAACTAGGGTTCGTCTGTAACTGTCGTTGTCGAACGTGTACGCACTCGTGCCGTCAGCTTCAACCCAACTAGGGTTCGTCTGTAACCGGGAGTTTGACTGCGACTGCCTCGTGTGTCTTTGTGCTTCAACCCAACTAGGGTTCGTCTGTAACTCGAGGTTTTGGGACATTTGGTAGATTTGGTAGTAGCTTCAACCCAACTAGGGTTCGTCTGTAACTCGGGTAGACTCATAGCCGTACTTTTCAGTGTCAACCATGCTTCAACCCAACTAGGGTTCGTCTGTAACCCCCTGGACGGCTTCGAGGAGTGCCTCGTCTTCCTCGGAGCTTCAACCCAACTAGGGTTCGTCTGTAACTCGACATCTTCGCGGGCCTCGTATCCGAGGACTCGGCTTCAACCCAACTAGGGTTCGTCTGTAACCGACGTCTACTGGGAGAGCGGGACGTCCGAAGGGCTTCAACCCAACTAGGGTTCGTCTGTAACTCGAGTGATACGGACCCGGTCCCAGAAATATCCCCAGCTTCAACCCAACTAGGGTTCGTCTGTAACTTTGTTGAGTTCTCCGGTGATGTCAACCACCTGGCGCTTCAACCCAACTAGGGTTCGTCTGTAACTGGCACAACATGCCCGATGACGTGCGCGAACAGTTCGCTTCAACCCAACTAGGGTTCGTCTGTAACTCGCCCCCGTCACCACCATCGCCACCCGGGCCGCCTGCTTCAACCCAACTAGGGTTCGTCTGTAACACTATTAAGGCAGAGCGTTTCTATTACCCATATGTGACGCTTCAACCCAACTAGGGTTCGTCTGTAACTTCTTCGGCGGCGTCCTCTGCCTCTGCTCGCGTGTCGCTTCAACCCAACTAGGGTTCGTCTGTAACTGTATGGCACACCGACGAGACACTATCGGTCCGCTTGCTTCAACCCAACTAGGGTTCGTCTGTAACCGACTGGTGGCTCCACCGTCCTGACGATGTTACGGACGCTTCAACCCAACTAGGGTTCGTCTGTAACCATTAACAGACGCATGTCCGTCCAGTCGTTGTCGAAACCGCTTCAACCCAACTAGGGTTCGTCTGTAACGAATATGGGATTACCGAGTTCGCCTAATCTCGTCCGGCTTCAACCCAACTAGGGTTCGTCTGTAACCGTTCATAACTTCGTCAATAAACCAAGACGCATCGTCGCTTCAACCCAACTAGGGTTCGTCTGTAACAGTTCGGACCTTTCGTTCCCGATTTACGCGCGGCAAGCTTCAACCCAACTAGGGTTCGTCTGTAACCGCTTCGCCTTCTTCGGTTGAGTCGATGAAAACAGGCTTCAACCCAACTAGGGTTCGTCTGTAACATGTTAATGTCTCGTTTCGTGTCCCACGATATCTGGCTTCAACCCAACTAGGGTTCGTCTGTAACTATCCCGAGCCACGTCGTGATTATATCCCCCACGGCGCTTCAACCCAACTAGGGTTCGTCTGTAACTCTCACGAAGTTGTCAATCCGCCAGAGGGGCAGGTGCTTCAACCCAACTAGGGTTCGTCTGTAACCATGGCCAATTCGGCCACTTCACTTCCCCTACACGCCATCTACACTCAAGTGTTTCCGTCGACCTCCAATACCCCCCAACCCCCCGGGGGGTCGACGGAACTCGCTGGAAGACCACCCCCAACAGGTAGTGTGAACGCAGTCAGCGCGAGCGGGCGTGGTGTATTAATTCACCCGTCAGTACCACACCCCAGTCACCCGTAATCCCTTAATTAGGGTGTTGTATCCACTTTGCTCGCACTGTCGTTTTGGTCGATACCTGCGACAAAGGGAGCGGAGCGACTCAGTTCAATCATATTATACAATCATAGTTTAGTTATCTAAACCAAAGTTGTTTTAACGAAGGCACATCCCGTGTCTGGTATGTCTGTTGGACACTTTACGGATACCCTCCCATGCAAGTGGCTGAGGTCAACCCCACGTTTTCTTTCGGAGAGGGTGGCTGCACGATTCAGTTCACGGGTGATTGTCGATGCGTAGGCGCTGTTCGAGACGGCACTTTCTCGCCGGTCTATCTGCTGGTTCCACTGGACTAATTGCAGGGTGTGCTGGGGGACAGTCCAGTTCCGGTTCCAATTCCAATTCCCGTTCGAACGACTCGTTTACCGTGGCGCTCACTCGCGACCCGACACGGGAGAAATGGGATGTCTACCGCGGAATCACCCCGTACTACACGCACGTCTTCGAACCGCTCGTAGACACGACCGACGACATGGAGACCGCACCGCTGCTGGCCACCGAGTGGGAGGCCGTCGACGAGATGACCTGGGACTTTTCGCTTCGAGAGGGGGTTACCTTCCACAACGGTGACTCGCTGACGGCCGACGCCGTCGTCCACTCCTTCGACCGCGTCTTCGAGCAGTGGTCGTGGGTTCCCGGTTGGATTGGTGTCGAACCCGACGGCGTCACAGCGGTCGACGACACTACGGTCCGCTTCCAGACGACGGAACACTTTCCCGCGTTTCCCGGCACGATTTCGCACAACTACTTCGGCATCCAGCATCCCGATGCAACCGAGACACCGGTCGGAACGGGTCCCTTCCAAGTCGAACGCGTCGAAGAGGAACACTCGGTTACGCTCACGCCGTACGAAGACTACCGAGGAGGGACGGCAACGCCAAGCGAACTCACCTTCGAGTGGGTCAAAGACCCCAATACGCGCGTTCTGTCCCTCCAGAAGGGGTCGGTGGACGTTGCACAGCACATTCCAAAGAGCAGGGCATCGGACCTCTCCGATGCGTCTGAAACAGCCATCGAAACCCATCTCACCCCCGAGTCGGGGCTCGTCGCGGTCAACCTCTACACGTCGCCAACCGACGACGAACGGCTTCGCAAGGCCCTCAACTGGGCTGTCGACCAGGGTCAAATCGTGGAACGCGTCCTGAACGGAATTGGCGAGCCAGCCCGAGGGCCCATCTCGTCGATTATTCCGTGGGCGATTCACGACGAACTCCCAACGTACGGTCCCGACAGAACGCGAGCACGGGAACTAGTCGAGGAGTCATCCTACAGCGGTGAAACACTCTCGATTCTAATCAACAGCGAGAAAACCGACGACAGAACCATTGCGCAGACTCTCTCAGGCTGGTTTGAGGAAATCGGCGTCGAAAGCGAGATTCGACAGGTCGACCCGGCGTCGTTCTACGACATGTTCACCGCTGGCGAAGCGAACCTGTCGCTCGTCAGCTTCGGGTCGAACAGCGCCGCCTGCGATTACCTCGTCCGGGCGATGTTCCACTCCGAGGGGAGCGACAACCGGAAGCTCCACGAGCGAAACGGAACCGGAATCTACAACCCAGGCCCCGAGGTCGACCGGCTCATCGAGCAGGGCTACCGAGCCGAGACGCTGGCAGAGAAGCGTGACTACTACGGAGCAGTGCAAAATCGGGTTGTCGACACGGGTGCAGTTATCCCGCTGTACTACAACGAGTACGTCTTCGGCCGACAGGCGAGCGTCTCCGGAATCGACCCCCATCCAATCGAGGCCATGGTCGACTGGTCTGGTCTCTCTCGGAGGTCCTAGTATGTGTGGACACAACGACAGACAGGACGCGGCCAGCGACGGACGCCGGCCTGCGGTCACGTCCGGGTGCCACAAAGGAGGCGCTACTCAGAAGCAATGAACGGGTGGAGTCTGTTCAGACGGCTGCTGACGATGGTCGTCGTTCTGTTCGGCGTCTCGGTCCTCACCTACGGTCTGATATTCATCACGCCCGGCGACCCAGCGCGAACGATTTTGACCCAGCAGATGGGCGGCCAAAGTCCGTCACAGGCTGCAATCGAGCAGTTTCGGGCCGTCAACGGCCTCGACGACCCGTTCCCAGTCCAATACGCACGCTGGGTGGGAGACGTACTGCAAGGCGACCTCGGCCAGTCGTACTACAGCGACCAAGCGGTCACCGCGATGATTGCAACCCGACTACCGAATACCATCGCACTCGCCGCCGCGTCGATGCTCGTCGCGGTTGCGATTGCCGTCCCGGCCGGAATCGCGAGTGCAGTCGAACCGGGGAGTCAGACCGATTACGCTGCACAGCTAGGTTCGCTCGTTGGCGTTTCGATGCCGAACTTCTGGGTCGGATATCTGCTCATCATCGTCTGTTCGCTCTGGCTCGATTTGTTCCCCGTGGCTGGCGCAGGCGGCCTCGAATATCTGGTCTTACCGGCACTGACGCTGGGGTCCGGCATGGCTGCCGTCATCGCACGGTTGGTCCGAACGACGATGCTTGACGTGCTCGACGACGCGTACATTCGAACCGCCCGGTCGAAGGGATTGCGCGAGCGAATCGTCGTCTACAAACACGCACTCCGAAACGCGCTCGTTCCCGTCGTGACGGTAGTTGGGCTCCAGTTGAGTTACGTTCTCAACGGTGCCGTCGTCGTCGAAGTCGTGTTCCAGCGACCGGGACTCGGAACGCTTCTGGTCGACGCACTCTTCGCACGTGACTATCCGGTCGTACAGGGGGTGACGCTGCTCATCGGCGTCATCTTCGTGCTGACAAACTTCGCAGTCGACCTAACATACAGCCGACTCGACCCGCGAATCGACGTTGGGGGTGAGCCGACATGAGCGGGCCACAATCCAACGGGCCGCAGTCCAACGAGCCGCAGTCCAACGGGCCGCAAGGGAGACCGAGCCACAGCCAGAGACGGGTGACCGACACGGTGCGGTCGAGTCGCCTCACCCAGTTCGGCCTGGGTATCGTGCTTACTCTACTCGTGGTCGCAGTATTCGGCCCACTCGTGTCGCCGTACGACCCAGTCGAGCAGAACCTGGCCCACCAGTTGGAGTCACCATCGCTGGCCCATCCGCTCGGGACCGACCAACTCGGCCGTGACGTACTCACGCGGCTCCTGTATGGGTCCAGACTGTCACTCGGAATCGCTGTCGCTGTGACGGCCGTCCGACTAGTCGTCGGGACAACCGTCGGCCTCGTCGCGGGCTACGCCGGTGGATGGGTCGACGAAGCGCTGATGCGACTCGTCGACACGCTGTTGGCGTTCCCCGGAATTGTGCTCGCACTCGTCATCGCTGGCGTTCTCGGACCGAGCCTCGTGAACGTGATGCTCGCGCTGGCAGTGGTCGGTTGGGCGTCGTACGCCCGGTTGGTCCGGAGCAACGTCCTCTCACTTCGAGAGCGGGAGTTCGTAAGCGTCGCCAGACTGCTCGGTCGGTCCCGAACGCACGTCATCGCCCGACATCTGGTTCCAAACGTCGTCGCACCGGTCGCCGTGCTGGCGACGCTCGATATCGGCGGCGTCATTCTCGGAACCGCAGGACTGTCGTTCATCGGACTGGGCGCACAGCCACCGACACCCGAGTGGGGGACGATGCTCGCGTCGGGGCGCACTTACCTGCAGCAGGCATGGTGGCTCGTCAACGCCCCCGGCGTCTGTATCATGGTCACCGTTCTCGGATTCAACCTCCTCGGTGACAGCCTCAGAGACATGCTCTCGCCGACGCAGTCGGCACGAATGGAGCAACTATGAGGAGCGGGCCACTGCTTCGCGTCGAGAATCTTCACACGCAGTTCCACACCGAGCGGGGGGCGGTCCATGCCGTCGATGGCGCATCGTTCACCGTCGACCGCGGCGAAATCGTCGGTCTTCTCGGTGAGAGCGGCAGCGGCAAATCCGTCACTGCCCGGTCGGTATGCAGACTGGAAGCCCCCGGGCAAGTCGTCGACGGGACGATTACGTTCGACGGAGCCGACCTGACGACCGCCGACGAGTCGACGTTGCGTCAGATTCGCGGGAACGATATCTCGATGGTGTTTCAGGATCCGACGGAGACGCTGAATCCGGTGTTCTCGGTCGGCGAACAGATTGCCGAGGCGGTTCGGGTTCACGAGACAGACGACCGACAGCGACTCCTCGATTTCCTCGGCGTGCCACCGTTTCGAGAGCGGTCGGCGTGGGCGGACGCACACAAACGCGCCATCGAGTTGCTGGAGCAGATGGACATCCCGAACCCGAAATCCCGCTCGTCGGCGTTTCCACACGAGTTCTCGGGTGGGCTTCGCCAGCGTGCGCTGCTCGCTATCGCGCTCGCGAGCGAGCCGTCGCTCTTGATTGCCGACGAGCCAACGACGGCACTCGACACGACGACGCAGGCCGACATCCTCCAGCGCTTTCGCGCCCTGCGAGACGAGCAGGACATCGGCATCCTGCTCATCTCCCACGACATCGGCGTCATCGCACAAACCTGTGACCGCGTCGTCGTGCTGTACGGCGGGCAGGTGATGGAGGCTGGTCCGGTCGAGTCGGTGCTGACCGCCCCAGAACACCCCTATACCCGAATGCTACTTTCGTGTTCGGTCCGGAACCGTGCCCCGGGCGAACGAGTTCGGTCAGTCGAGGGACGGCCACCGGACCCTATCGGCGGCCACGAGGCGTGTCCGTTCGTCGACCGCTGTCAGCACGCGACTTCGATGTGTCGCGAGGGAACCATCCCGATGACCGATCTCGACGCCGAGCACCGACTGGCCTGCGTGGAAGCACCACTCGCTGACAGCCCTGAATCGTCTCACCGGCGTACGCCACCGACGCCCGATGGAGGTGAACAGAATGACACAATGTGATGGTGAGACACAGCATGGGCGACCAGCGAGCGAATCGCAGTCGGACCTCCCGGTAATCGAGTTACGGAACGTCTCGAAGTCGTTCGCCGGAGAGCGATCACTCTTGGACCGACTGCGGGGCAGCGCATCACCTGCGAAGGCGGTCTGCAATGCGTCACTGGCTGTTCACAGCGGTGAGACCGTCGGCGTCGTCGGTGAGAGCGGGTGCGGGAAATCAACCCTCGCAAAACTCCTCACCGGTCAGCTCACGCCGGATTGCGGACAGGTCCGCATCGGTGGCACTCCCGTCGGGGGACTCATGGACCGGTCACCAACCCAGCGTCGACGAATCGGTGTCGTCCTTCAGCACGTCCGCGGGAGTTTCGACCCGCGGTGGTCGGTCAAGAGGTCGATTTCCGAGGCCCTCGACGGCTCAAATACTGTCTCTGAGGAGGACGCCACTCTCGGCGAAATCGATGGGCTGTTGCGGAGCGTCGGCCTCTCCCCACAACTCGCCGACCGATACCCCCGAGAGCTGTCGGGTGGACAACTCCAGCGCGTCGCTCTTGCTCGCGCGCTCGCGCACGACCCCGACGTGATCGTCCTCGACGAACCGGTGTCCGGACTCGATGTGGCGACCCAAGCGACGATTCTGAACCTGCTTGCGGACGTTCAAGACAGGTTCGGTGTCGGCTACGTATTCATCTCCCACAATCTCGACGTCGTCCGGTACCTCGCCGACAGGGTCGCGGTCATGTACGCCGGAGAAGTCGTCGAGACCGGACCGGCAACGGAACTGTTCGAGTACCCGAACCATCCGTATACTGAGGCGTTACTCCGTGCGATTCCAAGCGACGACCCGATGGACGACCCGCCGACTCCGCTCCGCGGTGAGCCACCCGACCCAACGAACCGACCGGCAGGGTGTTCGTTTCACCCACGCTGTCCCGCTGCGACGACGGCGTGTACCGAGCGCCACCCCGATTTCGAGCACATCGACGGCACGCGTGTTCGGTGTCTGCACGCCCCCGACGCGACGAGCGACCGCAACGGTGACGGCCGAGGCCATTGCCGACTCGACCCGACCCGAACTGACTGACTCCCAAGTTCGAGGCGGCCCACAACTAGCGGGACGAGTGCACTTTGGGCATCGGTTCCGCCGTCACCACCGACACTTCTCCCGGGGGGAGTTCAATCACGAAAACGGTACCCTGCGGGTCGTTGTCTTCAATCCACACGTCGCCGCCGTAGGCACCCACCATCGCGTCGACGAAAAAGAGACCGAACCCGCCCGTCGTTCGGTCTGATTCACCGCGCCGAAAGACCGCGTCTTTCCGGTCATCCGGGATGCCTTGACCCGTATCTGCGATGCGGACTCTGACCCACCCCGTTTCAGGGTCCTCATCGGCGGTCACGCGTACGCACAGGCCGTCGGGGTCGTTGTGCACGACGGCGTTCGCGAGCACGTTTCCGATGACCTCACTCAGCAACTCATCGCCTTTGACGGATACCTCGTTGGGAACGTCAGTCTCGAAGGTCACTTCGGGGTATGTCGACCGGAGGTTCGTGACCTCCGCAGTGATGACCGCAGCGAGGTTGACATCGGTTAGTGGACGGGTCGGCTTGCCAGTCAACGTCCCGATGATGTTACGCACCCGCTGGATGATATCCACAACGTCATCGGACCACCGCAGGATCGTTTCGGCGTTCCGTCGGGCGTCATCCTCCTCGAGGTCCTCAACGAGGAACTCCGCACGTCCTTTGATGATGTTCATCCCGTTGAGAACGTCGTGTCGGAGAATGCCATTGAAGAACTCCAGTTGGTCGTTCCTGTATTCTAACTCCTCAGCACGTATGATGGCACGTTCTGCGGCGCGCTCGCGTTGGATTGCGCGTGCCTCGATAATGCCAATTATGAGGCCGCCAGCCGAACCCATCGCAATCGCAAATCGAATCCACCCGAGGAAGAACACAAACTCGATGTCGGCAGGAAACACGAAGATGAGAAAGAGATTGATCCCGAGGTAGACGACCAACCCGCCGAGGAGCCATTTCGTGACCCGAACGTATCGGTCTGCGTCCAACCCGCTCCGTTCGAGCCAATATCCTCCATACACGATGCCGAATACAAACGGGCTGGTAGTCACGAGATAGCCCAGAAATCCCGTCGAGAAAAACCAGTCAATCCCCATCCCGCCGAGAACGACCCACTCTACGAAGGCAGTAAACAAGAGTACGCACCCAAACCCAGTGATGAGATTTGGGAGCCACTCCGTGCGGAAGGCTGAGACACCAGGGAACGCAACCATATCTATCACAATGAATTTACAGAAGGTATATTTTGTCGGCTCTACCGAAATCCAAGGCGAGTGACAGAGCCCGGTGTTAGGTATAAGACTACTACTGTGAACACTCGTGAGTCGGTTCCCTACACACCCCTGTAGAGGTTCGTCGAGAGGTAGCGCTCCCCGGTATCCGGAAGAATGACCACGGTGGTCTTGCCCTTGTTTTCCGGTCGCTGAGCAACCCGAACCGCACCTGCGAGCGCGGCCCCCGACGAGATGCCCGCCAGAATCCCCTCGTCGGTCGCGAGCTTTCGCGCCATCTCGAGTGCGGCTGTCTGCTGCACAGCAACCACATCATCGATCAAGTCGCGGCGAAGGACACCGGGAACAAAGCCAGCACCGATTCCTTGGATTCCATGTGAACCAGCCTTCTCTCCCGACAGGACCGCAGATTCCGCCGGTTCGACGGCAACCGACTGGAAGTCGGCCTTCCCCTGGTCTTCTTTAATGTATTCAGAGACCCCAGTAATCGTACCGCCAGTTCCCACGCCCGAAACCAGAATATCGACGGTTCCCTCCGTGTCGCGCCAAATTTCCGGGCCAGTCGTCTCCCGGTGAATCCTGGGATTGGCGAGATTTTGGAACTGGTGTGGAATGAAGGTGTTCTCAAGCTCGTCTGCTACCGATTCTGCTTTCGTAATCGCCCCATCCATCCCGTCAGCACTCGGCGTAAGGACGATTTCGGCATCGAGCGCTTTGACGAGGCGACGCCGCTCTTCGCTCATCGACTCGGGCATCGTCAGGATCAACTCGTAGCCCTTTGCAGCGGCAGTGAACGCAAGCCCAATGCCCGTATTACCACTCGTCGGTTCGATTATCGTGGTGTCGGCGTCGACCAGCCCTTCTTTCTCGGCCTGTTCGAGCATCGCAACGCCGATCCGGTCTTTTACAGAATGAGTCGGGTTGAACGATTCCAGCTTTGCGAAGATGGTCTCATCGAACGAGTCGAGTCGGACGAGTGGTGTTTCACCAACCAACTCTGTGACGTCGCCAGCAATGTTCATTAGTTCGTTCCACGAATTTCAGTAGCTTCTGGATGGGGCCACAGAATAGCGGCGGTTCATGCGACCTGGCGAATTCCCCATGTCGGTCGAAGGGGACACGAAGAGGACAGACACGTCTCCCCACACACCAGAGTTTGTAGGAGTTCGTCCGAGGGACAAAAGCCGCGCCGCAATGGCTGGGTTCACTCCACGTGCAGTGGAACTTCCGGTACGGAGGGTCCGTATCAACCGGTGAATATATATCCGTATAATTCAAGTTCCGGATATGAGTATTTTTTATCAATTTCGGATGCGACACACACAGCATGCGTGGCCGCATCGATCTTCTACTCTCCTGAAAGAAGCAGTAGAGCCACATATCACGTCATGCGTTTCAACAGCGAAGCAGCGACCAGACGACGCTGACCGTCGGGGTGACCTGATTGACTAGTGTGACTGGAAAATGGACGCGACGGGCACTGGTCGCCATCGTTGTCGTGTCACTGGTTACCTCGCTCGTCAGTCCGGGAGCGGTCGCTGAAACCAACACCGACACCACGTTCGTGGAGTCGGACATTACGACGGATGCAACGTGGACGCCGGACGGCGGGCCCTATCGGATTATCCAGGATATCCACATCGCACCCGGTGCCACACTGACGATACAGCCCGGGACCGACATCCAGCTCGCCGAACAGATCACACTGTCCGTCGACGGCTCGCTCTACGCGAACGGCACGGACGACCGTCCAGTAACGATTTCACGGACCGACGGGGCCGCACCAGACCGTCGGTGGGCAAGTATCCGCTACAACGGCACGGATACGTCTCGGCTCGTAGTACACAATACGACATTAGAAGGAGGCACGAGCGGCATCACTGTGGACAGTTCGGACGGAACGATCAGGGTCGTCGATTCGACGCTGCAGGATTTTTCGACAGCCGGACTCTCAGTCGACGACACCACAGCGACACCATCGGTCACTATCAAGCGGTCGGCGTTTCGGATAATCGATGGGCACGCGATTCGGGCGAGCCCATCGATGGGAGCGACCGGTGACGTGTCACTGACGGCGTCGCCAAATGGGCGCGAGAATCGCTCGAATCACATGCTCTCTCTCGATGCCGGTGTTGGCGTGGCATTCGATACGGTCGAGTTGCAGTATTCGTCAGCTGGGACGGTCAGAAGCGTCGACGCACAGAGCATCGAGCGGATTGGACTCGACCGCAACCGAAATGGGAGTATCGAGCGGTCGTTTTTCCCGCATGTCAGCGATGTCTCATCGACGGATAATCGACTAGAAATCTCGTTGTCGAAACCGGTCAGAATCCCGAGTGACGGCCGTCTACTCGTCGAGTACAAGGATGCAGTCAATCCGGCGACACGGGGAATCTATCCGGTCACAGTCGATCTTCGCAAGGAGACGGTCTCACAACTCTCCGACGGCGTACAGGGGTCGTTCGTTGTCGGCAATATCACGTCCCCAGTCGACAGAAACACGGCGGCGGACACACGCGTACAGCACGTCACCGTTCGTGACTCAACCTTTAGCCAGATAAACGGGAGTGGGGTCTTCGCCGCCGCCGACACCGTCCGTCGGTTTTGGCTGGTGAACAATCGGATCTCGCGGACGGATGGAAGTGGGATTACAATCCGCGCCGCACGGAGCGAGACGAATTTCTGGCACAACGAGATTTCAGCAGGTGACGCTGGCATCCAAATCGACGCCCGGACCCAAGCGTCGATGACCGCGTCTGGAAACCAGATTCACGACGCCCAGACAGGCATCCGAGTCCACCAATCGGGCGCACAACTCACCGGGTCGGGCGAGCTGACACTCCGTGAGAACACGGTTGCAGACAACGTCGGCCATGGGGTCGGAGTCACCGCACACAACACCGAACTCAGCTTTCAGATAGCCAATAATACAATCCGCGACAACGGGCGCGACGGGGTCCACATCGCAAATTGGCTGACGCGACGAAGCACTGTCCAAGGCAACCAGATTGAAAATAACGGCGGCGACGGGTTCGCCCTCGACGGGACTGGCGTACGGAAGCTTACGTTGGCACACAACGATGTCGAGGATAATGCGGGAACAGGGCTGGCAATCCAGACACAGGCGACAGCACGTAGGGTCGCCGTTCACAACAACACCGTAAAAGATGGTGGCGGCCACGGCGTTACAGTCCGGTCAGAAATGATCGTCCATCAGACCACGGTCCGCGACAATCGGCTGGCGAACAACGCCGGTGCCGGGCTCCTCGTTGCCAGTCCGATAACACACCGTGGTAACCTCTCGGTCGCTCACAACACCATCGCTGCCAATTCCTACGGTATCATCGTCCGCGGGGTTATCGAGACCACCGTCCAAGAGAACGATGTTGTATTCAACACGAATGCCTTCGCCGACCCAGTTCCGGTCTCGAACGTCAACACAGGGACAGGCGTGTACATCGCTGAGGGCGCGTCCGGCGCAATCGTCAACCAAGCACAAACGACGATTCCGCTCGAAGAACTCGTCGCCAATCCCACGTTGACCCAAGAGCTCACGATAGCTCGGCTCTGGGACGAGACGGTCGTCGTCTTGCGAACGGATGGCCCGAGTCAGACACGGTCGGCAGAAGCAAGTGCCCTCCAAATCCGGCAGGTGAGTGGGAGCCTCCCGACTGGAATCGGGATTCAAAAGGCTGGCGAGGGGAGCCAGAACCATCGCATCGTCAACAACAGCATCTATGGCCACCGGCGTGGGCTGACCGTCGATATCGAACCCCTGATCAGCGCGAATACGACTGCCCGAATCGTCGTGGACCCGCTTCGGACCGTCGAGGCCGAATCTAATTACTGGGGTGCTGCGAGCGGCCCCTATCACTCCTCAATTCTGCCAGCGGGCGATGGCAATCCAGTCGTCACCGAGCGCGGCTGGGTCGATTTTACGCCGTTCCGGACCGAAGCACAGAGACCGCTACACGCTCGGCCAACCGCACGAATCGAGGCACCAGCGACAGCAGCTGCAACGAGCCAGCTCAAACTCTCGGGTGCCACCTCGGAAAGCAACCAGTCGCCCGTCGCTCGATATCACTTCGTTGTGAATGGCACCGCGCAACCGGTACAGTCTTCGCCGGACCTCAAAGTCACGATGCCCGACCAGCCGCTCGAAGTCGGCTTGGCCGTCGAAAACCGACTCGGCATCGACAGCGCGACCACAACAACGACGATTGACGCTGCGGCACCGACAGCGACGCCAGCGTCGACAACCACGGTAGCGACGACGACAGCCTCGGCGACACAGCAGAACGAGTCGTCGACACCGTCGAGCGGTGGTCTCTTCGGTGTCGGCGCAATCTTCAGCGGTGGCCTCTCCGCCAGCCTCGGCTCACTATGGGGACTCCTCGGGAGCGCACTCTATCTGGGTGCGTTGGTCCTCGGCGGGCATGGGATGGTCCTGACCGTACAAAATCGCTCGCCACCGGTCAGTGGCCTCCGAATACAGGGTCTCGCGGTGGCTGCCGTTCTGGTCTGGCTCGCCGGGGGGGTCCTCGGAAGCGGTCCGTTGATTGGCGTTGGGCTCACCGCAGCAGTCTCGTGGGGTGGGCTCACCGCAATCGCATACGTACTGGCCACACGCGGGTGAACAGCTACTGGGACGCCCCGCGGTCTTACTGAGACCCCCGAAGCCTTCGCGTGTATGTCCCAAAGACGAACCTGAATTTTAGCTCTGCTAGGCACTGTCTGGTTACGCCAGTTTGAGAAGCGAGCGGACTATCGAGTGAATTTCGCAACGCGAGTTTGTGGGCCCGAAAGACGCACTGCACCCTTCGAACGTCGACGAGATGCGAAGCGTCTCGTTCTCTGCAACCCGTCTGAGGCAACGCCGAAGCGGGTTGCGGTCGACGAAACCGCGATCAAGACAATAGGATAACCTTGTATATGGAGTGCAATAATCCCTGAGACAAAGTCGTCCATGATGTCGAGTTGTTCGAACAGCATAGGACTGGTCCGGCAACTGTACCCCTCCATCAACTCACCGAGAGACACGGCCTCTCGAAAAACGTGTTTCCCGTCGATAGAGACGGCTAAAAAGCCACTTTCACTCAGTTAGAACTGAGCTGGCAGCTTGGCTCCGTTGGTCGAATCTTACCGAGAGTGGTTTCATATCCTCAACTGTAAGTTGACCACACTCATAATTCGTGGGTGGGAAGTCTCAGAGTCGCTCGTGAGAATTTTACACAATTAGGACAATACTAGACATTCCGTGACCGTGTCAAACGCTCGATAGAGGAACGCCGATTGGAGAGGTCACCAACTAGACAGTGCCCCCCATGATATTTGGTAGCAAAATTGTTAAGTAGGCCGCCCACACAGGTGGAGGTATGTCTTCGGGAATCGAATCGCTGGCTTCCGGTCCGAGCCACTCGTCCCAATGTGCATCCGTCAGTGGGTATCTCGTGTCTTCTTTTTCTTCCTTTACATTTTCTACATTTAAACTGGCGTAGACTACCACGGTGCGGGCCACCGCCCGCACGCAGGTGGAAAAACGTTAGTTGTGGATTGGCCCAAGTCGACCAGACCGTCGAGTTGCAGGGCCGACCGGCCGCGCACGCAGCGCTTGCAGACTATCGACACCGACCCAACACAATGAACGCAGACAACAAACAACAGTATCGCAACCGACAGACCGAAACCGTCGCACAAGCACAACCGACGCAAAGTCAACCGGCTGGACACGTTGTACGTCGGTCGATTCGAATTTCACTAGACCGCAACTCGACTCAGCGATGCGAGTGTTGTGGCGAGGCAATTGGAGAACAGACGCGCTACCGAAGCGTCACTACCCGCAAATCTAACGGGTGCTTGTCAGACTATGCATTCTGTACCGAAGCGTGTTCGGCTTCTTATTTCGGTACCCAATAGGGAGCACCCAAAAAAGTTGGAACTCAGTTTAGCAGTGGTGTGAGTGGAGAAACACCCGACTTTCGGATTCGTTAGCGGCGGCTCCCGTATCTGATATTGATGTGTATCTCGTCGATAGTGGCCAGTAGCTTATCCGGAAGTTCGTCCCGAAGGAGGCTCCCCTTAACTCGGTTGGCGGGGCCGGAGATACTAATCCCCCCAACTGGGACGCCATCCTCGTCGCGAATCGGTGCTCCAACTGCGTTCAATCCCTCGATAGATTCGCCGAGGTTGAACGCATAGCCTCGCTCGCGAATCTCTGTGAGTTCTTCGAAGAGTGCCTCGCGGTCGGTAATCGTCTGTTCGGTCACCTCCGTCAGCCCCTGTCGGTCGATGATTCCGCGACTCTCGTCTTCGGGAAGATACGCCAAAATAGCCTTCCCGGCAGCGAGTTGGTGGAGATTTCGGCGTTGGCCGACCCGAGCAGAGGTTTCTAACGGGCTTGCACCCGAGGCTTTGTACAGGTGAACGCTGTAATCGCCTTCTTTTGCGACGAGCCAGACCTTCTCTCCGGTCTCTGCTGCCAAGCGGTCGACCTGCTTCCGAGCGACATCGAAGAAGGAGATTCTATCGCGCGCACTGACGCCGAAGTCCAAGAGCCAGAGGCTGAGGTAGAATCGCCCGTCTTCCCTGAATAGAAGGTCGTTGTCCTCAAGCGTGAGAAGGTGCCGGTGAATCGTGCTGCGGGCGATATCGAGCTCCTCGGTGAGTTCGTCGAGTGTCTGCCCAGGAGTATCCTTCAGTACGTTCAAGATTTGAATCGACGACTCCGTCGTCGTCACGGGGCGACTCGAACGGGCTCGTTTCGTCATATTTTATCATCGAGGTATCTTCGATTTAGCTTTTTTCCCAAAACGGTAATATATGGGAGACGCCAACGAAATCATTGGGTTGATATTTGGGGTGAAGCCCGTTGAGTATTCCACTTCAAATCGGCAGATTTGACGTTGGTATTCACTATCTGCAATCACGTATGATGGAGTAAGGAATCAATCATATTCTGCGTCATCAACGACACCTCAAGCGGAGTCACACGGAATTTACATCTCGACATCCTCGGGAATACAAGTTACTTAGATATTATCACTACTCAGATAGCTTTTTGACCAGTAAACATGACTCAAACAGTGTTACACGCGTACAGCTGTAACGCACAGAAATTGAGTCTGACACTCGATTTCTCGGTTCTGACACTACTCAAACTCCCACTGTTTTCCGAGGACGTTGAACAGGAATCGTCCAAGTTAATTGGATTAAAATATACTGGGCATACATGGGACATTTGTCTGAGAACAAAAATAATATAGTCACTTCCCATTAATGGTTTGGAGTAGTAATTCAATATCTAAACCTGTCTAACTGTATTATACAGATATTTCCGCCGTTGAAATCCAAATTATTCGGACGAGTAGGTAGTTCCCGCAGACATGACAACCAACTGTCTCAGCAGAACATTTTTACTGGCTGGTGGGGAGTGTGTAGACGCCACCATGGCATGTAGTAGACAGACCCATAGACAGCGTCAGGTGCCCCACACACCTGCTCTCCCGGAATATCTGTCGAGTGTGAATTCCCGGGAGTGGAGACTCCGGGGGTCGAAATGGAACAGGTACGGACACGAGAAAACCGGACGTGAATACGTGAAATTAAACCAATGAGTAAGTACGCACCACGCGTCGAGCAGATGGATATCAGCGGAATTCGAGAAGTATTCGAGGGCGCGAGCGAGGACGATATTAACCTCGGTATCGGACAACCAGATTTCCCCACCCCTGAACATATCCGGAGCGCGGCGCTCTCTGCGGTCGAAGAGGGGTTAGTGGACTCGTACACGGGAAACAAAGGGACCCTCGGCCTTCGTGAGGCAATCAGCGAAAAGTACGAACGGGACAACGGGCTTTCTATCGACCCACAGAACATCATCGCAACGTCGGGGGCCAGCGAAGCCCTTCACATCGCTATCGAAGCCCACGTTAGACACGGCGGCGAAGTTATCATCCCCGACCCGGGATTCGTCGCGTACGAGCAACTTGCGGTACTCGCCGGGGGGGTACCCAAACCGGTCGAACTCCGAGACGACCTGACGCTCGACCCGGCGACGGTCGAAGCGGCAATCACCGAAGAGACCGACCTCTTTATCGTCAATAGCCCGGCGAACCCGACCGGAGCGGTGCAATCGAAGGCGGACATGCGCGAGTTTGCGCGCATCGCCGACGAGTACGACGTGGTGTGCCTCGTAGACGAGGTGTACGAACACATCATCTTCGAAGGGGAGCACCACTCACCGATGGAGTTCGCGGCGACCGACAACGTCGTACAGGTGAACGCGTGTTCGAAGTCGTACTCGATGACGGGATGGCGACTTGGATGGGTCACCGCGAGCGACGAGCGGACCGAGCGGATGTTACGCGTCCACCAGTACGTGCAGGCGTGTGCGAGTGCGCCAGCCCAGTACGCCGCCGAGGCGGCCCTCAAAGGGCCACAAGACCCCGTCAAGGAGATGGTCTCCGCGTTCGAAAACCGTCGAGACGTCCTCCTAGATGGCCTGGAAGATATCGGTCTCGAGACCCCCCGGCCGAAGGGAGCATTCTACGCGATGCCAAAAGTCCCCGATGGGTGGGCCGAAACCGTCCTCGAAAACGGTGTCATCGTGGTACCCGGTGAGGTGTTCGGCGACCGGGGCGAGGGGTACGCCCGTCTTTCCTACGCGACGAACGTCGAAGCGCTGAAGGACGCACTGGAGACGATGAAGTCCGTCACACGAGCGATTCCGAAGTAACTGCGTGCGGAAGCAGAACTCGTCTCCCGCGTCGGTCACACATCTTCTGCGTTGTTCGTGCTCGAACCCCGCTGAGACCGTTTCCAGCGACTCACTAACAACACCGCCAATCAACTCAGGCGTCTCCCACCCACGAGAAGAGTTTAGTACGATACCCTCGATGTGTGTTGTTGTATGGCACGTGACACGTGGGCGAGTCGCATAGGCTTTATTCTCGCTGCGGTGGGGAGTGCGGTCGGCCTCGGGAACATCTGGCGCTTTCCGTGGATGACTGCGCAGAACGGAGGTAGTGCGTTTCTCGTGGTGTATCTCTGTATCGTGCTCGGTGTCGGAGTCCCTGGGTTACTGGCGACACTCGTCATCGGAAGGCGGTCGAACCGGAATCCAGTCGGCGCGTTCAAATCGCTTGCAGGTTCTCGGGGATGGATACTGCTCGGTGGAATGTGCGTCCTCACGTCGGTCGTGTTACTCTCGTTCTACAGCGTCGTCGGAGGGTGGATTCTCAGATACTTCTTAGAGAGCTTTACGGGCGCGTATTTCGCACATCCGGCTGCCCACTTCGAGGCGGTCAACTACGGAATGGAGGCGTTTCAGTATCAGGTGTTGTTTCTCATCGTGACCGCACTCATCGTGATGGTCGGTGTGAGAGAGGGCATCGAAACCGCGACGAAAGCGATGATGCCCGGCGTTGTACTGCTTCTCGGTGCCATGGCGCTTTGGGCATTCAGTCAGCCAAACGCAGCGCAAGGGTACCAGTTTTTCCTCTCGTTCGACGGGCAGTATCTTTCACAGCATTTCCTCTCTATCCTCGGTTCGGCGGCCGGACAGGCGCTTTTTACCCTCTCGATAGGCGGTGGAACGATGCTTACCTACGCGTCCTACATCGACGAGGACCGGTCGCTTCCCTTCGACGCCTCGGCGATTGCACTCCTCAACCTCGGAATCGGTATTCTTGCCGGACTCGTCGTGTTCCCACTGCTTTTTTCGTATGCTGACGGCCCGACGAGTGGCGGACCGGGGGCACTCTTCGTCAGCATTGCTGGTGCGTTCGCGAATCTACCCGCTGGCGAACTCATCGGGGCAACCTTCTTCCTCGTCGTGCTGCTCGCCGCGATTACGAGTTCGATTAGTATGCTCGAAATCCCCGTGTCCGTCCTCGTCGACGAATTCGGGTTCAAACGGTCGCGGGTTACGCGAGGTGTCTTCGTCATCGTCGTTGCGACGGGCGCTCCAAACGCATTTCACGCGGCGGTGTTCGGGTTCGTCGCCGACCAACTCGTCAGCCTGCTCATGTTATTTGGGCTGACCGGGATGCTGTTCTATGCAGCGTGGGCACTTGGGCCAGCTGCTGTCGACGAGTATCTCACGGGAGCAGGTCGCTTCTCGCGCCCGTTCGCTCGGCCGTGGCGATACGCAATCGGGTCTGTCTTCCCGACGTTCCTGCTGTTTTCCTTCTACACCGACACGCTGCAGCTCGCCGGCTACGCAGCCGAATCAGTGGACGTTCTCGTCGTCACGCTCCTGACTGCGGTCCCGTGCATTGCGTTTATTCGCTGGACAGAACGGGAGACTCCATCCCAGAATCCCCAAAAGACAGAGTAGATTGTCCGTCTCTCGACGAATGGACTGTCATCAACAATCATTGTGATTAATTCTCACAGAACTATTAAGTTAACACCCCACAATGGAGATAGATATGGTGTCTGTCAGTGAGCCAGAGATTCGCGCGGCAACCGAGCCAATCCAGCGACTGGATTCCATTTTTAGCGCGATTTTTCTCCTTACATTTAAACTGACAACAATCGCTCCGATGCGAGGCGGCGGATGGCCTCGTACCGGACACACCCTCTGGAAATAACTCAAAGGTTCCCGTTCCCAGCGGCCCTGTGGGTGCCCAGACCGCCTGTGGTACAGATGGCAGAGTAACCACCGGTATATCAGACCACCACCAAAATGAGCGCACAAAAGGAACTCGACCAGCACGAAACGAGCAGACCAGTCGCGGCAGACGAGCGGCCAATTCAGGTGTTAGACGAGGACGGCAACCTGCTGCCCAACGCGGCGATGCCAGACCTCTCGCCCGACGAATTGGTATCGATGTACGAAGACATCAAACTCGCACGCCGATTCGACCAGCGGGCAATCAGCATCCAGCGTCAGGGGCGAATCGCCACGTACGCACCCATGACGGGACAAGAGGGCGCGCAGGTTGCGACGAGCTACGCACTCGACGACCACGACTGGCTGTTCCCAACCTACCGCGAACACGCGGCGAAGCACGTCCACGGCGTCCCGCTGGCGTCGCTCCTGAAGCCACTCCGTGGACTCCGGGAAGGGTATGCAGTCCCCGACGGCGTGAACGTCATGCCCGAATACATCCCAATCGCGACGCAGGTTCCGCAGGCGATGGGAATGGCGTGGGGACACAAGCTCCAAGGAAAGACGGACCACGCCGTGCTGTGTCACCTGGGCGACGGGGCAACGTCCGAAGGCGACTTCCACGAAGGGTTGAACTTCGCTGGCGTCTTCGACGTTCCGGCGGTCTTCGTCTGCAACAACAACCAGTGGGCGATTTCCGTCCCTCGAGAGCGCCAAACGGCGAGCGAAACCATCGCACAGAAGGCACAGGCCTACGGTATCGAGAGCGTCCGCGTGGATGGTCTCGACCCACTTGCCATGTATCAAGTGACGAACGAAGCACTCAACAAGGCAAAGAACCCGTCTGGCGGCGAGTGTCGCCCGACCCTCATCGAGGCAGTCCTCTATCGCTACGGTGCCCACACGACTGCCGACGACCCGTCAGTGTATCGTGACGGCGACGAAGCGGACGAGTGGAAGGATAAGGACCCCCTCGACCGCTTACAGAAGTTCCTGTACAAGGAGGGACTGCTCGACGAGCACATCGAGGCCGAGATGGACGAGCGCATCGAATCGAAGATCAGCGATGCGATAACAGAAGCCGAGCGCGCTGAATCCGACCCGAATCAGATATTCGAGTACGTGTACGACGAGATGCCCGACCGGCTTCGAGAACAACGGGACGAACTCGACGCCCTCCGCGAGAAGTATGGTGACGACCCGTTCAACGGGGTGTTAGAATGAGTTCGGCGACGGCCCCTGATGCCGACTCGTCGCTCGACCGACTCAACCTCGTCGAGGCGGTCTGCGACGGTCTTTATACGGAGATGTCGGAGCACGACGATGTCGTCGTGTTGGGCGAGGACGTGGGGAAAAACGGCGGCGTCTTCCGTGCGACTGATGGGCTCTACGAGGAGTTCGGCGAGGAGCGCGTCATCGACACGCCGCTCGCAGAGTCGGGTATCGTCGGGTCGGCAATCGGGCTGGCACTCTCCGGACTTCGTCCGGTTGCCGAGATGCAGTTTATGGGGTTCATCTACCCGGCGTTCGACCAACTCGTGAGTCACGCCGCCCGGTTGCGGAGTCGGAGTCACGGGCAGTACTCGGTTCCGATGGTCGTTCGGGCACCCTACGGCGGCGGGATTCGTGCCCCGGAACACCACTCGGAGTCCAAGGAAGCCTTCTTCGCCCACGAACCGGGGCTGAAGGTTGTCTCGCCCAGCACGCCGTACGATGCGAAGGGACTCCTCATCGCCTCGCTCCGCGACCCTGACCCGGTGGTGTTCCTCGAACCGAAACTCATCTACCGGGCGTTCAAGGAAGAGGTTCCGAGAGGGAGCTACGAAGTGCCACTCTCAGAGGCGTCGGTCCTTCGAGAAGGAAGCGACATCTCTGTGTACACGTGGGGGGCGATGACGCGTCCGACGCTCATCGCCGCGGACAACCTCGCAGACGAACACGGCATCGATGTCGAAGTCGTTGACCTACGGACGTTGTCGCCGCTGGATACCGAGACGATTGTCGAGTCGTTCAAGAAGACCGGCCGTGCCGCAATCGTCCACGAGGCACCGAAGACTGCGGGGTTAGGCGCAGAAGTCTCCTCGACGATTCAGGAGGAAGCACTCCTCTACATGGAAGCGCCCATCAAGCGCATCACCGGATTCGACGCGCCGATGCCGCTCCACAGCGTCGAGGACTACTACCTACCGCAAGCGGTGCGGATTCAAGACGGTATCCTCGAAACGGTCGGCTTCTGAAGGTGGTCCAAGATGGTCGAAACCGCACTTTCTTACTGATTCCTCACGTTTTAATAGACACCCCTACGAGGCCTACATCCATGTACAAGCACGTCGCACTGCTCGTGCGTCAGTCGGACATGTCCCACGAAGCGTTCGTCGAACACTGGCAGAACACGCATACACCCATCGCAAAGGATATCGAGGGTGTCGTCCGATATCAACAGGTTCTCCCGACCGAACCGGAGCACGCGGAGTTCGACGGCCTGGCGGAACTCTACTTCGAGACGCTCGACGACCTCCACGAGGCACTCGGAAGCGAAGGGTCGCGAGATTACGACCCGACGAAAGAGATAGCGGCGAAGGCTCGACGTGACGTGGATAACTTCCTCGACGTGGAGCGCCGTCCGCGCCTGATTGGAAAAGAGCGTGTCGTCAAGGACGAAGTCGACGGTGACACCGATGGTCTGTACAAGCACTCGGCGTTCCTCGTCCGAAAAGATGGGATGACTCACGAGCAGTTCCTCGACCACTGGCAGAACACGCACACACCCATCGCAAAGGAGATAGAGGGAGTCGTCCGATACTGTCAGGTAGTTCCGACGGACCCTGAAAATGCCGAATTCGACGGTATCGCCGAACTCTACTTCGACGATATCGACAAGCTATACGATGCACTGGGGAGCGAAGGCTCCCGGGACTACGAGGCCAAAGGTGGCAAGGCCGCCGAAGCGCGCGAAGACGTCGACAACTTCCTCGCTATCGAAAAGCGCCCGCGGTTTATCGGCCACGAACGACTCGTGAAAAACGCGATTGAAACCGACGATGGCTACTGAAACACACAAACCGAGCTACGAGAGACAAGTTCGAGACGCCTTTCCGGAACTCGACGACATCGACGACGACGAACTCCGAGCGCAAGTCGTCGAGGCGTGGGTGCTCGGGTTGGAACGAGGCGGGTGGCGAGACATCAACGACATCCCGTACGCGTGGAACATCCACGAAGTGACCAACGTCGAACACGTCCGCGGCGTCACGAAAATCGCGCTCAAATCCGCCGAGGTTCAGCGCGACTTCCACGGTGCAGACCCCGACATCGATGTCATCGTCGCGGCGTGTCTGCTCCACGATGTGGGAAAGTGTTACGAGTACGTCGACCACGTCGATGCCGAACTGCTCGATGGCACTGACCGCGAACGGTACGCTAACGAGGAGATTCCCCACTCGATTTCCGGGTACGCGCTAGCCCACGAAGTCGGATGCCCGCTGGCAGTCCAGCGTGCGATTCCGCACTTCCTCGGCGAAGTACCGACCCGAACCCTCGAAGCCGAACTCGTCAAAAGCGCGAACTCCGCCTCCTCGAACGCCATCACCCAGTCCGCGATGGGAATCACGCTGAAAGAGTGGGTCGATAAATACAGCCAAACGCAAAACTGAATTCGAAGTGCAAAGCGCACAGAGCGGTCGGCTATCGTACCGTCTCGCTTCTCGGAACGGGGGAATTCAAGTAGTTTCTCTGAACAACCGAATCCAAGTAATGTGGACCAAACGTGGCGACCAACAGTTGAGTTCCGGCCGCCACTAGGAGTTGGAATCCAAGAGAGTTGGACAGTGCCTCGGCCGCCGCGAACAAGATTCGAACCCACAGGTATCAGATATCTTAATATTAAAATCCATTGCTGCGGTACCAAACTCAGATACCCACACATCTCAACCTCAGGAATTGTCATCATCTCGATATGAACGAACAAAACCGTTACAGTTGTATTAGTGTAATTGCCAGTCACACGGGAGCTGGAATACAAAGCACATGTCTAATAGAAATCAATATTGAACATAATTATCTCATTTTTGAGTTAAGCCGCCAATATTCACCAAAATAGGAAAGATTTGAGCAATTGGTTAACACCAGTTCGGAAGTGATAGACACCGGTATTTGATGTGTGGGCGCAGTTTTCACTGGTGGCACGTGAGTACCACTGACAGAGTGCCACTGCAATTATTCACTCACAAATTATATTCATATATTGATACGTTTAGTCACGATCAAACTACTCTGTCGGGAACTATCAAGAGCCAAGTGCTTTCTTCGTTAGCTCGTCGGACTCGCGACTGTCAGGTCTTCGGAGACGGACGACGAACACGGCACCTCGGGAGTCGTTGTCTACGACCTGCACGTCGCCACCATATCCCGTCACGATAGTGTCGACGAGGTACAGTCCGATACCTGCGCCGGGACTCTCGAGACCTTTATTCCCGCGGCCAAATATCTCGTCTTTCTTGTCGTCGGGGATTCCCGGTCCGTTGTCGGCGATTCGAACGACTACGTGGGCCGGTTCCGCCTCGACAGTCACGTCGATTTCGGGAACGTCCGTGTCGTTGTGTCGAATCGCATTCGTCAGGAGGTTCCGAAAGACGGTGCCGAGCATGTCGTCGGCCAGCACTCGAACGTCATCGAGATCTCCTGGGAGACTCACGTCTGCGCATTTGTTCCCCGCGCGGACCGAATTGACTTCGCTCAAGAGAATGCTTCCGACAGAGACAGGTCTCGTCGTCTCGTCGTCGTCGTTACGCATCGTCGTCATGAGGTTTCGAACGGTGTCTGTGAGTTCAGCGGCGTGCTCGCTGTTTCGAATCATCGTCTCCAGGCGCGATTGGACCACCTCATCGTCGACCATCTCTTCGACGAGACGGGCGTTACCGAGGACGACGCTCATATCGTTGTGGATGTCGTGGCTGACGATTTGATTGAGCAACGCGAGTTTCTCGTTTTGTTCCTCGATAATCTGTTTTTGCTGGTGAAGTTCGGTAACGTCTCTGAGGATGATTACCCACCCGACGACACGCTCTTGGCTGACGAGGTGCTGAGACCGAATGCTCAGGAACGCCGAGTTCTTGCCGTCTAAATCGATTCGAAGGCTGTCGTTGCGTTGTGCGGAAAGTTCGAAGTCCGGAAACACCTCGTCGACCGAGTCACCGAGTGCAGCGTCGAAACTCGCGAGAAGTTTCGACCCTCGGTCGTTCGCGTGGACGATTCGGTCGTTCGTATCGAGGACGAGAACCCCATCGGGCGACTCCTCCATCGCAGTCGTGTAGGCAATCGGCGGTAAGTCCAGAAACCGATATCTGAAGATAGCGACGCCGAGTGCTGTCGAGGTAACTGCCGCCGAGGTGGGGATGAGGTTCACGCCGTCGGCCTGAAAGGGCGGCACGCCGAGCGCCGAGAGCACGACGAAGATGAACGGTGCGGCGACACCGGTGCTAACCAGAATGGCCTGCGGAACGTAGGACCGACCGAGTCGCATCGCTTCGTAGCCGATGATACCGACCGCCGCCACGGAGAGCAACGCGTTATAGAACGTCTGTAACACGAGATGTGCGATACCGACATCGACGCGCATCACGACGAGGCCGTTCGCTTCGAAGACCCGCGTCGACTCGAATGCAACCCCGAATGGGTTCACGAATAAAAGCACCAGATAGAGCGCAGAAACACCGAGCAATCCGGCGATTACCGGTGCTCGAAGCCACTGGTCGCGGCCGGTGTACGCGAGGGCGAACAAAACCGCAAACGAACCGAGTGGTGCGACACCAAGATAGAGGAGACGGTACATCGACAACTTCACCACCGGGTCAGTACTCAACAGTTTGACCGCAGCGAAACCGGTCCACAACGCGAGTCCGACGTTCACCGCAAGGAACGTCGAGAGAACGGGCGTCCGTCCGTTTTTGAGGATATACCTGAAACTGTAGCCGCCGAGAAGTACCGAGACGAAAGTAGCAAAGAGGGTTGGATATGCGAATATCGTATGTTGCCAAGTCATATTAGTTCGGAGAGAGCTTCCGTCATCAGAATCTGGACAACAATCCTAATTTGAGACTAGCATATAAACATAGTGTCTCTCTGTCGTACGATTTGTAAAAGTGTGATGAGTTGGTAGTTCAGAAATAACTCGATGACGGCGCGGAAAGCCCATCGTGGAGAGAGGTTGGAACACCACTATGTCCGCAGTAATTCGGTGGTAGCAAAGCTCAACACTACGGTATCGTTCATTTTCCGGGAGTGGTATTGAAAACAATTGGCAACTCGTCACCCGGGCTAATCCAAACATCCATACTATCCGACTGAAAACACCGAAGTAAATCGTGGGTCACGACGACCATGAACTTGCTGACAGATTTGATTCGATAACGACGCACGACGCGTTGATTCGGTGGTCGAGAGCGTACTGTTCGGACGCTATCGAGACGTACGGATTCGATGTCGCTCTCTTCCCGGTCGAGTGGGAGGTTTCAACCCGCGCTAAACGCCGAGCTGCTGCCGTCAAAACACCGCAAATCGACGGCGCATCGGTCGGGGAGCCAATCGCATGGGAGACAAAATCCGAGCCAGTCGATTGCGTCGGTGACTACCCGGCGTGTACGGTGTCACTCTCGTGGCGAGCGTTCGAATCGTTCGACAGAGACGAGTGGGAAGCGACTCTCCGCCACGAACTCGTCCATATCGAGCAGTTCCAAGCGTACGGAACGACCGACCACGGGCCGGCATTCAAACGACGCGCCAACTCGGTCGATGCACCGGTTCGAGTCCGCCGGTTTACCACACCGAAGTACGTCCTCCTGTGTGACGACTGCGGCGACACTGTTGCCCATCGCTATCGTGACTGCAAACTCGTTCGAAACCCGGATTCGTATCGGTCGGCCTGCTGCAGTGCACCACTGTCCAGTAGTAAAGTTCCGAACGAAGAAAATTGAGCTAACAGTAGCTACCAAGAATAAATCCGTTTCAGTATCCATGAAAGCAAATTCTACACTTTTTACAATTTTTAGAAATTGTTAGATTTTTGCACAGTCTGATGTAGAACTCTGACTGAAGAAGACGAGAGACCAGAACTGGAAGTGACAAAACCGCAGGTACATGAACGTACTTGCTGCTCTGCCGCATTCGGTCGACGAGTATAACAGAAGTCAAACAATTTTACAATCCAAAGTTATTTACCAAATATTGCGCGTAGTTTTAGACACATGTCCACTGTGCAGACCCCCGAAGAAACCAGTATCGCGTTCGTGACCCCACCGAGTCGCGTGGACTACGCGGGCGGTATCGAGTCTGTGTTAGCGGATACCTCGAGCACGAACGTCGAGACGAGACGATTTTCGGCGCGTGACGGCCTCCCGAACGTCGACGAGTTCGACATCGTCGTCTTGACAGGGTCGTACGTCCGCCTCGACGGCGACCACAAGTGGGTCGAGGAAGTTCAAGCCGACGTCAGAAAGCGGGTGGCCGCCGGACGACCGACCGTGGGAGTGTGCTTCGGACACCAACTCCTCGCGAGCGCGCTCGGCGGGCGCGTCGAGAGTCTCCCTGTCGGTGCGGCGGGATACAGACACGTCGAACTGACGGACCACGGACGTGAGCACCCCCTTTTCGAGGGCGTTCCCAGTGAGTTCGAGACGTTCCTCTGGCATCTCGACCACGTGACACAGGTTCCGGACGATTCGTCCGTATTAGCCCGGCGAGGAGAGACGGTTCAGGCATTTGCACTCCGTGACGCACCGGCGGTTGGAATCCAGTTTCATCCAGAGGTCACGCCGCAACTAGCCCGCGAACTCGCCGCACAGGCTGACGACTCGTCACCGTCCGGGGAAGCAGTCATCGAAACGTTGGGTGACGACACTGCCGAACCTGCCCGCGTCTCCCGACGATTCTACCGCAATCTGGTCATCGCCCACGAGAGAGACGAGTTCTGATACCCGTCTTCGATGCGGTGATAACACGGGACAGTGGCTGTCAGCGCGACGTGCCCCTAGTGAGCGACAGCACTGCCGCGGTCACCCAGTCCTTCACAAAGGCTGAACACCCGGAGGAGAGAACGACTTCCGGATTGGCGTTGAAGAGAGAAATCAGGTCGAATTCGGTTCGAATATTCCTCGTTCGTTAGATTTCCATGATACGCTCGTGGTCGTCGTTCAGTGCCGATGCGTCTTCCGGGAGGAGCGCGGCGACGACGTATTCGGCGTGTTCGTGGATGTACTCGACGAGCGCGGCGATGCGCTCGGAGTCGATAGCCTCCAACGAGTCGAGGAGGATAAACGGAAGTTGTTCGGCGACATCGTGGACGAGATAGCCCGCAAGCCCGAAGACGAGTCCGATGACCTCCCGCTCACTCTCGCTGAGGTGCTCGACGGTGTCTTCGTAGACTGACCCCGACTCGGTCTGTCTCACGATGTGGAGGTTGAACTCCCGGCGTTCACCGGAGCGGCCTCGTCCGGAGGCTTCCTGGTGAATGCGTTCGATCCAGATACGCTCGATGTTCTCGTACTCGAGTGTTTCGAGGACGCGCTCCATATGGTCGTTGAACGCCTCGACGGCATCGGCTTCGATTCGGTCGATGCGGCCGCGGAGTTCGCGAATCTCCTCGTCGATTTCCTCCCGGCGAGTCGAGAGGTCTTTCAGCCGTTCGAGTCGCGCACGGGCGTCCTCGAGGCGCTCTCGAACCTGTTCGCGCTGGTCTTCGAGGCGCTCGCGTTCGAGTTCGACCCGGTTTGCCTTCGAGTGAAGTTCGACCAGTTCGTCAGCCTCGTCATCGGTGTCTTCGACATCGGCCTCGATGTCCTCGATTTCGTCGCGGAGTTCCGACTGCCGTGCTTCGAGTTTGTCGATTCGTGCAGCGGTCTCCTCCCGTTCGGCAACCGTCTGTTCGAGTCGCGAATCGAGTTCTCGGCGCTGCTCTCGTCGGTCCTCGATGGTGTCGAGGCGCGACGAAAGGTCGTCTATCGCGTCACGTGCCTCGCGCCGGTCCGAAGCGAGACTCGCACGGTACGACTGGAGGTGTTCGATGGTCGATTCGATAGTATCCGGCGAAACCTCGGAACCACAGGTCCAACAGACGACCTGCTCGTCGGAGAGAAGCTGATCTGTCACGGCACCGCTGGAATCGTCGTCGCCGCGGAGTGCGTCACCGATGTCGTCGTCGGACTCCGCGAGCATCGATTCGTTCACCCGAACGATGTTCTGAATCTCGTTCATCTTCGATTCGAGCGCCCGCACCTCCTCGCGCTTGTCCGCGAGTTTCGATTCGAGCTGTTCGGGTGAATCAGCCGTCTCCTCGGGAAGGTCCGCGAGGTTCTGACGAATCGATTTTTCGTCGTCTCGGAGGGCTTCGAGGCTCTGGCGTTCGGTCTCCAGACGGAACCGAACGTTTTCGAGCGTCGACCGGAGTTCGTTGAGTTCGTCGAGCAGTTCGTTGTCCTCGGTACTCTCGCTGCGCTCTGTGGACTCGATTTCGTCCTCCAGTTCCTCGAGTCGCTCGCGCGCGTCCTCGATTTTCGTCCCGAGTTCCGCCTCACGGCGCTCTAGTTCACCGATGTTTCGTTCGATGGAGTCTTTTTCGCCGAGTTGCTCGTCTACCTGCCGCCGCTCGGCTTCCAACTGCGTAATCTGGGCCTCGATAGCGGTCGTATCGACGGGCCGCATGATGAGTTCCCGCAGGTCATCGCCGCGTTCGACGGCCTGTCGTGCCTCGTTGGACTCCAGTAAGAACGCAAAGAGGTCCGCGAGTTCTGCGTCTTCGAGGTACGGGTCACCACGCGTGACGATGCTCGACCCCTCTCGCTTGAGATATCTCGTGTACGTCTCGTCGCCGAGCGTGAGAGACACTTCACCCTCGTCTGCGTCAGCCTTCAGAGACGCTCTATCGCTCCCGAGAGCAGCCATGACGGCCTGAAGGAACGACGTTCGGTTCGTTGCGTTGCGACCGACTAAGATGGTAATTCCGGGTTCGAACGAAACCTGTGTGTCTTCGATACCGCCGATGTTCCGGGCCGTGACGGAAACGCCAACTGGCCGGTTCGTAACAGTCATGCGTTCATCCATTGACTCGTAGCACATAAGTGTTCGCAGATGATTACACCAGTACAGGTGTAATGGTCAGACTTATTTTGCTCGTCGCCATCATGTCTATGTATGACAACCGAACGGACGGACCCAACTAATTCCAAAGTCGGTCGTCTCATCGAATCGTACGACATGGACGGGTTCGGCGCGGAGTTGGAACAACGATGGACCGACGAGGAAGAGTCCGAGAGCCTCCGCTCGCTCGCGACGGTGTTCAACCACGAGTTGCTTCGAGCAGCAGCGATGGACGCCGGACTCGACCTCCTCAGCGGTGAGGTCGAATCACTGTACCAAGCGCTGACAGACGACGACGTGACTGGCGGTGAGCGAACCAGAGCGCGCGGGCGACTCGAACGCGCGGGCGTCGACGTAGACCAACTGCGTTCGAATTTTGTCTCTCACCAGGCGGTTCACACCTACCTGACTTCCTTCCGCGGTGCCTCGAAAGAACGGCGGCGGAGCGACCCGACCGAGCGCGTTCAGCGCCTCCGCGGGCGACTCGCTGCTGTCGCGGAGAGTGCCATCGAATCGGCCGCCAATAACGGCGATGTCGACATCGGTTCTCCCGAAGTGCTCGTGGACGTACAGATGCTCTGTGCCGATTGCGGGCGGCAGTACGGGTTCGACGAACTCGTCGAACGCGGTGGGTGCGAGTGTTCTACCGACGAGTAAGCGTTCACACCTAACTAGCCGTTTTCCACACCTGAGGAAAGCAGTCAGTAGTGATGACTAAATCACGAGTCAGTATATTATATTTTGAACAACACTACAGGATTACCCACCAAACATGGTTTTCTAAGACACTAAATTAGCTGGTTGACCCTCGAATTGTATGGGGACAGGCGCGCCCATACAGAACAGACACTCCCAATTCCAGATAGAAATTTTAAAATTTGTAGAATTTGTAAACATCCTAAACAATCCTAAATGACTATAAATTGTTCCAATATTGCTCGTACTAAACACGGGCGCTGCGGTAATAGCCGAAGCGAGAACAGAAACCGACCCGGGACCAGAACCACGACCAAAAGTAAAAGCGAAGAATCCCGCTTTCTGCCAGCAGTTCGAGGGTGGCGTTACTCCTCGTCGTCCGGTTCGAGCGGCCGACGAACGACTAACACCGGTCCAACGGTCTGATCGGCGATTCGCTTCGAGGTCTCGCCGAAGAGTCGCTCTCTAAGCGTCGGTTTCGCCTCGCCGATGACGATGATATCATGGTCCTCGGCGGCATCGATGATAGCACGAAGCGGTGCCTCGGCGGCAGTAACGACCCGAGAGATGTTGTCCCGTCGGACGCCTCTGACGACGAGTTCGTCTGAGATAGCCCCGAGAAGTTCCTCTCCGTCGGCGCCTTTGGACTCGTCGCTGGCGGCGTGAAACAGTGTGATATCGAGTGATGGCTGTTGACTCAGCGCCGCGACGACCTTCGCGATAGTTTCGAGGTTGATTTGCTCTTTGACCGGGACCAGAAGGCGTTCGATAGGCGGCGTCGGGTTCGAGCGCAACACGGCGTCGCAGTCGCTCTCGATTGTGACGCGTTCGATTGTCTGCTCCGCGTCGTGGGTGAAGACCAATCGCGTCTCGACCGTACCGCCGAACAACTCGATGGTTTCGACGAGATCCGCAAGTTCCTCTTGGGCCTTCGATTCGAACTGCTCGCGGGCCTGCTCGGGTGCCGTCTGTTCGGGGATTTCGTGGTAGGCGAGTACGACGATTGTCCCCCGCGAGAGGAATCGAAGCAGTTGCTCGGAGATGACTTCGCCTTTGAGGATTTCGACCGGTACCAACACACGAACGTCGTCACGCATCTTTTTGCACCCCCTTCAGGCGAACGTCCCGAGCATACCCCAGATACCAGACGGCCGCGGCGACGGAAACGACGACCCCGATAACCTGCGACAACGGTTGCATGAAGGCGACGAGTCCGAAACTCGCCAGCGCACCGAGGATGGGAACGGCTGGATAGCCCGGCACTCTGAACGACGGGTCGTACCACGCCGGATTCGACCGACGGAGAACGATGAGCGCGACGCACATGAGTCCGTAGGTGACGAGGTGGAGGAACGATGCGACTTCGGCGAGGACTTCGGTCCGCCCCACCGCCACGAGAACCACCGTCGGCCCGCCAACGAGTCCGAGCGCGATGTGTGGCGTTCCGTATGCGAGGTTGACTCGTCCGAGTTGACGCGGGACGATTGCATCCCTGCTGAGCGCGTACAGCGCCCGCGAGGAACTGAGTATCGAAGCGTTAGCACTGGATACTGTCGCGAGCAGGCCAGCGATGAGAATCGCCACGGCACCGGGGAATCCGAGGTACGACCGCGCGACTTCGACGATAGCCGTCTCACCGAACGTAGCGAGTCGCGCACTGCCGAACGCACCCGTCGAGACGATGATGGTTACGACGTAGAGGATACCCACGACCACCACCGACCCGACCATCGCGAGCGGGAGGTTTCGACTCGGTTCGGTTATCTCGCCTGCGACAGTCGCAACCTGTGCGAACCCGAGGTACGACGTGAACACCAGTGCTGCCGTAGTAAAGATATTGAGCGTCCCGTATGGGATGAACTGCTCCGGCACCGTCTCACGGCCGAACACTCCGAGCGTGTCGAGTCCCCCGTAGAGGAGGAAGACGACCAAGATACCGAGCAACAGACTCACGATTCCGTTTTGCAGTTTCGTCGTGTTCTCCGTCCCGAACATGCTCAAGCCGGTCAACAGTATCCCAGACCCGATTCCCAAGACCGGAATGAGCGGGAGCGATTCGAGCACCGCCACCGGGGCCCCTATCTCTGCGAAGACCGCCGTCGCGTACTGTGCAAACCCGACGAGGTAGAACGCAGACGCGAAGACGAGACCAAGCCAAAGGCCGATTCCGACGATGGAACCAAACAACGCGCCCATGCCGCGGGAGATGAAATAGTACCCGCCGCCGCTTTTTGGCATCGCCGTCGCTAACTCGGACGTTGGCAACGCCACGAGCAGTGCGATGACCGCACCGATAGTAAATGAGACGGATGCTGCGGGACCGGCGTTTCCCGCGGCGATGCCCGGAAAGACGAAGATACCCGCACCGACCATCGTCCCGACGCCGATGGCGAGTCCACCACGCAGGTCGATGGTCCGTTCGAGTTCCGTCCCGCTTTCGAGGACCGTCACCTCGTCTTCTGTCGTCCCAACGTCGACTTCAGGGTCCAGCGACACGGGCGGCGTCTCCGGCGACTCGCTCGACACCTCCCCGGCTTGGTTCTGGTCCTCAGACATACACGTTCACAGAGGTAATTCGGTGGTCAGACGGATATAATCTCAGGCCGACCGCCCAACAGTTAGTGCGTCGGCATCGACTCCTCATCCCGAACCGAATCGAGACCCACCCGAGCGAGAAGCCAAATCGGCTTTCCCCACTCGCTTCTCGCCGTGCGTTCCTCAGAATCTATCATAGTAAGTCCAACAAAATGTGGGGATAGCGTCTCATTAGACAGATATCCTATTATGGGAGGTTCGAATTACGCGGACGGGACTCCTCAAAAGCGGGGCAGGACACACTGACAGGAATCGGATTTAGTTTCCACCCAGACCACCGAGATTCACTACGGAAACCCGAAGCACCGCGAAGAAACCCTCAGACAGACGATTGTTAGCACTCAGGGGCAAAAAAAAGAGGACGGTCACGCCCAACCGTGACCGGTTGCAGGCGGAGTCGCCGACACGCGTGGTCTAGTCGAGACGGTCTAGTTGGTCGATTTCCTCGGGGGACCAGTCGTAGTACGGCTCGTCAACCTCGCGAAGAGTCTCGACGCACTCGTTGTACCGCTGGCGGGCAACTGGCGCGTATGTGTCGTTGGGGTTCGCCTGTATCCACTCGCGGAGCTCTGCAAGTGTGCGCGGCGAGTAACTGTCGACTGCGTCTTGTTTCTTGAGGAGGTTCAGTTTGCGCTCCTCGGACCGCAGTGATTTCACGAGCGCGATGCTCGCAACCCCAGGCAGCGCTGCGATGGCGATAGCCATCGATATCCACGTGATAGTCGGAAGCGCCATCTCAGTCACCCCCACCGACGGGAACGCCAGTATCCGAGGCCTTCTCGGGTTCGTTGCCGACGACACTCATCACGACCGTACTCACGATAGTGAGTGCAGCCATCACTGCAACACCCAAAAGCATCAGCGTCTGGTTCTCCGTCCCGATGCTTATCACGACACCGTAGCCGATAATGAACAGCATCACGGCGGGGATGACGTATTTAATGACCGGGTTCCACCACGACCCGATGTAGATGCCGGCGTTGCGGTTGAGGTCGATGATGCGAGCGCGCTCCGGCCCAAACTTCCAGGCGACGAGCGCGATGATAGAAAGCGTTGCGAGCGGGAGCCCGAAACTTCCGAAGATGAAGTCCATCTGGCCGAGGAACGACGTGGAGTACGCGCTTGGGAGACCGAAAAGCCAAATCGCGCCACAGACCGCGAGCACCGACTTCGTCCGGTCGAACTGCGTCTCTTCGGAAACGGTTGTCACGCCGACTTCGGTGATACCGAGACCTGACGTGAACGTCGCAAAGAAAAAGGAGACAAAGAAGACGAGCGCCCACAGGCCGCCGCCGGGCAGTTCGGGGAACACTTTCGCCAGAGAGATGAAAAGCAGGTTGGACCCTGCGCTCGGTTCGAGTCCGAAGGCAAAGACCACCGGGAACGTGGCAAATACGGCTAACAGGCCGATACTCGTGTTCCCGATAGCGGTGAACAAGCCGCCGCCGAGCGGTACGTCGTCGTACCGTGCGAGATAGCTCCCGTAGGTGAGCGCGATACCCCAACCGAGTCCCGTCGAGAACAGGGCCTGGCTGAGTGCTGCGACCCACGTGCTGCCGCGAGTGAGGAACTCCCACTTCGGCGTGAAGACGAACGCAACGCCTTCCATGCCACCCGGAAGCGTGACGCCGCGGACGGCGACAGCCACGAGCGCAACGACGAGCAGTGGAATCATCCACTTTACGACGCGCTCGATGCCGCGACGAATTCCGAAGACGAGGACGCCGGCGAGGCCAGCCATCGTCAGCGTGTGCATTCCGACAACGAGTCCCGGGTTAGCGATGAATCCGTCCCAGAACGCCTGTGGCTGGAAGCCGGGCTGGGTGAACGTAAAGAGAACCGAGTGCCCCGCGTAATACAGCGCCCAGCCGATAATAGGAGAGTAGTACGACATCAGCGCCACGTTGACGACGAGGACCACAAGACCGAGGCCCTGCGCCCGTTTGCTCCGAAATACCTGTTTGAACGCTCCGATTACACCGTTGCTCGTGTACCGACCAATCATCGTCTCGGCCATCAACCCGGGAACTGCGATGACGTACAAAAGGAGGATGTACGCGACGAGGAATGCGCCACCACCGTTTTCGCCCGTCGTGAACGGCATCCGCCAGATGTTCCCAGCACCGACCATGGCACCGAGCATCGCCATCAGGAAGCCAAATCGACTTCCCCACTCTTCTCTCGCTGTTCTCACCTCAGTATCTGTCATGGTAAATACAACAAAATAGAGGTATTGAATCTAATTAGGCAGGTTGCCTCCCATGGGAGGTTCAATCCAACTTCGTACGATGGACTACTGTCGCAACATCGCATGACAGTGGAGCCGTATACGCTGAATCTGCTGTACGGGGTCTACCGAAAAACAAACAGTCGCCCTATCACGGGCTTGCAGAACCTATGCGTACCACGAAAATAGAAAGGGAACTTATACGCAAACACCCAGTGCTGAATCCCTGCGGCCGGGTACGTGGCGTCCCCGACACCAACCCGGGCGCACATCGCCACGAGGAGCAGGGACCACTCTACTCGTCACTCACGAGTCGTCTCTGGACCGACGCAACCGAGTGAAGTCCCCGGTTCCGACCCGAGCCTCGCACAACACGCACCCACTTTCGAGTATCCTCGAACGGATACCGGCGTCGACACCCACCTCGACGCTGCAGTTCGGACAGTCAAAGATAAATTCGTCTGACACGATGGCCACCGTTTAGCAGAACGGGTGACTGTGCACAACTATCACACCCCACCATAGGGTGGGGGCTAATAAGGAGTCGTCACGGTGTGCCAGAACCACGTCTCAGCCGTCGAGAACTGCGTCGAGGAGCTTCGACTGGACGGCCGACAGGTGTTCGGAGAACGTCGAGCGATTGATTCCGAGGGCGTCGGCAACCTCGGTCACGTTAGCTCCCCGTGGGTGTTGGAAGTACCCCAGATCCCACGACGGAACTTGTACACGACGAGTTCGCAAAAGTCCGTTGGCGAATACGTCAATAAAAATCATTGTAGTGCCGGGAGAGCGCTTCGCTCACCTGACAGCGCCGGAATCAGAAATTTCGGAGGGACATATAAAGACCCCGCACCCTGTGGTCGAGTTGTTACCGGAGTTGCGCGTGACCGTTGAACGAGTCGAAGTATGTCATACTCCAGCCCGGGGGCAATTCAGCGAGCAGTTCAACGGGATGCATCCGATGTGACTCGCGCCGACGCAGACGTGCGCGAGTCCGTCGGGGAGGGAAACAAATCGTGTGGACCCGCCGGGAGCAACCACCGACGGGTCAGGAAACGGGGTGAGAACCCGTGAGGCGCGAGACGATAGTCGTACTGCTACTCGTCGTCGCCGTGCTCCTCCCGATGTGGTACGTCGCGCTACACGGCGAACCACCGAGCGAGCAAATCGAAATCGACCAGAGCGTCACCGAGATGCGACCGCTTCAGGAAATCGTCGATACGCCGGAGAAACTCGCCCCGAGTCAAGTCGGCGTCATCGTCTGGGTCGCGTTGTTCGGACTGGTTGCCGTCCTGACCGCAGTCCACCGATTCATGGACTCAGCGGTGCGGAGCAACCGCCCGACCGATGAGGCGGTCGCCGACGGTGGACAGGTCGGGGTACCGTGGTTCTGGACCGATGACCGATGGGTCGTCGAGTACCGCGACGCCACAGACGCCATGGAAGGAATCGTCGCGATGGGCGGGCTAACGATACTCGCTATCGTCTTCGCCGCGCTGTTCACCGGCGAGTACCTCACGCTCGCGCGGACGCAGTACTTCGGCGTCTACGCGATGGGGATGTTCGTCTCGTTGGCCTTGCTCACCGTCTCGTACTACGCGTGGTTCCTCCCCCACGTCGAAGTCGCAGAACGGAGGGGACACTGATGAAATCTGAACACACGGGAGCCGAGTCGAGCGACTGTGACGGCTGTTGTACCGACTGCACCGACGACGAGTCTGGAGGCTTTCACCCGAGCATCTTCAGCGACACGCGCGCGATGGCCCGGCGCGACTACGCCAAACTCCTCGCCAGCGTCGGCGGACTGACCGCAGTTGCGAGCCTCACCGCGCCACTGGCAGGGTTGACGCGCGTGTTCGAACGCGAGTACACCGGTCCAGTGTACTCTGACGGCATCTATCTCGTCGACGGCGACGGGGAGCGAATCGAAGAGACCGCGCTCTCGGAAGGCGAGCTAATGACGGTGTTTCCCGAACCCCGACCGGGAATCGAGAAAGCACCGACCCTTCTCGTCCGACACGCTGAAGACGCCTACAGCGACGCCGTGAAAAAAGAGTACATGGTGGCGGGCTACACGGCTTACTCGAAGGTCTGTACGCACGCTGGCTGTATGGTATCGAAGGAAGAAGAGGGGACGCTCGTGTGCCCGTGTCATTTCGGGAAATTCGACCCGACCGACGGTGCAGCAGTCGTCGGCGGGCCACCGTCGCGGGAACTTCCGCAACTTCCGATTACCGTCTCCAGCGAGGGGTATCTCATCGCAACGGGCGACTTCAACGGGCCGGTCGGCCCGGGGGGTGAATGATGTCCCGAATCGACCGCCTCGCCGAGCAGACCGGGGACGCAGGAAATCGCGCTTACGACTGGATGGACGCCCGGTTCGACCTCGACACCGGCCGCCAGTTCCTCGGCAAAGCCTTCCCTGCGGAGGATTCGTTCCTCCTCGGCGAGGTTGCGCTGTTTTGCTTCCTGCTTCTCGTCCTCACGGGGATGTTCCTCGGGATGTTCTTCGAGCCATCGACGAGTGACGTGAAGTACGAAGGAAGCGTCGAGAAGTTCCAAGGCGAAGAAGTTCCGGAAGCCTTTGCGAGCGTCCTCCACATCACCTACGACATCCCGTTCGGGATGTTCATCCGGCGGATGCACCACTGGGCGGCCCACCTGTTCGTCGCCTCTATCGGGTTGCACATGCTCAGGGTGTTTTTCACCGGGGCGTATCGCAACCCGCGTGAACCGAACTGGGTCGTCGGCACCGCCCTCGCCGGTCTCTCGATGGGCGCGGCCTACACTGGCTACGCCCTCCCGTTCGACGAGTTCGCCGCGACAGCGACGGGAATCGGGTACAACCTCGCCACGTCGATACCGCTGGTGGGAGAGGTCGTCGGGAAGGCGTTCTTCGGCGGAGAGTTCCCGTCGAGTGCGACCATCCCGCGGTTGTACTTCCTCCACGTACTCGTCATCCCCATCACCATCGGGGTGTTGCTTGCGATTCACATGGCGATTCTCGTCCGCCAGAAGCACACCGAAGCACCCCGCGAAGAGGACGTTCACGGACTCTCCCCGGATGGCACGCGGGTCCCGGACGGTGCAGCAGCGGGCGACGGTGGTTCTGAATCCGTGCTCCCGAAGGACGACGACAGCGTCGTCGTCGGTCTGCCAGCCTTTCCGAACCAGACGGCCGTGAGTGCGGTCGTCTTCTTCCTGACGCTGGCGACCCTCTCGGCACTGGCAGGGTTCCTCCCGGTTCACAACATCGCGGAGTACGGCCCGAACAACCCCGCAGGAACGCCGGAACTCATCATGCCGGACTGGTTCCTGATGTGGGTCTACGGTCTCTTGAAGCTCCTGCCATCGTGGATGAGCTTCACGATTCCACTCGTTCACATCCACGTCTCGACGGAGTTCGTCGGCGGCGTGTTGCTCCCGACGCTCGTGTTCGGCGCCATCGCCGTGTGGCCCTTCATCGACTACCACGACAAGGCAGTCCACTTCACTGCCGACCCGCTGGAGCGGTCGTGGCAAACGGCGGTCGGCGTCGCCGCGATTCAGTTCATCATGATTGCGTCCATCGCGGGAATGAACAACCTCCTCGCACGGGCGCTCGGCGTCGGAACGGGTGTCATCAACCCGATTTTGACCGTCGCGCTGTTTGTCGTCCCAATCGGGTCCGGGCTGCTCATGTACCGGATTCTGGAGAACGGCAGCGAACAGACACAGACGAAGGCACAGCCCAAGGAGGCCGACGATGACTGACACCGACACCGGGGTTGCCCCGACGCGCGGCGTCGAACTGTCGGCACAGACGTATCGCCACCTCGACCGCGCGAGCAAACTCCTCGGAGTCGGACTCGTCGCTCTCGGACTCGACATGGGCGGCGACACGGTCTTCGGAGTCGCACTCGGCCTCCTCGGCGCGGCACTGGCACTGACGACAGTCTTCCTTCAGATAGAGAAATGAGTCGAAATAACGCATCCCACGACGGCGAGACGCCAGGCGAATCAGCAGCAGACCAATCGAACGACACTCCAGAGGTCGGCGACCCACCCGGCGACCCGGCGACGTCCGACGGGCTCGTCTCCCGACGGAACTTCCTCGAAGGCATCGGCATCGCGTCGCTGCTCGGCATCGGGAGTTCGGCCGCGTCCGACGACAGCCTGTTCCAGATGGGCGGGCTGAAGCCGGTGGACGACCCCATCGGTAACTACCCGTACCGCGAGTGGGAAGACCTCTACCGCGACAAGTGGGACTGGGACTCAGTCTCCCGCTCGACCCACAGCGTCAACTGTACCGGGAGTTGCTCGTGGAACGTCTACGTGAAAAACGGCCAAGTCTGGCGCGAAGAACAGGCTGGCGACTATCCGCGCTTCGACGAGAGCCTCCCGGACCCGAATCCCCGCGGCTGTCAGAAAGGTGCCTGCTACACCGACTACGTTAACGCAGACCAGCGAATCAAACACCCGCTCAAGCGCGTCGGCGAGCGCGGCGAAGGCAAATGGAAACGCATCTCGTGGGACGAAGCGCTCACCGAGATTGCAGAGCACGTCGTCGACGAAGTCGAAGCCGGACGGTACGACGCCATCAGCGGCTTCACGCCGATTCCGGCGATGAGCCCGGTGTCGTTCGCCAGCGGTTCTCGACTCGTCAACCTGCTCGGCGGGGTCAGCCACTCGTTCTACGACTGGTACTCCGACCTGCCGCCGGGACAACCAATCACGTGGGGTACCCAGACGGACAACGCCGAGAGCGCCGACTGGTACAACTCGGACTACATCATCGCGTGGGGGTCGAACATCAACGTCACGCGCATCCCCGACGCCAAGTACTTCCTCGAATCGGGGTACAACGGGACCAAGCGCGTCGGTATCTTCACCGACTACTCCCAGACGGCCATCCACACCGACGAGTGGCTCAGTCCCGATTCCGGGACCGACACGGCGCTCGCACTCGGGATGGCACAGACCATCGTCGAGGAGGGCCTGTACGACGAAGCCCACCTCAAAGAGCAGACGGATATGCCCCTCTTAGTCCGACAGGACACCGGGAAGTTCCTTCGGGCCAGCGAGGTTCCGTCTGTCAACTCCAACGCGGACCGGCCAGAGTGGATGATGCTCATGCTCGATTCGTCGGGTCGCCTCCGCGAAGCGCCGGGGTCGCTCGGCGAGCGTAACGGGCAGAAGGACTACTCCAAGAGCATCCAACTGGACTTCGACCCGCAACTCGACGGCGAAACGACGGTCCGAACCGAAGACGGAAACGTTCGCGTCCGGACCGTCTGGGCGGAACTCAAAGACGAACTGGCGACGTGGGACCCCGAGACGGTCCACGAAGAAACCGGCGTCGGAAAAGAGACCTACCAGCAAGTCGCCCGCGAGTTCGCCGAGGCGGACAGGGCGAAGATTATCCAGGGGAAAGGCGTCAACGACTGGTACCACAACGACCTGGGGAACCGCGCGCTCCAGTTGCTCGTCACTCTCACCGGCAACCTCGGCGAGCAGGGAACCGGCCTCGACCACTACGTCGGCCAGGAGAAGATTTGGACGTTCCACGGCTGGAAGACGCTCTCGTTCCCGACCGGAAAGGTCCGAGGCGTGCCGACGACGCTGTGGACTTACTACCACGCCGGTATCCTCGACAACACCGACCCCGACACCGCCGCCAAGATTCGCGAGTCCATCGACAAGGGCTGGATGCCGGTCTACCCCGAAGAGCGCGAAGACGGCACTCGGCCCGACCCGACGACGATGTTCGTCTGGCGCGGCAATTACTTCAACCAAGCTAAGGGCAACGTCGCCGTCGAAGAGAAACTCTGGCCGAAACTCGACCTCGTCGTCGACATCAACTTCCGGATGGACTCGACGGCGCTGTACTCGGACATCGTGTTGCCGACGGCGAGCCACTACGAGAAGTACGACCTGTCGATGACGGACATGCACACCTACGTGCACCCCTTCACGCCCGCGGTCGAACCGCTGGGCGAGTCGAAGACCGACTGGCAAATCTTCCGCGAACTCGCCGCGAAGATTCAGGAAGTCGCCACCGACCGCGGCGTCGAACCCATCCAAGACAGGAAATTCGACCGCGAAATCGACCTCCAGTCCATCTACGACGACTTCGTCCGCGACTGGGAGACCGGCGAGGAAGGCGCACTCGCCGAGGACCGCGCCGCCTGTGAGTACATCCTCGAACACTCCGAGGAGTCGAATCCGGCAGATAGCGACGAGCAGATTACGTTCGCCGACACGATTGAACAGCCGCAGCGACTCCTCGAAGCGGGCGGCCACTGGACCTCCGATATCGAAGACGGCGAGGCGTACGCCCCGTGGAAGGACTTCGTACAGGACAAAAACCCGTGGCCGACCGTCACCGGCAGACAGCAGTACTACATCGACCACGACTGGTTCCTCGAACTCGGCGAGCAGTTGCCGACCCACAAGGAGGGACCGGAGAACACCGGTGGCGACTACCCGATGGAGTACAACACGCCCCACGGTCGGTGGGCGATTCACTCGACGTGGCGGGACAACGAGAAACTGCTGCGCCTCCAGCGCGGTGAACCACTGCTGTACCTCCACCCTGAAGACGCGAAGGAACGCGGCATCGAAGACGGCGATACCGTCGAGGTGTTCAACGACCTTGCAGAGGTCAAACTGCAGGCGAAAATCTACCCGAGCAGTCAGCGCGGGACGGCCCGGATGTACTTCGCGTGGGAACGGTTCCAGTTCGAGGACGACACCGACTTCAACTCGCTCGTCCCGATGTACATGAAGCCAACGCAACTGGTGCAGTATCCCGAAGACACGGGCGAACACCTGCACTTCTTCCCCAACTACTGGGGTCCGACGGGCGTCAACAGCGACGTTCGGGTCGACGTGCGGAAGTCCGGAGGTGACGACCAATGAGCGCCGATAACGACACCACCGCCGAGCAGGTCGACCTCGCTGAGGGCGTCGACCACCAGGTCGCCATGGTGATGGACCTGAACAAGTGCATCGGCTGTCAGACGTGTACGGTCGCGTGCAAGTCGCTGTGGACCGAAGGCGGCGGCCGCGACTACATGTACTGGAACAACGTCGAGACCAAACCCGGAAAGGGATACCCACGAGATTGGGAAAATTCGGGCGGTGGCTGGAAGTCCAGCGAGCACAACGAGCGCAAGCCCGGCGAGATACCCAGTCAAGAGGACTACGGCGAAGCCTGGGCGTTCAACCACGAGGAGATACTGTACAACGGGAGCGACCGCCCGCTCCGTCCCGACAGTAACCCCGAGTGGGGGCCGAACTGGGACGAAGACCAGGGCGCTGGCGAGTACCCCAACTCGTATTACTTCTACCTCCCGCGCATCTGCAACCACTGTACGCACCCCTCGTGTGTAGAGGCCTGCCCACGCAAGGCTATCTACAAGCGCGAAGAGGACGGTATCGTCCTCATCGATCAGGAGCGCTGCCGCGGCTACCGCTACTGCGTCGAGGGCTGTCCGTACAAGAAGGTGTACTACAACGCGACGCAGAAAACGTCCGAGAAGTGCATCTTCTGTTACCCCCGTATCGAAGGGGAAGGCCCAGACAGCGAGACGTTCGCGCCAGCCTGCGCGGAAGACTGCCCGCCGCAACTCCGACTCGTCGGGTTCCTCGACGACGAGCAGGGACCCATCCACAAACTCGTCAAGGAGTACGAGGTTGCGCTGCCGCTGCACCCGGAATACCAGACGCAACCGAACGTCTACTACATCCCGCCGTTTGCGCCGCCGCAACACTCCGAAGACGGTGAGTCAGTAGACGTCGACCGCATCCCGCGGAACTACCTCGAAGAACTGTTCGGCGACCGCGTCCACGACGCCCTCGACACCATCGAAAAGGAGCGCGAGAAAGTCAACCGCGGCGGTGAAAGCGAACTGCTCGATATGCTGACCGACACGAATCCGGCCCGGAAGTTCCGATTGGAGGTGTTTGACGATGAGTAAGGAACAGGGTAAAAAGCGAACCGTTGCGGTCGCAACTACCGTCATCGTCTGTCTGGTACTGCTCGCGGCATCGGTCGGCCCGGCGATGGTGTCGGCCCGCCCCGCGAATCAGATTCCGGTCGAATCGGTCTCGGCCGACGCACAGCCACAGGACCCGACCAGTGAGGCGTGGGACACGGTTCCAGCCGTCGGCGTCCCGATGGCCAGCGCACCCAGTGGCGTCCCGAACGCCAGCGACACCTCTGTCGAGTCGCTTCGCGTGCAGTCCGCCCGGACCGACGAGCGACTGTACCTCCGTCTCTCGTGGGCGGACGGGACCGCCGACCGAAACGTCTCGGGTCCACAGCGGTTCGCTGACGCCGTCGCCGTGCAGGTTCCGGTCAACACCAGCGCGCGGCCCCCGATTTCGATGGGGAGCGACCGAAACCTCGTGAACGTCTGGTACTGGAGTGCCGACGGTAAGACCGAGGAACTGCTCGCTGGCGGCCCCGGAACGACGACGAAATTCGAGGAGTCGGCCGTCGAGACGACCACATCCTACGACGACGGTCGCTGGACCGTCGTCATGTCGCGCGAGATTCAGTCGGACGCCGAGAACCGGACCTCGTTCGCCGTCGAAAACGACGTCGACGTTGCGTTCGCGGTGTGGAACGGGTCGGAGATGGAGCGTTCGGGTCGGAAGTCCGTCAGCGAGTGGTACCACTTCCCGTTCGGTCCCGGCCCGCAGGGGCCGCCGTACGAGTCGATTCTGTGGACCATCGCCGGACTCGCCATCGTCGGCGTCGCGCTGGTGACGGTGCAGGCGGTCCAGAAAAACTGAGGAGAGAACGATGACGACAACACCAGATTCACACGACAAATCGGCCGACTCCGACGCGGGGATACAGGCGACCGACCAGTTCGACCCCCGGGAAATCGACCAGCAGGCCGTCGCTCGGGCGGGCGTGTACACAGCCGTGGCAACGCTCCTCGACGAACCCGACGAGTCGGTCTACGCTCGCCTCGCATCCGGCGATATCGACGCGACGATTCGGACCCTGCTCGACTCGACCGGACTGGATGTCGAACCCCCGGACCTGACCGTCGAAGTCGACCACGACACGCTCTGTGCGCGGTTCAACGACCTGTTCACCGTCGGCTACGCGGAATACACCGACCGAACCGATGGGTCGCTCGACAGCGAGGGCCCACGGGTCTCGCTGTACGAAACCTCCTATCGACCCGAAGCGGCGTGGAACGACGTGAACCTCGACTTGGCGCGGGCGTACGACTACTTCGGCCTCGAAATCGACCAGTCGGTGCGGGACAACCACGACTACCTCCCGTATCAGTTGGAGTTCGCGGGCTACCTCGCACGGTTGGAAGCGTCGGGGACGGCCGAAACCGCTCGGGCGCGACTCGACCTCCACGACCGACACCTCCACGTGGTCGCGGGCGGCCTCACAGAACGGATGGACGAATTACCGGTCGATGGACTGTACAGTGAACTCGCCGTGTTCATCGAGCGGTTCGTCACCGCCGACCAGCAGGCGCTCGCCGAGCGATTCGAGGGAGGTGGCGACACGTGAGTAGTCGCCGCGTCGACGAAGCGGCAGACGCCGCAGGCCTCCTGACGACGGCGACTAGCAAAGTCGGAGACGAGTTCGGTGTTCCAGTGCGGACACTCGCTGGACTCTTCGGGTTGCTGCCGGTCGCTGTAACGACCCTGTACCACGTCGCGCACAACACGCCGGACGGACTTCCGAGCGGCGTCCCCGAGTTCGTGGCACTCTGGTACCCGTTCGCCATCGTCGGACCCGCAACAGCGGCGTTCCTGCTCGCAACAGACGCCGAAGCGACCGAAGAACGCGTCGGCCTGACGTTCCTCGGCGGGTTCGGACTAATCGCACTCGCCTCACCGAATGCGTGGATTCCCGCCGTCATCGGGACCACCGTCGGCGGGAGTGTGGTTGTCTGGAGTCGACTGTCTCGACTGCACCGCGACGGTGAGTGGGATGCACTCAGAGGAGTCGCACCGACGGCCCTCCTTATCGGAGGCGCGGCACTGTCGCTGGCTGCGACCGCCGGGGTTGCATCCACGACGCTCCGCCCGCTTGGGTCGGGCGTTGCACTGCTCGCTCTCGGCATGACGCCGGCCCTCACGGGATGGGACCGAACGAGCCTGTTCGTGGGCGCGGGCGCAGGCCTCCTCACACTCGGCTTTGCGACGAGTACCCCCTACGTTGCAGGGGCGGTGTTGCTCGTGGGCGGTGGCGTCGTCGGCGCACCGCTCGGCCTCGTCGTCCTCGCGGTCGGCGGCGGTGTCGCCGGACTCGTTTCCGGTCTCCGCAACGGGCGGGCAGACCTCGCTCTCGGCGCGGCACTGCTCCTCGCGGCTGGCGTGCCCGCAACACTCCTCAGGGCAGCAGGCGTACTCGTCGCCGTCGCCCTGTTCGCAACCGCATCACGAGGTGAGACTGTATGAGAGACGAAGAGGAAGCCACCGACGGACCGCCAGACCCACAACTGCACCCGGAGCGTAGCCCGGGATTCGGAGAAAGCCCCGCAGGTCTCGAAGACATCGAAGTCGACCGTGACGTGACCATCGGCGACGCATCACTGGCGGAACTCGCGGCCAGCGACATCGAGCCGGTCGAAACCGATGCCGTGACGGACCTCCTCGAAACGCTCGCCGGAGACGACGTTATCGAACGTCGTCGCGCCGCGCTGGCGCTCGCGGAGCGAGACACAGACGAATCTATCGTTCGTGCCCTGAGCGCCGCGGCGACGACCGACGAGGATGCCGACGTTCGTCAGTTCGCCGTCGAGGCGCTGGCAAAACATCGCGGCCCGCTCGCGGCGGAGACAGCACTGGCGCTGACCGACGACCCCGACCCGTGGGTCCGCGCGGAGGCCGTCGTCGCCCTCGACCGACTCGACCGAGAGGCCCACGAAGACGCAATCGAGCGCGCGCTCGACGACGAGCATCACGCAGCGCGTCGGAACGCCATCGTCTCGCTGTTCAAACTCCGCGGAGAGGACGCCCTCTCAGCACTCGTCGGCGCGGCGGACGACCCGAGTGAGCGCGTTCGAGAGTGGGTTGCCCATTTGCTCGGCGGCATCGAAGACGAGCAGGCCAACGAGACGCTAGACCAGTTGGCCGACGACGAGAGCCACATCGTCCGAGAGACCGCAGTCCGTGCGAAGGATGTCGATTCGGGGAGCTTCCGCCGGCAGTTTACCGGCGTCCTCGACGAGTCCGACCGCACGCTGCCGGGTGAAGACGACCTCAACCGGACGCCCGACCTGTGACCACAGAAACTCTAACCAGCCACCCATTTCATGACCAACAACCGACACTCGAAGTCAGATTCTGATGGCGACCCCCCGCTCGAAGACCGCGTCGAGACAGCACTGCGAGCAGTGCGAGACCCGGACGCTGGCGTCAACGTCTTCGAAGCGGGACTAGTCAAGTCGATATCCGTCGATGGAGCGACCGTCACCGTCGAAGCCGCAGTTTCCGAGTTCGACCACAGAAACGCCACAGGAATCATGCGCTCGATGTTGCAGGCGATTCGAGATGTCCCGGCAGTCGAGAGTGCACACGTCGAGCCTGTTGCCCCGTCTTCGGAGGGAAAAGTCGGGGGTGTCTCGGGCTTCGACACGATTATCGCCGTCGCCAGCGCGAAAGGCGGCGTCGGGAAATCGACTGTCTCGACCGCCCTCGCCTGCGCGCTCGCGTCGGACCGACCAACCGGCCTGTTCGACGCCGACATCCACGGGCCGAATGTGCCGTCACTACTCGACGTGTCCGGTCCCATCCATTCCGACGACGAGGGCAACCCACTGCCCGTCAGAGCCACCGGGTCTGATGCGACACTCGACGTGATGAGCGTCGGCCTGATGGAAGACGGCGCGCCACTCGCGTGGCGGGGCGCGATGGCCCACGACGCGCTGACGGAACTGTTTACGACCACGGCGTGGCGGGCCGACGACACGCTCGTCCTCGACTTGCCGCCGGGGACCGGCGACGTGGTCTTGACCACGTTGCAGGAGGTGTCGGTCGATGGCGTCGTCGTGGTGACGACGCCGTTCCAGTCGAGTCTCGACGATACAGCGCGGAGCATCGAACTCTTCCGCGACAACGGCGTTCCGGTTCTCGGAGCGGTCGTCAACATGGGCCAGTTCGCCTGCCCCTCGTGCGGTGACACCCACGACCTGTTCCCCGGAAGTTCGCATGAAGAACACCTCGACGCACCCGTACTCGCCGAACTCCCGTTTTCGCCGCGGTTCCAAGAGACGCCCGCGCCCGGTGACGTTGCATCCGAGATGGAAGCCCTCGCGGCCGCCGTCTCCGATGCGGCGGCCACCGCGTGGGACCTTGAGGTGCCCGGCAACGCGGTCGATATTCGCGGTGAAGCGCCGGAGAAACGCCGCGAGCGCGTCGCCGAGCGGTTCACGACGCTAGAGAGTGGCGAGACGTTCACGCTCGTCAGCGACCGCGACCCCTCGCCGGTCAGGGAATTCCTCGGTGGACTCATCGACCGACGACCCGACGAGATAGACGGATTCGAGGTAGAACGGCAGACACCGAACGACTGGGTGTTAACAGCGACGAGACCGTAAGCGAAGCAATGACCCACAACGCCCCTCGAACGGATGAAACCCGCACCGACACCGAGCGCGAAGACCCATCCAGTGTCGCTATCGTCGTCGGCGACGACCGATGCACGCTCACACCGAGTGACTTCGAGTCGTTTTCGACCACCGACTGTGAGTGTACCATCGAGTGCGAATCGGGCACGCGCACGACTGGAACGTGGACGGGGGTGCTACTCGCAGACCTTCTGGACCGCGTCGAGACGCCACCGGAGACGACGCACCTGCGAGTAACGAGTACCGACGGCTACAGCGTCTGCGTGGATATCGTCGCCGCGCTCTCAGCGCTCGTCGCAGTTGCCCGCGATGGCGAACCGCTCAGCACAGACAAGCCCTACGCCACGCGGTTCCTCGGCCCCAACATCGACGGGTCGCGGACGGTCAAAGGCGTCGCCGAAATCGAACCGCTCGCGCTCGATTCGGGCACGGACCCAACCGACCTCGAATCCATGTCGCTAGACGACTCTTCGTACGGATGACGGGACAGCGACCAGTTACGGCTGTCGTCCTCGCTGGAGGACGGAGCAGTCGGTTCGGCGACGACATGAAAGCAACGGCGACTCTCGGCGGAACCGCGCTCGTCGAGCGCGTCGTCGAAGCGGTTCGAACCGCAACCGGACGCAACCCAGTCGTCGCCGCTGGTCCGCCCGAAAAGCGTGCGGTCATCGACGACGTACTCTCGCAACCCGTCCGCTACGCCAGTGACGCCGAGTGGTGTTCCGGGCCGGTGGCTGGCGTCTGCGGGGCGCTCTCGGAAACTTCGACGCCTACACTCTTTCTCTGTGGGTGTGATATGCCACTCCTGTCCTCGCGTGCCGTCTCGTGGCTACTCGACCGTCACGCCGACTCAGACGCCGATGGGACTGTCCCGCTCGACGAGACGGGAGCGCCACAACTACTCCACGGCGTCTACGAGACAGCGGCGCTCGCGGACGCCTGTAACCGACATCCTGACAGACACAGTCTCCGGTCGCTCGTCGCGGCGCTATCGACCGACACGGTGTCACTCGCAGCGACGCCCGACGACATCCCGCTGTCACAATCGGCGATGAACGTGAACACACGGTCGGACCTCGCCGACGCCCGCTTGTGCGTCTCTCCCGACGAATATGTTCGGCGGTGATGCTACCTCCTCCCGCGAGAATCAGTTGAATGGGGTCGGTCACAATCGACGGCCATCGATTACACCAACTCGTACTACCGACACCCGCCGTATCTTTGCGACGCGAACGTGTTCGCGTCGAACGTTTAGCACCCAGTGACACTACTCGTACTGAACATGATGGTCGCTCCTCCAACAGCGACGAAAACAGTCTCCACCGCTGAGCGAGGTGCGCGATGACGGGGGCAGGTCGAAGCCGCTGGTCGCGTCGGTTTATCATCCTCAGCGCCGCGTTTCTCGTCGTCTGGCGAGTCGGGGCGCTCGTCGGGATACCGCGCCGCGCCGAAGTCGCGCTCGCGCTGTTCGGATTCGTCTTCCACATCGTCTTCGGCATGGCGTACCTGCTCGTCCCGTCGTACTTCGGAACTATCCTCGCAACCGACCGCGTTCCGGCGATTCACCTCGCGTTGTCACTCGTCGGAACGGTTCTCTTGGCTGTTGAGGCCCTCCTCGACGTCCCACCGCTCGTTGAGTCGCTTGGCGCGTTCCTGTGGTTTGCGGGTGTCGCCGCGTTTCTCGCCGCGCTCCTGTGGTCGATTCGAACACCCCTCCTCGAAAGCGAGACGGGGACGGCGTCGCACAGAGCGGACCACCGCCGAGTAGACAGACACGCAAACCGCGTTATCCCAATCTCCTTCGCGTACCTCACGGTTGGGTCGTACGAACTGCTCGCCCGCGTGTCGCCGCTTCTGGGGCTTACCGACGGCTATCTGCCGCGAGTCACGCACCTTCTCGCGGCGGGCTTTGTCGTTCTGCTCGTCTTTTCGCTCGGCGTTCGACTCGCACCGCGCTTTCTCGGCGTTCCCGCACCCGTGATACCAACTGTCGTCGTCCTCGTCGCCGGGTCGCTCGGCCCTGGACTCATCGCGTACGGGCTTGGTGGCGGCCCAACGCTGGCTGCCGGGGCTATCGCAGAAACGGTCGCATTCGTCGGGTTCGCCGCGGTGTACCTCAGCATCTATCGCCGCTCGGAGCGGCGGCGGGTCGGGTCCGGTGCGATTCTCGTCGGGGCGATAAGCGGTGTCTCGGGTATCACGATTGGACTCACGATGGCAGCGGGACCGCTAGTCGGCGTCCACCCGTTCGCGTTGGGAACAATTACGACGCACCTCCATCTCAATCTCCTCGGCTTCCTCGGACTCGTCATCGTCGGCTTCGCCGTCCAGTTCTTCCCGCCGACTGCGGGTCGGTTTCGCGGCGCGGACGAACGAACAGCGCGGGTGGTGATTGGCGCGCTCGCGGTCGGACTCGTCCTCTCCGTCGGTGGGCACACACTTGCGGTACCGACCGTCGTCACGCTCGGGAACGGGGTTTCTCTCGTCGGTGCGCTCGGCTACGGCTACGTCCTCACGCGACTGTTAGTAGAAATCGGGTCGCGTCGCGCCGGGTGAGAGCGCGGCGAACCGGGAGAATAGCGTAGTCGTCGGGTGGAGACGACACGGGACAGACGACTCGCTGACTGCGGCTACTTCTTCGGGAACTTGGCGACGAACTCGGTCGGACCGCGCCGCTCGGTGGCGTAATTTTCGGCGTCGAACGCCGGTACTTCGGCTTGCATCTCGTAGAACAGCGGTTTCGGTTCGTGGTCGTTGACGATGACGAGCGTGTCACCGCTTTCGAGTTCGTCGAACGCCTGGTGAATCTTCGGGTGGCGCTGTGCCGGTGGAATCTCGCGAACGTCGAGTTTCGTCTCGGTCATGCGAGCGTACGTTTTGCACCACACCGTGAGGGTATTACCCCGAATATGTTCAGCGAGGAGAGATAGCGACGTGCCACTCGTCAGCGGCGACCTGCGACGTTTCGTAGTCGAAACCGCGAACGTCGAGGACGTTGTAGAGGGGAACGGGTTCGAAACTATTGATGAGCAACACCGATTCGTCGGCGTCCAACTCGTTGATTGCATTCATGATGTCGCCGAACGGTTCGCCGTCGATTTCTCTGGCGTCCAGTGTCTCTACGGTGTGATCCGAGTCCATCGTACGCATACTACAACCACGTCTAGCCAGATAACTGTCTCTTATCCCGATGATGTTCGGAGGGGTCTGGTGAATCGCCATACGGCGGTTGAATTCACCGTGTTGCGGCACGCCTGGCGTTGTGAACGACACGTTTCAAGACGAGTTCGCGAAATTCTCGGTCCCCGGTTCGCGCACGCACGGTGTCGCCGTGCGTGCGCTTGATTGACGAGAGCCGTCGCCTTCAGTGTTTGAACGCGATGATTCGTCTCCGGTCTCGACGAGAATATGTGGCATCCCGCTCAGCAAATCGAGTGCGTCCGGTACGATTCATCGAGGAGAATCCACAGACAATGCAGCGACACGAAGGCGTAATCAGCGAAGCCGCCATCCCCTTCGGGGGCGGCGGCTTCGCCCCGGCCACCAACAACAGTTTTAGCTAACGTGGCCGCTTTGCTCGTGAAGCGAGAGAGCTTGGACAGAGGAATTCAACGTTTCCAGCTTCATCTTCCAAGTTCTCGCGGTCGAAGTCGACGCGGCCTAGTGATTCACCAGAACCGGGAAGTCCAAATCCAAATAAGAGAACCGCTCGACGAGGGTACCCTACTGTTCGGTCTCGTCGTCGTCTCGGCGGCGATACCAGCCGAACAACACGGCGGCCACGACAACACCGAACACGGCGAATAGCCACATGTTGAGTGCCGTTGGGTCCGCCGACGTTTTTTCTTCGACAGCCGTCTGTTGGCCTCGAGGCTCAACACGTACCTCGCCAGCACTAGCGTTTGCTACTGCGAGGCGGTACACTCCCGGCTCAGAGAACTGTTGAGTGAGCGTTACCCGCCGTTCGTCTCGTGCAGGTACCTTGACGTCAGTCGTTGAGACAACCTCACCATCGACGGTGAGGCGCGTTGTGTAGGTGCCAGAAACACTGCCGTGATTCACTACCGTCGCCGTGATGGCAACCGAATCATCAGCTGCGACTTCGCTGGTGGTGACCTGCGCATCAGTCACCTCGAACAGTGCAGTCGAAGACCCGATACTGAACACCGAGAGCCCGGGCGAAGTCGCCGTGAACAGGTAATAGTCATCAGTTTCACCCACGACCGATGTCGGCAACTGGTTCCAGCGAGTCGTCTCATCGCGGTAGAGGCTGATTGATTGTGCACCGGTACCGGTCGTTTCGAGATACGCTTTCCGGACACGGAAGGTGAACGTGACATCTTCGATGTCGTCGTCCGAGATGCTGTGATTGACAATGACGTAGCCAACGGGCCGTGCACCCGTTTCACGAGCGAAGTTACGGTTCGCCGAGGAGAGCTCAGCAAATGTTTGGCTGGACGTGGATTCGACCTCGCCACGAGTAGTGTCCTCGTCGGCACCAGTGCCGTCACGTTCAGACTCGAGTTCTTCTGTCGTGACGTTCAGCGTGAAGTCTCCGCCTCGGCTAACGTTCATTTGGACCGCCGAGACAGAGATGTTCCGCGGGGTGTCCCCAGTTACAGCGGACGTGTTGGGGTCCGTAGTCGACTTGTTGGCCTCGGGTGCTTCGAGCTGGATCACGATGGGCTGGTCATCCCGAGCATCCGAGACAGAGATGTCTGTTCGATTATTCGCAGATTCATTCTGCGAGCTGACGTTTACCCGCAGCCCGACACCCGACGATGAGCTGTCTGAAGACGGGTCCGACGAGTCAGTCGAGCCTCCTGAAGACGGTGGTCTGTAGACGGTGACCGCCACCGTCTCATTGGCAGTGTTCCCAGCAACATCTGTGACGGTGAGACGCGCGGTGTACGTTCCACTCGTGGTGTACGTGTGGTTTGCAAGCGCTGTCGATGCCGTTGTATTCGCCTCGTCGCCGAACTCCCAGTTGTAGCTGACAATGCCGAGGTCGTCAGTCGAGTTCGTCGCGTCGAACTCGGCTGTGCGACCACGCCGAACAGAGACGTTGTTGCCAGCATCTGCCGAGGGAGGGGTGTTGTCGACAACGACTGAGACCTGTTCTGTGGTGTTGTTGTTTCCAGCAGCGTCACGCGCAGTGATTGTCAGGTTGAACGTCCCGTTGACGCGCTTGTCAGCGACGACCGTCGCGGTCCACCAACTGGTTCCAGACCGGTTCGTCAGTGAGATATCCCCGCGAGAACTGATCGCGGACGCATTAATCGAGACGTTCGAGACAGCAGACGCACTGTCAGTGACAGTCGCGTTAACCTCGACTGTCTGTGCATAGCGAACGGCTGTTTGTGATCCCGGATACGCCCACGCATTCACGCTGACATCCGGAGCAGTTTCGTCAGTGACGGTAATCGTCTGCGTGGCCGTGTCCGTATTACCAGCATCGTCTGTCGTCGTGAGGCTGACCGTGTAAGTGCCGGGGTTACTGAAGGAGTGGTTCAACGAGACACCCGTTGCAGTCGAGTTGTCACCGAAGTCCCACTCGTAACTCGTGATTCCCACGTTGTCGGTCGACCCCGAGCCATCGAATGAGATGGTCGTATCCTCGGCGACCGTCCGGTTCTCCCCAACGTCAGCTGTTGGGGGCGTTGTGTCGTTCACTGTGACGACAAGCGTGTCGGACGCCGAGTTCCCCGCCTTGTCGGTGACGTTCACTGTCACGGTGTATCTACCCGGGTCGGGGAACGTATGGGCTGGCGTGGCACCCATTGCGTTCGCCGAGCCGTCGCCGAAGTCCCATTCGTAGGAGGCGATAGCGCCGTTATCAGTCGACCCACTTCCGTTGAAGTCGACGAGCGTGTCTTCGTCGACAGCTTGATCTGCGCCCGCATCGGCCGTCGGCACAGTCGTGTCATTGACCGTCACCGTCAGCGTATCCACATTTGAATGGCCCGCGCTGTCCGTGACGTTCAGGACGACGGTGTAGATACCCGGCTGGTCGAACGTGTGAGTCGGCATTGCACCGGTGACGCCCGCTGATCCGTCGCCGAAGTTCCACTCGTAACCCGCAATCTCGTCGTTATCGGTCGAGCTAGTACCGTCAAAATTGACAGCGGTGTCCTCGTCGACAGTCTGGTTAGGTCCTGCATTCGCATTCGGGCTAGTGGTGTCGTTCACCGTCACCGTCAGCGTATCTGAGTCGGAGTTCCCAGCCGCATCCGTCGCAGTGAGCGTTACCGTGTACGTACCCGGGTCGGAGAATGTGTGCGTGGGCGTTGCCGTAGTAGAGTTCCCAGAACCGTCACTGAAGTCCCATTCGTAACCCGCTACGGCGACGTTATCGGTCGAGCCAGTGCCGTCAAAGTTGACGACGGTATCTTCATCGACAGTCCGACTGGTTCCGGCGTCCGAAACGGGGTCGGTGATATCGCGCACTGTGATAGAGATGTCTTGGGCGTTCGTTTGTCCGCCTTCGCTGGCCTCGATAGTGAGTGTGAAACTCGATGCGGTGGCGAGTTTCGTCGTGTCCGAGACGGTCACCACACCACTTTCGGCATCGATACTGAACGCGGAGCCAGTGTTACCGGAGGAAATCGCATAGCTGACCTCCTCGTCGTCATTCCCGCCGACGGTAGCGTTCACGTCGATGACGGACACGCCGTTAGCGGACGATTCGACAATGCTGGCCGATGTTCCCGAGGTTATGGCCGGGCGTTCATCAACGTCGGATATTGTGACGGTCACATTTTGAGTCGCGGTTTGAGTGCCTTCGCTAGCTTCGACGGTGAGTGCGAAGCTCGATGGGCCACCCTCGTAATCGAACTGCGAGGCGTCCGAAACGGTGATCGTACCGTTCGCCGGGTCAACTGCAAAGGCTCCGCCCGTGTTACCTGCGGAGAGAGCGTAACTCACACTCTGGTCGGCACTGCCACCGGGAACGCTCGCATTTACGTCGATGACGGACACGCCATTGGTCGTGTCCTCCGCGAGACTGGCCGACGCCCCAGAGGTGAACGACGGTCGCTCGTCGGCGTCGCTGACGGTGACAGTGAAGTTCGTCGTCGAATTGAGGGACCCATCAGATGCCTGCACTGTGATGCGATAATCCGCACCGGATTCGTAGTTGAGCCCGGACGCGTCTGCGACCGTCACGACCCCGGTCGACGAGTTAATCTGGAAGCGACCACCGGCGTTCGCGGTCAAAGAGAAGCCGACCGAGTCGCCCGTATCTGGGTCTGTACTGTCGGCAGTGATACCCACGGTATCGCCGATAATAGCGCTTTCAGCAACCGCGTTAGCGTTACCGTCGCCGTCACTGGGGGCACCCGGCGCGTCGTTGACACCGATGAGAGTGACAGTGATGGTTCCCTGATCGGAACTCCCGTTCTCGTCTACAACGGTATAGGTGAAACTGTCGGTGGTGTTATCGCCGCTGGCGAGGAACTCGAACTGTCCGTTCGGGTCGTAACTCCAGCTTCCGTCGCCGTTGACCGTAACAGTCGCACCGGAATCGAGCGTGACGGTACTCCCATCGGAGACAGACATTCCGTCGATGGCGTCCACAGACAGCGAGTCCCCGGTGTCAGGGTCGCTCGACAGGACGAGTAGGTCAGCGCTCGCATCGTCGGCAACCGAGAGAACGCTATCTTCGGTGGTGTTCCGAGAGCTGTCATCAGACGCTGTCGGCGCGTCGTTGACCGCGGTGACGGTGACTCCGACGCTAGTGTTGGTGGCCGAGTAGGCGGTCGTGCCGCCGTTGGTGGTCGTATCGGCGGTCGCCCCGCTCGCTCCGCTCGACCCATCCCACGCACGCACGGTGAGTGAGCCACCGGCAATGCCGCTAAAATCGGCGTTCGGTACGAACCGAAGCCTGTCAGTGCTCGCCAACAACACCGAATTGGTAGGAGATGTGCCACTGAACGCCTGCCACGTGGTCCCGCTGTCAGTGGAATACGCCCACGTCCCGTCGGTAGTGTCGACATTCGTGACTGCGATTCCGATAGTATCGCCCTCGGCATCGCCGGTCGTTCCGGCCGAATCGAGAACGGACCCAACCGTGGTACCGTTGTTGTCGGTGTCATCCTCGGTAATCGGATTCAGCGACCGACCGTCAGTCGATAGCGTCGGGGCATCGTTGACAGCCGTGATCGAGACCGACGCCGATTCCGAGAGGGTCGTAGTGTTGCTGCCGCCGTTGGACGGAGGGCCATCGTCGGTAATCCGTGTCAGCGTAATCGTGCGATTCTCGCTCGTGGTCGGGTCGTCGCCGTTCTTGTAGCCGAGCGTGTCGACGACGGTATTTGCAGTGGTGCTGGTCATCGCGCCGCTGGCTGTGACCGTCGCGGTGTCGCCGGTGAGGGAGACAGCCACCGACAGGGCGTTGTTCGCCGTGGTGACGCTGTTACCGTCAGTCAGTGCGACATCGCTGCCGTCGATAACTACCACCTCGTCCGGACCGTCGGTGACGTTCTCGACCTGCACCGTCAGCGTCGATATCTGCTGGCCGGATTCGACGGTGTCCGCATTTGCGCTGGAGAAGACCGTTGCCGGGCTGCCGTCCTCGGTGAAGGTGGCATCGTTGGTATCCACGGTGAGGGTTGGCGCATCGTTCACTCCATCGACAGTGATCGAAAACGTATGGCCGATCTCTGTACCACCGGCCCCGTCGTCGAGGTCGAACACGAAGCTATCAGCGGCCGTCTCGGAGCCGTCGTGGCTGTATAGCAGATTGGCGGAGTCAATGTCCTCCTGCGTGAAGGTTCCAGTGCCGAGGGCGGACTCGCCGTCGAGCGTTCCGTCGTCGGTTCCGCCCGCGCTGCCGTCGACGAACAGCGTCCCGGCCGAAACCCCGGTAGTCACGTTGTAGGTAATCGACCCCGACGTTTGTTCGGGGTCGGTAGCCGCGAGGTCGGCGGTCGAGATTTCGTTCGCAGTCGAGCCCTCGAGAACCGTCACATCCTCGTTCGTGTCGAGCGTCGGCGCATCGTTGGCGTTGGTGATACTGACCGTCACCGACTGGGAGTTCGTGTTGCCAACATCGTCGGTTGCGGTGACCGTCAGTTCGTACTCGTTGTTGGTGTCGGCGTCAGTCGGGTTCTCGAAGTCGAGCGCGCTGTCGACGTTGAGCGCTCCCGTAGTGGTGTCGATACTGAAAACCGTTGCGTCGACGCCACCCAGCGAGTACGTGACATCGGTGTCGTAGGCGGTACCCGAGTCGTCGGCGGCGTCGATGTCGAGCGCCAGTCCCGTCGTCATCTCGGCCTTCGAGACCGAGTCGGAGCTGCCCGTACTGAACGTCGGGGGGACGTTGTCGACTCGGTACGTCTCGCCACTCGTATAAGAACCGTCGCCCGCACCGCTGGTGCCGACGCCGCCGAGTTCGACGCCGTTTCCGTTTGTGATGGTGTCGTCGTCGACCACGTCGAGACGGATCTCGCCAGTGCCACTGCCGCTGACCGAAACCTCGACGGTGTAGGTCGAACCGTCGACGTCGCCGCCGTCACCGACGCCGGTGATGCTCTCACCGGGCGTTCCACTGAGGACCGTGGTCGTAAAGTCGGAGGAGTCGACACCGCCAACATCCTCGGAGAACTGGACATCGTAGGTTACGCTGTCCGCGCTGGTGTCTTGCGTCGCTGGAGTGCCGCGGGAAATCGAGACAACCGCTGGTGCTTCCCGGACGGTCACGCCGATGGTAATCGTAGCCGAGCCGTCACCGTCACTGACCGCGATATCGAACGAGTCCGAACCGCTGTAGTCATCGTCCGGCGTGTAGGCGACCCCCGATGGCGAGACGCTGCTTCCAGCGCTTTCGGAGGTCGAAAGTCCACTTATCGAACCGTGACTCGGGGCGGACTCAACTGACCACGTCAGCGTACTACTGTCGGTGTCGGAGGCCGTCAGGAGCGAATCGATATCAGTGGCGCTGGCGTCCTCGTCGACCGTCAGCGTGTCCGATGAACCGCCGTCGAAGGTCGGCGCGTCGTTGCCTGCGACCGCTTCGAAGTTCACCGTCTCGGGGTTGTCGATGAGGGCGAACGGCACCTCGCCATCGGTATCGGTTAGTGCCCCGGATTCGACGTGGACGTAGAGTGCAACGCCGGTTGGGAGGTTACTGTCGGGGTCGACAGTCACTTGTGAGCCATCCACAGTGACCGCTGCAGTCGACACGTCTGCGGTTGCGACCGCCGTGTCGTCGGAGACGCGCCGAACGACAACGTCTCCGGAGCCGAGCGACATCGTCTCGTCGAACGTGAGGACGATGTCGTCGCTCGATGGGAAGTCCGTCGCCCCGTCGCTCGGCGTGCTGGAACTGAGACTCGGCGGTTTGTTCTGGTTTTCGAGAATGGCGGCCTCGCTTTCGCCGCCAGCTAGTGGGTCGATAACGTCGTCGTCACCGTCGGCATCGAAATCCACTGCGAGGAAGTGTATGATGTTCGAAACAGTCAGATCGAAGCTCGACCCGGTATCTTCGGTGAAGCTCCCGGAGCCATCGTTTCTGAGTAGGTGCCAGTCCGAGTCGGTGTCGGCGACCACGAAGTCCGTGTCACCGTCGGCATCGGCGTCGAGAGGAAGAATCTGTCTGACGCCGCCAACAGCCAACCGTGAGTTCTCGAAGCCCGACAGCGGCGACGAACCCGCAGCCAGTTCGGTGAACGTGCCACCGTCGTTGCGGAGGACTTTGGCCTCGGATTCAGCACCCGCCGTCGGGTCGATGATGTCGTCGTCGCCGTCATTATCGTAGTCGGCCACGACGAACTCCTTGGCGTCTTTGTCGCCTGCGAGCGCGAAGGTCGTCCCTGTGTCCTCAGAAAAGCCCCCGTTTCCGTCGTTTTCGAGCAGGTGCCAACCCGAGCCGGTGTCGGCGACCACGAAGTCGGTGTCGCCGTCGTCGTCGTAATCGAGCGCGAAAATCTCTCTGACGCCACCGATAGCCAACCGAGAATTTCCGAATCCCGACAGTGGTGACGAGCCCGCGGCCAGTTTGGTGAACGTGCCACCGTCGTTGCGGAGGATCGCTGCTTCGTTTTCACTGCCCGCCGTCGGGTCGATGATGTCGTCGTCGCCGTCGTTATCGTAGTCAGCCACGACGAATTCTTCGGGGTTGTCCGTGCTGAGGTCGATGGTCGTTCCCGTATCTTCCGTGAAGCCCCCGCTTCCGTCGTTTTCCAGAAGGTTCCAACCCGATCCGGAGTCGGCGACCACGAAGTCCGTGTCACCGTCGGCATCGGCGTCGATAGCGAGCGTCGCCCTGTAATCGTTGACGGCCAACCGCGAGTTGGCGAAGCCCGAGAGCGCCGAGGAGCCCGCGGCTTGTTTCGTGTAATCGTCCAGCAGGAGGCCGTCGTAACTACCCTGCGCGTCGAGATTGGAGACAGCAACCTCACCGGTTTCAGCCTCCAAGTCCCAGTCGCCGTTCAGTGCCGCTGCCCCGGTGAGGTCAGTCGATGCGGCTACGTCGGCATCAATCGCTGTCGCCATCTCATCGAGAAAGACCGACCCGGAACCGTCCAGACCGACGTAACAGCCGTACAATAAGAGGTCACCGTCCGGGGACAGGCTGTGTTCGATGGCGGTCAGTGCCTCGGGGTACTGGTCGAGCGTCTCGGCCGAGAGGGTGTCGTCGCCGATGTGTGCTTGCCCGACCGATCCATGGGAAAAGAGGTGGATAGCTGTGAGGTTGTCACGGCCGTCGAGCGCCGCAGTCAGCTCTTCGACGCTCGAGACCGTCACGACCTCCATGCCCGCGTCGCGAGCGGTTGTGGCGAGCGCCGCGTGACCGCCGACGCTCGTGTCCACGATAGCGAGTTCGGCACCTGCTGCGGTCACATCACCAGTCGTAGTAGTCAGGGATGCACCAGTCAGTACAGACAACAACGCAACCACGATGACGCTGAGAGCGAGTGTGAACCACAGCCGCGTTCTTCGACTCATGGTACCCGCTGTATAACCCCCACACCGCCCAACTTCCAGTGGCAGGTTCTATGCGTAGAACCATTCACGAATTTTGATATTTTCATTGGCAGATGTGGACCTGTCATTCGTTTATAAGCACCGATGAGACGAATTATCAGGCGTGAGACGCCGGTTCGTGCCTCAAACTGAGCAGTCGGTGTGAGGGAAAGACACAGACAGTGTCATATAAAAAAAGCACACTCAACCCGAACTGGTCGTAGCGGGTTATGTGCTGAGTTGCGAGGTTAGTCGAATCACGAGGTCAGTTGAGTCGCTCGCCCTGTTTGCGGTACTCCGCGACGAGACGCCGACCCCAGTTGACGGCCGCCGGGTTGTCCGTTATCGCAATGGCCCCAACCGTCCCGGTTTCATCGTCAAAGCCAGCAACGATCATCGTGTCGTCGTAAATTCCGATATCAAGCGGGGCCTCGTCGACGGCGTAGGTCGCTGTGGTTTCGAGGCTCAAGAGTTCGGTGTGACTCTCGTCGTACTGAGTACGAACACCCGCAAATGTCTCTTGGGTTAGCACCCATTCTACTTCGACACCGCTGTGAATCTGCTCGAAAGTGGTTTCCATGACCTTCGGCGATCCGAATCCGCGGGTGATACCGGTCATGTACTCGTCGACTTCACGGATGATCGCCTCGATTTCCTGCTCGATGATGTAGGGGGCCGACGGTTCGGCTTCGACGACCGTCGCGTCGGTAAATAGGTGAATGTTTTCGAGGAGTTCCGGCGGACTGGTGTACGCCAACACCGGTTCGAGATGTCTCGCCGCCTCGACACCAGCCTGAAATTGCTCGGCCTGTGTGAGTACCGTCTGTCCGAGCCCAGTGAGTCGGTAGCCGTTCGGTGTGTGCTCCACCAGACCCTGCTCCTCGAAATCGCTCGTTGCTCGGTAGACCGTCGCCCGAGAACAATCCGCCCGCTCGGCGATCTCCATCCGGTCGCGCTCGCCGCCCCTGATGGCTGCCAGAGTGTGAGCCCGCTCCAGCAAGGGCGCGACAGATTCGACATCCGACTTCTTCATACTGTGACAGTCGTGTGAGTAGACATAACATTTTTCTAGTGAGACGATATCTCGTGGATGAGAGTATTTCTCACCGGTGCCTATATATCAGCAATCTGTGTGGTCGTTGGCAATGCGCACGACCAACATCGCAGGAGTTGACAGTCGATGAGCGAGATTATTGATGCGCCGTCACTCAGTAAACTAGCCGACTTCGAAGGCGCGACGTTTACTGCCCGCCACGACGAGGGAGGCCCCGTCGACCTCCTACTCAGCGAAGTCGAGACAAAAGCTGTTACCGACGATTGGGAGCGGTTTTCGCTGTGGTTCGAGTCGACCGGTGAGTCGCCGCTACCACAGGCTTGCTACCGACTGTCCCACTCTCAGACTGATGGGTTCGACGCGACGATCGCACCCACGATGACGTCCGCTACTGAAGCAGAGACACACACGTACCAAGCGGTGTTTAGCCGACCTGCACCGGACGGAGAGACACCTGACCTACAGGAAGCTCTGTCAGAAGGAAAGCATCTACGGCAGAACGCGACAGAGAGAGCTTCCTCAAGTGGATGGCAGCCGTATTTTGTCGGCCAAGTCATCCTCTTCAGTGGGAAGTTCACGATTGAAGACTTCTACCAGTGTACCGGGGCACGGATGCCAGTCAACCAGCAAGCGACGTTGTACGCTATACTCGGAACGGCCTACGGCGGGGACGGGGGTACCTACTTCCAGCTACCGAACTTGGGGGGTCACCGGGTACCGCTGCACCATAGCTCGGACAGACCGTTGGGGACAATGGGCGGCACAGAGAGTGTCGAACTGTCGGAAAACCAACTCCCACCACACAATCACGCGGCAGAGCATCTCAAGGTACCAGTCAGTGACGCGGACGGGTCCGGAACGACTCCCGAGGACAACATCCTGACCAAAGATCCTCACGGTGAGGGGGGACGGGGACAAGAGACTATCTATACCTCCGAAAGCAACCGGAACGGATCGATGACCGTCTCGGGCTTTACCGGAAATTCGGGGCGAGGTGAGCGCCACACGAACATGCCGCCTTACCTTTCCATGAACTACCAACTGTGTGCGAACGGGACGTGGCCACCACGGAGCTAAAACCATCAGCAGGACTCAGCTGTTGATGCGAATATGGCTCACCCCGAATAGCCTCACAAACGAGCCTCGAAATGCTTCCAAAAGGCCGGAGCATCCGGACACCTCCGCTTCAACTCCTTCGAATTAACGGACGAATCCGACGCCGCCTAGTGATTCACCAGAGCTGAATGGTCGATTCCGAGGGACTCGATTAGGTGTGGTCCGTGTACAACGAGTGCGCGATAACGGCGAACCCGCCGACGGTGAGCGCGCTCTCGACGACCAGCGCGTAGTCATACGAAAGCGGCGTGAGTTGGTGGACGATGCCCGCAACCAGCGACCCGAAGGTGACGAGCGCGAACCCGGCGCACAACGACCGGAGTGCGAGCGTTCCCTGCCGTCTGTAGGCGCGGAAAGTGACGAGCGTCACGAGACCACCCAGCATCAGAGTCACCGTCTTCATGCCGACGGCAACCGCGGTCAGGCCATTCATCGGTGATTCGAGACCGGGGTAAGGCCCCGCGTCTCGTCCGGCCCGGCGGCAGCGAGGGTGTACACTGTCGCGCCGACGCTGACTCTCGACCGCTGTTCCTCGGCACCGATGCCACCAGATATCGGGTTTGTTGTCATGGTCCTCTCGGTCAGACGGAACCCCGCGAGCATCGTGCGGCCTCCCGTCTCTATCTCCGGTAACTTCCGAAGACGAACTATGTACTCTCCCGAAGATGTTCGGAACGGTTCTCCCCGCCAGAAAACAACTGCTCGGTGAGGCGGTCGTGACCGCGCTCGACCCGCATGACGTTTCAAATATTATACACTGTCTGTCGTGGAAGTGTCGCTCAAAATATCAATGGGTGCGTGTCGGCCGAACATGTTCAACGAACTCCCGAGGGTTAGGAAGCGGGTTTCTAATACATACCCTATATCGGCAAAGGCCCATCTGTACGATGGCTCAGAAGCATACCAGGCGGAACGTGTTGCAGCGTATCGGAGCGGCAGGTTTCGCAGCGACCACTCTCGCACTTGCAGGATGCTCTTCGCAAGCATCAGACGACAGTGGTGCGGAGGGAGAAGGCGGTTCGGGCGGGGCAGAGACTACTGAAGAACCGAGCGATGGCGGAGAAGAAAGCGGCGCGGCACAGACCGACACCGTCGGCATGACCGAGGAACTCGGATTCGACCCCAAGGTCATCGAAGTGCCCGTCGGCACGACGGTCACCTTCGAGAACACGAGTTCGATTGGTCACTCGGTGACCGCATACGAGGACAAGATTCCCGACGGAGCGGCGTACTTCGCGACTGGCGGGTTCGACTCCGAACAGGCCGCGAAGGACGGGTACCCCGAGAAGGGGAACCTCGAAGCGGGCGAATCCTACGAACACACCTTCGAAACGAAGGGCACCTACGAGTACTACTGCATCCCCCACGAGATGAACGGGATGGTCGGGACGGTCAAGGTGGTCTAAATGTCACACGATTCTTCACACACTGACGCTGCGGCGGACGACGCACACACAGACACCCTCACAGAATACGAGGAACAACTGAACGCAGTCCTCGCCGATATCGACGAGACGCCGGCCGACGAGTCCGAAGTCTCGCTCGAACTCCCGACGCTTGGACTCAGTCGACGCGACTTCATGAAAGCGGGCGCGGCAGCCGGGGTGATGGGTTCGCTCGCCGGGTGTACTAGCCTCGCTGGAAACAGCGGTGCCAGCGGCGGCGAAAACACGCCGCACTCCAGTTCCGGCGACGTACCGAGTCACTTCGTCCCGCCGGGAGAACACGACGAGTACTACGGCTTTTGGTCCGGTGGCCACTCGGGCGACATTCGCATCTACGGACTCCCATCGATGCGCGAACTTACCCGGATTCCCGTCTTCAATCCCGAGCAGGCGAAAGGCTACGGGTTCGACAAGAAGACCACCGACATGCTCGAAGATGCGGGCGACTACAAGTGGGGTGACTCCCACCACCCGAGTCTTTCGGAGACTGACGGCAAGTACGACGGCAGGTACCTGTACGTCAACGACAAGGCCCACGGCCGCGTCGCCCGAATCAACCTGAAGTACTTCGAAACGGACGCTATCACCAACATTCCGAACGTCCAGTCCGTCCACGGATGCTGTATTCAGAGCCCCGACACGGAGTACGTCTTCGCCAACAGCGAGTTCCGGACGCCGCTTCCGAACGACGGCCGCGACATCAACAACCCGGACAAGTACGTCTCGCTGTTTACCGCACTCGACCCCGAGTCGATGGAGGTTCTCTGGCAGGTCAAAGTCGACGGCAACCTCGACATCCTCGACACCGACAAGGATGGTCGATGGGCAATCGCCAGCGCCTACAACGACGAAGAGGGCGTCGAAATCGAGGAGATGACGAAGAACGACCGCGACTTCGTCAAGGCGTTCGACGTGCCGGCGATTCAGAAGGCAGTCGATGCGGGCAACCACGAGGAAGTAAACGGGGTTCCCGTCGTCGACGGAACGAAAGAAAGCTCGCTCAACAAGGGCGACAATCCTCTCGTTCGCTACATCCCGACGCCAAAGTCGCCGCACTGTGTCGAAGTCGAACCGAACGGGAAGTACGCGATGGTCGCCGGAAAGCTCTCGCCGACGGTGTCTATCATCGACATCGAAAAACTCGGCTCGGCGTCCGACCCCGCCGACACCATCGTCGGCCAGCCGAAACTCGGTCTCGGGCCGCTTCACACGACCTACGACGGGCGTGGCCACGCGTACACCTCGTTGTTCATCGACTCGCAGGTCGTCAAGTGGGACATCGAGACGGCCATCAACTCGCCGAAGAAGTCCGAAGACGCCATCCTCGGCAAGATTGACGTTCACTACAACCCCGGCCACATTCAGGCGGTTCAGGCGATGTCGACTGAGCCAACCGGCGACTGGCTGGTCGTCCTGAACAAGCTCTCGAAAGACCGGTTCCTGCCGGTCGGTCCCATCTACCCGGACAACGACCAGCTCATCTACATCGGCAACGACAAGGACGACGAGACAGGCGGAATGGAACTCGTCTCCGACCACCCGGTGTACCCCGAACCGCACGACGCTATCTTCGCCTCGAAGGACAAGATTAGTCCGGCGAAGACGTGGGACGCCGCGGACTACGAGGGCGAAAAGGAGTACGTCACAGAGAGCAACTCGCGCGTCGACCGTATCGACGACTCGACCGTCGAGGTCTACACCTCGGTCAAGCGGAGCGAGTACGGCCTCCGCGACTTCACGGTCAAGGAAGGCGACGAGGTCACGCTCACTGCCACGAACATCGAAGGCAGCCAGGACATCGTCCACGGCCTCGCCATCCCCGAGCACAACGTCCACCTCGCACTCGCGCCGAAGGACACCCGGCAGGTCACGTTCACGGCCGACAAGCCGGGCGTGTACTGGGTCTACTGTACGTACTTCTGCAGCGCACTGCACCTGGAGATGCGCTCGCGGATGATCGTCGAACCGAGAAACTAGACGATGACCTACCGCCCACCGAGTCTCGACGAGTTCACCCAACTGCGCCGGGGGTTGCCGGCGCTAGCGGCGCTGTTATTGGTCACCGCGTTGCTGCTGCCGATGTGGTCCATCGAAGTCCACGCCGCGCAGTACCCCAACGAGATACTCCACCTCGACCTCTATGCGTACCCGCACATAAGCGGCGACTACGTCGAGATGGCCCGTCTCAACAAGTACATCGGGTTCTACTACCCGGACCCCGTGTACTGGCAACCGAATTACGAACCGAAGGCGGCCGCAGTCGAGGTTCCCGAGTGGTCTCTTGGACCGCTCGCGTTCATCGCCGTCGCCGTGTCCGGGGCGTTCGTGGCCATCGCGCCAACCGTCGAGAAACTCAAGCGGGGACTGATGTACCAACTCGCCGGGTCGATAACGGTGTTCACCGTCATGGTGGCCGATATCCAGTACCGGCTTTACCAGACCGGTCACAGCCTCGACCCGGACGCACCAGTCATCGGCGTCGACCCCTTCACCCCGCCGCTGTGGGGGAAATACGAGGTCGCAAACATCACCAGCTACTCCCGATTCGGAACCGGCGCGTACCTGACGATGGTGGCCATCGGCCTCCTCGTCGTCGCGTACTACTACCGCGGCAGCGACGCCACGGTTGGGACGCTCCTCGCCGGAATTCGTGAGCGCATCGGAACGGCTCGAACGCCGAGTCGGGACGAAAAAACGGCACAGGACGGCGAATCGAACGTCACATCGAAATAGAGGGACGAAAGGAATGAAACCCACCGTGAGTCGGTTGTTCGCAGTCGTCGCGAGTGTCTTCCTCGTCGCGTCGGGCGTCGGTGTCGCACTCGGCACCGCCGCACCGAGTACGCAGGCGGACACCACCATCGCCTACGATGCCCCGGTTCCGGACGAATATGCGTTCGACGCGCCGACCGAGTCGGGTCGTGCGACCATCGGCAACGAGTCGTACACCTCGCTTCAGGCCGCCGTAGACGCAGCAGCACCCGGAGACCGGATTCGGCTCCGTGGGGAGTTCGACGAACACGTTGTCGTCGAGACGCCGAACGTCACGCTCGTCGGCGAAGCCGGATTCGGCGCTCGAATCGACGGCAATGGAACCGGAGACGTCCTCACGCTCGACGCATCGGACGTCACGCTCCGGCGCGTGTGGGTTCACAACTCCGGGTACGACACGTCCGAGAACGACGCCGGTATCTGGGTCAACGGGACGAACGCGACGATACACAACAGTCGCGTGACCGCGTCCACCTTCGGTATCTGGCTCAACGGCGTCTCTGGAGTCCACATCGAAGACACCACCATCGTGGGCCGCGAGTCCGTCGAACCGCGGTCGTACCGCGGCAACGGAATTCAGGTGTGGAAGACTGACGACGCGACGCTCGTCGACAACCGCATCACGGACACGCGCGACGGCATCTACTACTCGTGGGCGTCGAACGTGACCGCCCGCAACAACACGATGTGGGACCTGCGGTACGGCGTCCACTACATGTACTCTGACGATTGTACGCTGGCGAACAACGTTGCGTTCGACAACGACGCGGGCTACGCCGTGATGCTCTCGGAGCGCATTCGCGTCATCAACAACACCGCGGTGAACAACACCGGCACGAGCGGGCACGGCATCCTCCTGAAGCGTATCGACCACTCGGTGGTCGACGGGAACGAAGTCGTCGCCAACGGGAACGGCCTGTACGTGTTCAACTCGGTCAACAACACGCTCACCGGAAACCTCGTCCTCGAAAACCGGGTCGGGGCCTACTTCACCGCAGGCAGTTCAAGCCCGAACGTCTCGGAGAACAGCTTTATCAACAACGACGAACCAGTCCGCGCACTCGTCGGCGAGCGCATGGCGTGGAACGGGAGCGACCGCGGGAACTACTGGTCTGACGCACGCGAGTCAGACGTTGACTCTGACGGTGTCAACGACATCCGACACCGGCCCGCGGGACTCGTCGAAAAACTGGTCTACGACCACCCGCAAGCGGCCGTCTTCGCATCGAGCCCAGCGTTCGACGCGCTCAGACTCGCCGAGAGTTCGTTCCCGGTAATCGACGTGCCCGGCATCGTCGACCACCACCCGCTCGCAGAGCCACCACACGAACGTTGGAGACGATACTATGAACGCGATTGAGGTCAGCGGCGTGCGAAAGGCGTATCGAGACGTGACAGCATTGGACGGGCTCTCGCTCGCCATCGAGTCGGGGACGACGTTCGGACTCCTCGGAACGAACGGTGCCGGGAAGTCGACGCTGTTCAAACTCCTCGTCGGCCACATTCGACCGGACGAAGGGACTGTGTCCGTCGCCGGTACCGACGTGTCTTCGGCGGGGCCGGAACTCCGCAGTATCGTCGGCTACCTCCCCGAACACGCGGGCTTTCCCTCGTCACTCACGGGCCGAGAAGTCCTGTCGTTCTACGGGCGGATGCACGACCTCCCCGACGCCGAGACCCGAATCGACGCCGTGCTCGGCGTGGTCGGACTCTCGGACGCTGCCGATAGACGCGTCGGCGGCTACTCGAACGGGATGACCAGACGCCTCGGATTGGCGTCCGCGCTCCTGTCTCGGCCACGTATCCTCCTGTTGGACGAACCGACTGCCGGTCTCGACCCGCGGGGCGTCGCCGCGTTCCACCGCGTCATCGAACGCCTCGACGCCAAATCCGACCTCACGGTCGTCGTCTCCTCGCACGTCCTCTCGGAAATCGAGTCGCTGTGTGAGCAGGTGGCCATCCTTCACGATGGCCAACTCCGCGCGAGCGGGAGTATCGACGAGTTACGCCAGCAGGTAACAGACGACGTTCGCGTGCGCGTTCGCCTCGACGACGGGGCGTCGGTAGACGACGTGCACGCCGCCGTCTCGTCTTGCGGCGGGTCGGTGCAGTCGGAGACGGATGCCGAACCAGTGCGGTCGAAACCGAACGGCGCGCACAGCGTCGTCGTCGACTGTCACCCCGACGAGGTTCCGAGCCTGCTGTCGGAACTCACCGAATCGGTTCCCATCGACGGGTACGACGTTCGTGAACCCGGACTGGAACGCGTCTTCGAAGAGACGCTTCGGGACTGCGAAGCGGACGCGACGCCGGGACGTTCGCGTTCCGGCACGGAACAACCACGGCCGAACACGGCCGGTGAGAGCGCATGACGGAAGAAACTGAGACCACTAACACCCAACTCAAGACCGAAGCCGACGGCGGCGTCGTTACGGTCCACGAGACGGCGGCAAACACGTCTCGAAGAACGACGAGCACGTTTAGCGGGCAATTGCTCGCAATCGCCCAGTTAGCGTATCGACTCTCGCTTCGGAGTCGGTGGACGCTGGCGCTGACCACGCTGTTCGGTCTCCTCTCGCTCGTCGTGGTCGTGTTCGGCGGGTCGGGACCCGGGGCGGTCCGCATCGAGGCCGTCGTCGTCAGTCTCGCATCGCTGTCGACGTATCTCGTCCCGCTCGCTGCGCTGGTCTTCGGCTACGACACGATTGTCGGCGCGGAAGAAAGCGGCTGGCTCGATATGGTATTCGCACTCCCAGTGTCGCGGTCCCGGGTCGTCCTCGGGACGTTCATTGGTCGTGCGGTCACCCTCGCGGCCGCGACAAGCGTCGGGTTTGGACTCGGCGGTATCGCGCTGTTCGCTCGAACCGGGGCGCTTCCGTGGCAGTTGTACGCGAGAGTGCTCGTCGGAGCGGTCTGTCTCGGACTCGCATTCCTCGCGCTCAGCGTCCTCGTCTCGACTGTCGCCGCGGAGAAGACACACGCACTCGGAATTGCGCTTCTCGTGTGGGTCTGGCTGGTCTTTGGCTACGACCTCGCCGCGCTCGGCCTCGTCGCCGGATTCGACTTGCCCAACGTCGTCCTCTCAGGGCTCGTTCTCGCGAATCCGCTCGACATCTTCCGCGTGTTCGTCCTCTCCGGCATCAACGCGGCTGGCAGCGGACTCGCGGCGGTCGTCGCCGACACGAACCTCTCGACGCCGACACTCGTCGCTGGCGCGCTGGCGTGGGTCGCCGCACCCGTCGGCGTCGCGACCAGACTGATTCGCCGACGGAGCCTCTGAGTTCGATGCCCCGACACACAGACACGGCGTCAACGCGACCGTGCACCGCTGACTCTGGAACTCGGCACACTCGCCGCCGCTTCCTCGGCGTCCTCGGAGCGGGCGCAGTCGTCGGACTCACGGGTTGTCTCGGCGGGAATAACGCGGCCGCCGACTCGACGACGAAACCGGAGCCAATCGACCTCTCCGGCGGGAAGCAAGACGACCACGGCGGGATGGTCATCGGCGAACACTTCGGGCCGAACGGACAGGTGTTCTATCGCAAGCACTCCCCGGAGGGCCACGATAACCCGGCGTGGTTCCACACCCTGAGCATGGGGCTGTTTCCGTACCACTTCGAACGGACTCGCGAAGGATGGGAGCCAGTCGCTATCTACGTGACCGACTACTCCCGCGTCGAGTACGAACTCGTTTCCGAGGGCGGCGAGACGTACATTTCGAGCCACACCGCCGCCGAGACGTTTGGCGACGCGACCGAGATGACCTACGTCGTCGAAAGCGAGATTCGCGGCGGGATGGGCAGAGAACTCCTGCCGTTTTCGTCGGCCGACGACGCGAACTCGTTCGTCACCGAGTACGGCGGCTCGGCGGTTTCGTTCGACGAAGTGACGAGTGAGTGGCTGGCCGAGTACCTCGACCGCTCGTAGCGACTCCCCACACAGAACCATTCAAATGACCTGCATTCAGCGCATCTACGACGCACTCGACCGCATCTCGCACGAAGAGACGCACGTCGCCACCAAGTCCAAAGCGGTCGACGAGTTCTGCGTGCGGGTCCGCGAACTCGCAGCCAACTCGGGTGGGCAGGCGGTCGGCACACCGCATTCGACGACTGGTACCGCGACCGTGATGGCACACCGAACCGTGCAAACGGGAACGGGGACAGACCTGTGTCGGCGAATCTGCAACGCGTTCTCGGAGACGATTCGTCCGCTTAGCATCGCCGACGTGGCGTCGGATGAACCGCTTCTCACGACGATTCGAGAAGAACTCGGTGAGGAAATCGCGCTTGCACTCGCGCCAGCGAGCGGAACCACGTACTCTCCCGAGTTGCGGGCGGCGGTCCTCGAAGCGGCGGCGACGCGCCGAGACGAACTAAAAACGATGCAGCGGGCGCTCCGAACCGAGCGGAAGTCGGTCGAAGCGGCGCTCTCCGACACCGAAGCCATCGTCGAAGACGAGGACCCGGACGCAGACGCGCACCTACTGTACTATTCGTTCGAGGAGTTGCGCTCGTACCACGGACGACTGACGAGGGCGCGGACGCGGTGCGACCGGGTGAGTCGCGAGCGACAGCGCGATATTCACGGAATTGCGGCCTGTAGCTCGGCGGCGCGCGTCTCACACGGCGACCTTATCTCGTACCTCTACAGCGACGTGGAGACGAACTATCCGGTCCTCTCCGCAATCGTCGACCTGGATAGGGCGTACGCCGCCCGTCAGCGTGCCGTCCGCGACCACCTCACCCGGCGCGTCTAGCGACTATTTGGTGAGTCGCCTCGAAAGCCGTCGAAGGACGACCCACGTCACGCTAAAACTGACCGCGGCGAGACCAGCATCCCGGACGACGTGGACAAGGAGGTGGTCCGGTTCGATGAGTAACTGCCGTCTATGGACGACCACCACCAGTAGGACCACGAGTGTCGCCGTCACAGCAAGGACGAGCGTCGGCAACGGTGACCCCGCAGTGACGCCATTGTCGGGTACGTCAGCGGGCGGTGCCGAGAGCGCGTTCGAATTCGAGTCCGCACTGTCATCAGACTCCCCCTGAGACCCCCGTGTCGCGTACCACGCCGTCACGACTGCGCCACCGAGTGATGGGAGCCAAAAGACGCTGGCTCGGTACAGGAGCACGGCAGCCCCTGCAACCGAGGCGAGGATACCTGTCGTCGTGACGAGCAGTGCGGTGAGTAACGCCTCGGCGCTCCCGAATCCGCCCGGCGTCGGAGACACGCCGCTGAGCTTCGCCAGCGGAATGACCAACAAGACGAGTGCGAACGAGGCGTCGACGCCGAGAGACGTGAGGGCGACCCAGAGCGCCGCCGCGACGGCGAGTTGGCCCGCGATTCCAGCGACGAAGACGGCCCCGAGAGTCCCAGGAGAAGCGGCAAGGAGACCGATTGCGCCAACAAATCGATAGCCGCGGCGTTCGAATTGCTCGGCACCCGGAGCGTCGATGGTAGGAATCCATCCGATGGGTCGGAGCAGACGCGCGAGTACGGCGCTCCCACGGGCGACGAGCGTCCGGCGGTACTGCCACGCGACAGCAACACCGACCAGAGCGACGACCACTAGCCCGACGACGACGAACGCGGCAGTCTGAAGCGTCTGGTCGAACGCAACACGAGAGCCGAGATAGCCGACCCCGAGAAGTCCCAAAAAGAGCGATGCCGCGCGGTTCAATGCATTCACGGACCCGATTGCCACCAACCCTCGTTCGAAGTCGGTTCCGACCGCCGGTTTGAACAAAAGCGCAGCGAGCGGGTCCCCACCGACCTGCCCGAAGGGCGTAATACTGTTCAAAAAGCCCGCCGCGACGACCAACAGCAGCGAGGTCACAGGTCGCCCCGCTCGGCCGAGACGCCGGAGAACGAGGTGGAGACCGCCACCCCAGAAGAGAAACGGAACGAACCCGATGAGGACGAGGGACGCGAGGCGGCGCGGCGGGACAGCCAAAAGCGCCTGTTGGACGGCCGCGATGCCGATTACCCAGAGGTACGACGCGAGCAAGACGCCGCCGAGGAGGAAGAAACCGACCGACCGGAGCCACCGGTGAGGACCACCCAGAGCCAGTGTCTGGCCCGCGTCCGAATCGACCATCCCGTCTACAATTCGTCGGCGAGCCACCTAAATCGTCGTCTGAGACCGAGATAATCGTCTTTCACGGGGGACTGGGTTCTGAAGGAGCCCACCAGGTCGTTTTGTCATCCTGCCAAAGCACAATCTACTTGTATTTTTAGGCTGGCCTAAAGACATGGCCGGTAATGACAACAGATTAGACACAAATCGACGAGGCTATCTCAAATCCGGCGGCGCAGTCATCGCAGGTGGGCTACTCGCCGGTTGCTTGGGTGACAGTATTCCGGCATCGAAACCCGAAAATAGCACGTCCGAGACGACATCCGAGACAACGCCGCAAGAACAGGGATACACGGTTTCGATGGCACCAGCAGGTGAAGTGGCGTTCGATTCGGTCCCCCAGAGCGTGTTCACCATACTGAGCCATCACGCCGATATGGCACTCGCACTCGGACACGGTGAGAGTATCAACGCCATGCACGCACCGGGGTATATCCAATCGCTGTGGAGCAAGTTTCTCCACCACCTCGACGGTGTCTCCGTCGATTGGAACGGCCTGTACTCCTCGTGGCCCCCCACGAAAGAGAAACTCTACGAACTCGACAGCGACGTTCACTTGGCTGACCCGGCAAAAGTCGGGTCGGCGGAGGGGTGGAGCGCGGGTGATATCGAGGAGGTCGAATCGAACATCGCGCCGTGGTTCGGGAATACGTTCAGCGACACCCATCAGAAGCCACCAGCGGCGTGGGCGGACGACTACGAATACTACACACTTTGGGAAATATTCGCCAACGTCGCGCAGTTGTTCCAGGAAGAAGCCCGATACGAGGCGCTGGCGGACGTTCGGAACTCGGTTCTGACTACAATCGAAGACTCCCTTCCGTCCGAGACTGAGCGTCCGAGCGCGGCGATGGTGCTGTTTTCGACGAGCGACGAGAGTATGTGGGGGTACAAACTCAACGCACCGGGGTACTATGCCGCCCATACGCGGCCATTCGGAGCGACCGACGCGCTGGCAGAAGTGGCCGGCGCGGAATACGGCGAGACTGGCGGAAACATCACGCTGGATTACGAGATGCTCCTCGAAGCGGACCCGGATGTACTCCTCGTGCTCGGTCCGATGACGGAGTACCAGAATATTTCCGACATTAGAGCGACGCTATCAGAGCATCGTGTTGCCAAGAACATCACCGCTGTCGAGGAAGGGCGAGTGTACGTACAAGGGACGCGCAATCAGGGACCACTCCTCAATCTCTTCCAGCTCGAGATGACCGCAAAACAACTGTATCCAGCCCAGTTTGGCGAATGGCCCGGATACGTCGACGGCGAGCCCTATCCGGAACTCCCGACCGACGAGCAACTGTTTGACCGACAGCGGGTTGCAGATATCGTCAGCGGGGAGCGCTAATCAGACACTCACTCGTAGAGTACAGACGGCTGTGTCGGCCGCGACTCAGACGACTCGGAACGCGCGCACGGTATCGCGCTTGCCCGGTTCCGCGACGAGTTGTGCGAGACCGAGGTTCGAAAACACCTGCTTCCAGTTGCGGTGAAACAGCGGGAAGTCGTCGTTGACGTAGCTCACTTCTTCTCCGTCACGCCCGCGCTTCGGGCTGTTGCCTTCGTTTTCGGCGGTGATGAGGAGGTCGGACGTGATTCGAGTCATCTCCTCGAAGACCCACTCGTCGTCGGGGTGGACGTGCTGGAGGGTCTCGACCGAGTAGATAACGTCGAAGTGGTCGTCCGGAGCGTCGACGACGAAGTCTTCGAGCGAACTGGTGTGGAACGTCCCCGTCTCGGCGAGTTCCGGGAAGTACTCGGCCATGACCTCGAACGACTCGTCGTTGAGGTCGATGCCGGTCAGGTTCTCGTACCCCTGTGACCGGAGGTGGGCGAGGTGACGGCCGGAGCTACAGCCGAGTTCGAGAATGGCGGCGTCGCTACCGACGTAGTGGTCGAAGACGGAGGCGAGCGTCTCGCTCACCTCGTTCGCCCCGAGTTCTGCGTAGTAGGTGGGTGAAAATTGACCTGAGCGGTTGGCCCAGCCGCGATGGTTTTCTTCGGGGTCCATAATCGGCACAATGCGGGCAGGATGTAAAGGCTCCGCGGAGTCGACGCGACTCACCTCGGTCGGCCCGAGTCACGTGCGTCGCCTGCGCACACTGTACAGAGACCGGCCGCTCTCTCGAAGTGTGTCGAGCAAACCTGTGCCCCGCACCGTTGACACTGGTGTTCCGCCGGTGCCGACTCGCAGTGGTGACAGAGTCCCTGAACGCTCATGTGTCGTCTCCGCGTCGAATTTGGAACTGTCGAGCAATAAGCCGCGGGGGATTCAAGACACGCTGCTCGCGGGGTCGCGTTGCGTCACGTTGTGTATGCTGTCGAGTTGTCTATTCGAGCGTAACCGAGAACCCCCACTGTACGTCCGTTTTGTCTCCTTCAGAGCCGTCCATTTCACCGATTGAGATGGTCGTCTCGAACCGGTATTCGCCCACGGGGAGACAGCCACCGTCTTTTTTCGGCATTCCGTAGAGGTCGACAGTCTTCGACCGCGACTCGTCGGGGTCGAACTGCTCCATTCGGTACTCTTGGGTCACGAAGAGGGATTCGGTCAGGCGCCAGCAACCGGGGTCAGCCGGGTACTCCTTCCCCGCTGGGAGGAACGTGAGTTCGTTCGTCTCGTCAGAGACGTGCTGGAAGAATATATCCCGTCCTTCACCAGCCTCGACGACGCTGCCGCTCGTGTTCGAGAGCGTAACCTCGACCTGCGGCGGGTGGTCTTGGGTCGCCTCGGCCTTCGTGACTTCGACCGCAGGTTCGAGTGGGATGTCTGGGGCTGAATCGACGCTCGCAAGCGAAATGGTCGAGGCGTCTGGGGAGTCGGTACCACTGGAATCGTCTGTCGTCGTATCGTCTGGCATGTCGGTAGTATCGTCGGGAGCCTCTGTCGTTGTATCGGTTGGTGTCTCCGTCGAGGTATCGTCCGGGGACGTCGTCGTCTCGGTCGGTTCGTCACCACTGCCGCCACCGCCAGCGTCTCCGAGACAGCCAGCTGCGAGGCCAAGGCTGAGGAGGCCAGCGGTGTGGAGGAGCTTTCTGCGTGTCTGCGGCATAGTACGTCGTATGGAGGGTAGTAAAATAACGGTACGCGAGAGTCAAACGCCTGTTTCAGTCACACCACATGACAGGGGGTTCAGTCACACCACATGACAGGGGGTTCAGTCACACCACATGACAGGGAGGTTCAGCCACACCACGTGGCAGGGAGTTTCAGTCAGACTCTCTGACACGAGTCGGTCTCCGAGTTATCGAGTCTCGTCGGGGTGCTGTCTTCGCCGATAGTAGTCCCACTCGGTGTCGGACCCGTAGTGGTCTACGAGGTCGGTCGCCATCCGCTCTGCAACGCCGGGGACGTCCCGCAGTGCCGCAGTATCTCGATTCAACACGGCTGCAGCAACCGCGTCAGCGGATTCGAAGGACTCGTACAGGGCAGTGGCAACACGCGCTCCTGCATTCGGCACTGGACGGCACGCAGAGCGAATGCGTGCCCGTTCGACTCGCTCGTCGATGCGGTGAATCAGCGTCTGAACCCATGTGGCCACGGCCGAACGGTCGTCGTCTGACTGCGGAGTGTCGAACTCACGAACTGAATCATCGACGATGCCGCCGAATCGAGCAGACACGGAGATACCGCCGGGGTGTGGAAGCACGTGGACGCCGGGCGCATCACCGGATTCAGTTCCGACGAGCGTCGCCGGAACCGACTTCTCGAAGCGAAGTGCGAAGTTCGCGGGACGGGGTTCGCCCGGCGGGTAGATGACCCACTCGTCGCTCGGAAGGTCGACCTGCTCCGGGAGCCATCCGAGTTCACTCACGGTGGGGTCGTCGCCCGTATCGGTATCGTCACGTGTCACGTCGTCTCTCCTCTCGTCGCCGCTCCGAATACGATTCGCGTCGTTGCCGAGTCGTATCCAGACCGTCCGACCGCGTGGCTATAATACGCGGGGGTTGCGGTTGGGGCCCTCCGGTCGGGGGAGGGTTCGACACCCGGCCGCTCAAGTAGGTTGAGCACGAACCACTGGCGTATGCCCGTCGTAGAAGTCAATCTCCCGGACGAGTTGCTCGTCGAGTTCGAACAGCTAGTAGACGAAGAGTTCCTCAGCGAAGAGCAGGCGGTCGAAGAACTCCTGTCGATGGGAATGGACGCCTACGGTGCCCCCGTCGACGAGGAGACGGGCGTCCAGTCCGACTTCGTCGAGAGCGCACAAAACAACCTCTTCGACACCGCCGGCGACCCCGGCGGCCTCGACGACGACGTACTCTAATTCGGCCCCTTACTCGTTTTTTCACGGTTGCGCAGAAAGGCGGGAACGACAACCAGCGTCGGCCGTGAACAGACGACTCGTCAGTCAGTTACCGCCGTCGCCTCCCGACTGTTCCGTGAGCCACGAGACGACACCGGAGAGCGCCGGGAGCGCCATCGCAGTGCCGAAGACGCCCGCGAGCGCAAGCCCGCCGAGTTTGGCCGTCTCCGGGTCATCGAACGGCTCCGCGATTTGCGCGTGGCTGCCCGACGCCTCCTCGGACGCGACGACGACTGCCCCCTTCATGCCCATCGACTCGTGGGGTACACAGGAGTACGGGAAGGTGCCGGTCTCGTCGAACGTGTGTTCGAAGGTGTGGCCCTCGTCGCCAACGAGTTCGGACTCGAAGGCACCGTCGGTGTGGACGACGTTGTGAGACCCGCCAGCGCCCGTCCAGCGCCAGACGACAGTCGTCCCTTTCGTGACGCGAACCGCCGCCGGACCGAACCCGAACGCACCACTGTTTGCTTCGCTCCCGACGGTCACCTCGACGCGAGAGAGGCCAGTTTTGTCGACGACACCGTCGTAGTTCGACGTGTTTTCCAGCCACGTATCGAGGTCAGTGGGGTCGGCCGTGTCGTCGCTGGATTCGGGTTGTGCTTCCGAGTCCGTGGGTTGCGACGTGGACGCGCCGCCAACTGTCGCGTCGCCGACGACGACTGCTCCCTTCATTCCCATGGCTGCGTGCGGCGAACAGACGTACTTGTACACGCCGTCGGCGTCGAACGTGTGTTCGAAGGTGTGGCCCGCGTCGCCAACCAGGTCGCTTCCGAACGACCCGTCTTCGGCGGTTACGTCGTGGACGCCGCCCTCGCCAGTCCACTCCCAAACGACCTTTGTCCCAGGGTCGATTCGAATGGCCGCAGGACCGAACCCGAACGCGCCGCCGTTGGCCTGCGAACCGACAGTGACAGTCACCTCGGAAGCGCCAGTCTTGTCGGCGACACCGTCGTAGTTCGACGTTTTCTCGAACCACGCATCGAGGTCAGTGGACTCTTGCGCACTGGCGGTCGCCGCCGAACTGGTAGCGGCCGCGCCAGAGAGCGCCGCACAGCCGAGTAGTCGAAGTACGTTCCGTCGTCCAAGCGTTGGGTTCGTCACGTCGGATGTCGTCATGGTGAATCACGCCGACTGACTGGCGTCGAGGGCCGTACGACAGTCGACAGTCGAGACGAAGTATCCCTCACAAAAAACCTGAGATACTGATTCTCGCGAGTTGGCTCTAAAACGAACATGTTCGTACCCCCGCCAAAATTCGCGGCGGTGGATAGCTCTACACCGGTGTGCGCAGGCCGACGCACACCCCCGAGTCGTTACTCAGGATTCGGGTCGAAGATTTCCGGGTTCTCCGGTCCCTCGGCACGGACGACGGCCATACATCCCTTCCGGGCGACGCGCGACAGCGAGTGGTCCACGAGTTTGAAGTCGCCCGGAACCGGGGAGTTCATCGTCGCAATCGCGGTGCTTCCCGGCGGGACGAGGCGCGTCTGGATGTGCGTCTGTGGGTCCATCGAGAGCGACCCGTCCGGGTAAAGCGTCTCCCAGACACTTCCGATGGGGTGGAAGCTACTGGAGAGGTTCGGCCCGCCGTCGACGAAGAACACGCGCACGGTTTCGCCAGTCTTGACCGTGGCGGCCGGACCGCGGCCAGCGTCCGTCCAGGCGAACTTCTCGCCGTTCATCACGACGTAGGTCGGTTCCTCGTCGCGCATCGCGGCGAAGTCGAACTTGTGGTGACCCTTCTTGCCGGCTTTCTTGTCCGTGTATATCTCGTGTTGTCCGATGTAGATTTCTTTGTCAACCTCTGGAAGCCCCTCTGGCGGTTCGACGAGGATGATACCGAACATCCCCGCGCTGATGTGCATGTCGAGGTTCGGAACCGCACAGTGGTAGATGTACGCGCCTGGATAGGTCGCCTTGAACCGGAGTTTCGTCGTTTCTCCGGGAGCAGTCATCGTCGCTTCGGCACCGCCACCCGGTCCGGCCACGGCGTGGAAGTCCACGTTGTGCGGCATGTTGTTCTCTTCCGGGTTCTCGAACGTCAGGTTCACCGTGTCCCCCTGTCGGACCCGAACCATCGGTCCCGGAACCGTCCCGTTGTAGGTCATATAGGTGAACGTGACACCTTTTTCGACCTCCGCAGTGACTTCCTCTGGGCGGAGCGTTACGTCGACTTCCGCCGGTTCGTTGCGGTCGATTGGACCCGGAATATCTGTCGGGTCTGCTGCGACCTGGTCGGCCGTAACCGGCTCCGACTGCTGCTTCGGAGTCGGCGTCTCATCGAGCGCCTGCGCTGCCGTTGGTGGCTTGGATGAACACCCCGCAAGCGATGCCACGCCGCCGAGCCCGAGAGCCTGTAACGTCCGTCGTCGAGTAGTATACGCCATCAGATGTCACCTTCCATTTGAATACTGGGAGTCAGGAGGCGTATACCCAGAAGGCGGTTTCTCCGTCCGGAGACGACAACCGAACATCTTCGTAAGATTGACGACTACAATTACCCGTTATTCTCGGGGTGATGTCGTTCGCGGGGGTGAGAGAACATGTTCGGGGTATTCCCCATCACTCGACCGGACGAATCAGCACGTGCCATGACCGACGCAATCGACGCCAACGCCGAAGTACACGACACGTCGTGGTCGGCCAATCTCGAACAATCCGAACACGCGGCGAGTCAGCGCCGCGTCGTGCGTGACGCCCTCGACGCTGTCGAACGGACAGCGAATGGCTGCCACGTCAATCTGGTGACGCACAAGAACCACGGCCACCCCGAGTCGTACCTCTATCCAGCCCTCGAACGCGAATTCGACGACGTGGACGTGGCGTTCGTCGACCAGTGTGGGTGCGGAGGGTTCGTTACGCGCGTGCACGTGTAGGTGAGCGCACCCGCTCACCGTCGAACGAGAACGGTACCCGACAGACGCGGTCAGTCTGTTCCTACGAATCGGTCGCGGCGGTATCGGCAGTGTTTGCAGAAGAATTGTGCCATGCCAGCGGGTTGGACGCCACTAAATAGCATTTCCGCACCACAATCAGGACACCACTCGGAGTGCCCGTCTTGTGCGTGGTCCGTACTCATACCACGTCCATACGAGTACGGGTTTATTACATTAACGATTGTGGACAATGTAGTAGTCGTGACTGTCAAGAAGACTTGAATGGCTTCACGTGTTGGACAGGCGGCTACGCTGGGGGAGAGACCTATAATCAGAGACGGTGGTCGCTTACGTATGCGAATACCAACGTTAGTTGTCGTATTCGTCGGTTCGAGAGAAGGGTGGACGCGATGCGGCAGCATAACGGTCGTGGCTTTGTTTGCTGTATTGCTCGGCTATGTAGCCGACCTCTTAGGGCGGAGCGCGTTTGCAATCGCAGGTCCAGCGCCGCCGGTCGCTGCTGCGCTCGTCACACTCGTCCTTGGAATCTTCATCGGCTACCGGTACACCGGAATGCTGATTGCGTGGGTAACCGGTCTCGGGATTCATCTCATGACAGCGGTAGCGTATCTGTTGGAAGTCAGGACAACAGCTCCGGTCGCGTTTCTCCTTACACGCTTGGTGGATCTCATCGCGTGGTACGGTCTCGGTTTCAGCACGATTGGATTCGTCGTCGGATGGGGAACCGACTCTATTTGGGCTCGAATACGTGTGTGAACTGGCGTAACCCGGTGATAGCTGGCAACGTTTGATTTCGAGGACGTGCGAGGTAGTCGAACGTGTCGCGTTCGTCTGAAACAGACAGTCCCGCCAGAGCAAAGGCGACGAGCGTCGTTACGAAAACCCTCACTTCGAGCCTCGTCGAAAGAAACGTGTCGAGCCAGTACCACACATCAATCATAGTGCACTCTCGTCGATTGCCCGTTGTATACTTTCAGCCCGCAACTTCTTGGTCGGCGGCGAGTCCCCTCAGATACGAGATACGCTCGTCAGTCGAGGGGTGACTTTCGGGAAAGAGGTCACGACTGATGAGTGCGTCGTCACCGTCGGTGAACATTGGCGTATCCAGCGGTGCGAGGTAGAGCGCTTCGATACCCCCATCGAGTTCGCGGAGGTCGCGGTCCGGTATCGTTGGTATCGTCTCGTCTATCGTGGCGAGTGCACTCGCGAGTGCGAGCGGATTGCCGGTGATGTTGGCAGCACCGCGGTCAGCCGCCTGTTCGCGATACTGCGAGAGCAATCGGAACAGTAGGAAACTCCCAATCCAGAAGATAGCGGAGATGAGGATGGTCAACACGGCGGAGACGACAAACAAGACGATTACCGCGAGAAGTGGTCGGATATCGTCGCTATCGCTGTGATGGAAGTGGCCGACAACGTCCCACAACCCCCCGAGGAGCGTGTATGCCGCCACGGCGACAACGTAAGTGAACGAGGGAAGTACGTAGGCGACAGACATCACGACTGCGTCGCGGTTCTTCACGTGGGCCAATTCGTGGGCGAGGACGGCGTTGAGTTCGTCACCATCGAGTGTGTCGAGAAGCCCTTGGGTGACAACCACCGTTGCTGCAGACTGCGACCGCCCCGTGGCGAACGCGTTCGGGACCGAAGACGGCGAGATGGCAAGTTTCGGTGCCGCGAGGTCGACCTGCTGAGAGAGTCGGCGGAGTCGCGTGTGAAGGTTCGGATAGTCCTCGGGCGTGACCCGTTTCGCACCAACCGAGTGGAGTGCGAGGCGGTCAGCGAACAGATACTGAACCCCGAGTCCACAGACCGTGAGCACGAAGATGACCGGGAGACTGACCGTCAACTGCCAGTCAATCCGCGTCTCGAAGAGAACCTCTGCGAGTGGGACGATAATGTGTGTAATCGTCCAACTGAGCGTATATACGAACGCGAGTGGCAAGAGGGCCAAGAGGGAGATGGCAACCGCCATGCGAACCTGGAGGGCTCTGTCGGGGTCCCACTGCATAGCGTGAGATATCCCCACATCCCACTTCAGCGTTTCAGTTCGACAACAACTCTTGTCGCGACGACGCACCGAGTTCGAGTCGAGACGGTCACAGCCGATTAGTCGTGGAGTTCAGACAAATCACTCTCTCGACTCCACTCCACTGACCCGGCAAAGCGCAGCGGGACGTCCTCGAGAGACAAGAAGTGACTGAGCTCTTGCGAACTCAGTGCGAATGGACCGTGGCTATCGGATGTGAGGTAGTAGGTGTCAGAGGGACCGATCTGAAGCGAAAAGAGCGACCCCATTCCAAGGGTCTTCGTCGGATACGTCTCGACGATGGTCTGCCACGTTTCGCTCACGTCAGTAACCTCGACAAGGTATGGCGTCCCGCTTTCGGCTTGGACGAGCGCCACACCATCGTCGCCAATCGTGGAGTATTGACCCCCAGTAATGCTGAGACTCCGAGCAATGTCGAGTCCAGACCGGATTGTAAACCCCTGATTCAGCAGTTTCGCAAGCATCGAACCGACTTCTGTCGCACTTTGGCTGTTGACCTTCGACAGCGTGACGACACCACCGACAGCGCCTTTCTGTACCAGTAGCTTCCCTTGCGTATAGGATTGGCAGGCGTTCAGGAAGAACGTCTCGACATTCACTTGGTCGATAGTCGCCACGTCGAGATAGCCATCGGTGCACTCGATGCCGTCGTGGGTGGCGTGGCCGATGTAGTGAAGAAAATCAATCTCCGATTCGAGGAGTTCGGCGAGCGTCTGTTTCGAGACAGGGTCGTACACCTCCAAATCGAACTCGATTCTGTCTCGGTTCCCGTAGACGGTCTGAATCGCTTGGAGTTCGTCGACCATCCGAACGTCATTGTAGACGATAGCGACCGTGAGCGGTCTGTCAGTGGGATGTTTCTCCTGGCGATTGAGACATCCGGGGCGCATAAACGAGTTCGCGTTCAGTGCAACTCCGTCACCGACGTAGCTGTGATGTCGAGATGCGTCCTTCTCGACCCGAACAACCGTTTCGTTGTTTGGGAGAATCGAGTCGGGGTGTGCTGTTTCCCCACCACTGTCCCCGGACGGGGATCTGAGAAAGAGGTCGACTGCCGCTGATTTCAACTTCGTATCGGAGACTTCGCGGGTTGTATTCGTGCGAATCACCGCAAGTTCATCTAAGAGGTACGGGAGGGCTTCGACACTTTCCGGAGTGGGTCGCACGTGGCCAGTCAGCAACCATTGAGGGGCCCGGTCTTCGAGTGTATCTGCATCGAGTTCTAGATAGGTTTGGACCTGACTGGCAGTATCGAGTTGATACAACTCGTCGATATCGATGGGGAACGAGTTTCGAATCGCTTCGCTCCCGTCGAGGTGAACCGGGTAGAGGCCTGCTGTTCTAACGACACAGTCACAATAGAATACGCGTTTGAGAATCTCCGCCAACGTAGTCTCGTACTCGTCACCGAGTGGGTAGGCGGTATCACCGACGACGAGCTTAGGGGCGGTAGTGAAATCGATATCTGCTCGGAGATAGTAGGCGAGCGGTGCTGCAGCGAGAATCCCGCTGATAGCCTTTGGGACGAGAATCGAGATATCGGACGTACGTAGCGGTCCCACTGCCGACAGGTCCACTTCGTTACTAAGCTCGATTTCAGGAGGGTGTGGGCGCAAAAGCGGATAGGAACGTTCTGGTGAGTCTAACTGGTCGACAGAGAGCGCCGTGACCGCCGTTGCGAGGTCCTCTAGTCGGCTGGTCGTTTTGATCGTTGCTGACGGCTGATTGCTGTGAGCACGTGCTGCGAGTCGGACGTTCGAAACACTGGGCAATTCAATCGTAACGGAGTCGTCTCGAGCGGTAATCGTAAACGCGCTTTGGAAGTGAAGATACGATTTGACTGCAGTGCCTAGCTCCAGATAATACCCTGCTGTTGGAAATGTCGCACGGGAATTGTGGGTTACGTGGTCAATCATGTCTTGGCTCGCTGACCGAATAACCACTGGGACGAAGTTCGGAATCGTGATTTGAGATGTGCGAACCGAAACCTCTGCCGATACTGGAAACTGAGTGAATGAAGAATCAGAGACCTGTGGTTCGTCGAGCGGCTTAAAAACGAATTGAGAAGCAGTAGCGTTGATCGTGTCTCGAACAACCACAGTTGAGTCATCGGTATTCGTGTCGAACACGACCTTATTCATTGATTGATGATTCGTCGGGAGTGAACAAGTAAAAGCTACGTATTCACTATGCAGCAGCTAGTACCCAATTTATTTTAATTATATTTGTACAATATAAAGTAACATAATTCAGATGACAATATTCTGTAAATACCAACAGTGTATTCAGAAATTCCAGTCAATCGCGGGATTATAGACACTGATATTGATAATTCGTTTGGTCATGATAATTGTATGAATCATTAATCATACATTCCGTTTACAGTAGTAAAATAAAATCTATTCTTTGAAAGCATAAATGACATTATGTTAATGTCGGGTTTTACATAATACGAAACGTGTGAGAATGTCTGTCGTCGATGAAGTTCCAAACTATCGTGACAAAAGACGACCTGAACGTCAAACTCACACACTTCGCGTTTAGCGGACTGTTAGTCGCTTGGAGTATTATCAGCCAAGTTGCTGGTGGCGGCGGGACGATTGGTGGTCCATAAACAGTAGAGAAAGCCACCAGCAGGCAGTTTGTGTAGCGTTGGTCGAACCGAGCGGCCAACATTATAATTATAAGACTTATTTTATGCGCGCCAACATGACACGAACATGGGACAGACCTCGCGCGCAGGCGTTTATAAGGACCTTCTTACAGATTCCCTGTCGGAAGCGGTCGACGAGATGATTATCGCGACATCTCAACTTACTGTAATCGAGACGTTGGTCGAAGAAATTGGGTCGAGTGATGACGTTCCGAATCAGATAAAACTCATCACCACTCGGGACACATTACAAAAAGCAGATTCTAATTTTGTCGTCTCTAGTCGACTGAACCAGTACTTTGATGAAGGTATCCTCAACATTCGAACACACCCTGAAGACCACCCACCCGCTGTCTTCGTGACCGTCAATCAAATTACGTACGTCCACCCAACGAGTGGTGGTGAAGGCATCCTTATGTCAACCGAGGATGAAGAAGTCGTTATCTCGGTTCGCGAACAGTATATTACTCGCTGGAAAAACGGCGGCCAATTCCAACTTTCAAACCCATCATATGCACGGATGCTAGAAAGCATCGGCCAGGACCTCGGTGGTTCGATGCAGGAGAGTATTCAATCCGTGTTCGAGTCTGCTGGACTGAGCCAGCGTGATGGAACCCAAATGGACGAGGTTGATGTCTACCTGCTGATGGGTGCCCTCAACGAAAAGCAATTCTATCAAGTGTGCAGTTGGGGCGAGGATATGGGAATTGCAAGCCGCGCAAAGTTCTCCAATCACAAACGTGCTTTAGAAGACGCCGGTCTGGTTACCACTGAGAAAGTTGCCACCGACGTTGGTCGCCCCCGTCAACGACTCCTCCTGGCGAAAGAGACACTAAAGAACGCATCACCACAAGAGGTAATCCAAGTCGCGCAATCCGTCGTCTGAGACCACTCACTCGGTGTGACTGGCCACAATACGTTCAGTTTCACAGTTACTAACGGCCTGTACTGTCTCAGGTGGTTCGTGGGGTTCCGTAGGTGAGAGAGCAGACAGACAACTGCACGTACGGAGACCTCGTGTTCCATTCTCGGAACGCACAATAGTGCCGCTCCCCTCAACGAGGCCATGGCCAAGTTTTCGCCCACCGACCTCGACCACTACGTGTTCTCTCGGACGGGCGCTCGTGACGACAGACTTCGTGTCGGTGCTCGTTACGCCGAAGATGCCGCTGCCGTTTCGATTGACGAAACGACACTGGTCATCAGTAGCGACCCTATCTCACTGGCTGCGGCCCGAATCGGCACACTCGGCGTCGCCATTGCGAGCAACGATATCGCCGCATGTGGTGGGCGGCCCGAATGGCTCGTGAGTACGATTCTGCTTCCTGAGCCGGATATCGAACTTCTCGACGATATCACCGCGCAACTCGATGCCGAAGCAGAGCGACTCGGAATCAGTATTGTCGGCGGGCACACCGAGACGGTGAGCAGCCTCTCGCGGCCGCTTCTCTCGCTTACCTGCATGGGGCCAACCGACCGCTATGTTCCGACTGCAGGTGCAGAACACGGCGATGTCGTTCTCCTCACGAAAGGAGCGGGTATCGAAGGGACGGGGGTCCTCGCGACAGATTTCCGTGCCGACCTCGACGCTGCGGGCGTCGAGAGTGCAACGATTGACCGGGCAATCGAGTTCTTCGATGATATCAGTGTCCTTCCCGAATCCGCTGTGCTCGCCCCCGTTGCGACTTCGATGCACGACCCAACAGAGGGCGGTGTTCTCAATGGATTAGTCGAACTCGCCTGCGCCTCAGGCGTTCAGGTCGAAGTGGAAAGCACAGACGTTCCTATCCGACCCGAAACCCAGACACTCTGTGCAGCCATGGATGTCGACCCACTTCGAGTACTGGGTTCGGGTGCACTGCTCGCAACGGTTCCACGTGACGAAGCAACTGCTGCACTCGCGGCGCTCGAAACAGAAGGCATCGAAGCGACGGCTATCGGGCGAGTTGACGCCGAAGTCGACGAAAGTGAAGTCGGCGTTGTGTACGATGGCCGACAGTACGCAACTGCCGTCCAAGACGACATGTACACTCTGTGGGACTGAGATAGGAGTACAACAATTCGACGCACTGCCAATTGTATCGCGAGTCCACCAGTTCCAAAGATACACCTGTACCTGAAATATGAATTCTGGAGATATTCTCACCGATAGTCTCGAAGGGTGAGTCCACGGCAGGGAACCACCCTACCAGAATCGGTTCTGGGCGAGACGGTCGAGCGCCTCGTCAATCGTGGCTTCGTTGCGAGAGAACGTGAATCGAACCCAGTCTGCAGTCCCTTCCGTATAGAAGCTACTCCCCGGAACCGCAGCGACACCAGCCTCGCGAATGAGACGAAGGGCAAACTCGGTGTCGTCTAGGTCACCTGGATACCGAGTGAGCATGTAGTACGCACCGTCTGGTTTGACAGGGTCGAGACCAACGTCTCGGAGACCGTCGTAGAGTTTGTCGCGGCGGCGTTCGTACGATGCAGAGAGGTCAGCGTAGTAGTCATCAGGAAGGGACAGTGCCTCGACACCAGCGTTCTGGAACGGGGTTGGCGCACAGATACTCGTGTAATCGTGGACCTTGCGGAGTTCAGCGGAGAGCGGTTCGGGCGCGAGGGCGAAGCCGACGCGCCAACCAGTCACAGAATACGTCTTCGACATGCCCGTACAGACGACAGTACGCTCGGCGAGCCCATCGACTTCGACGGGACTGACGTAGTCGTCTGTATAGACGATGTGCTCGTAGATTTCGTCGGTGACGACGATAAGGTCCTCCGCGGTTGCGATGTCGGCGACGAGTTCGAGTTCGCTGGGCGTGAAGACGTTGCCCGTTGGGTTGTGCGGATGGTTGAGGATGAGAATCGAGGCGTCCTCGGCGGCCGCTTGGAGTGCATCCGGGTCGATTTCGAGACCGTCCGTGATGTCGAGTGGAATCAGGGTCCCCCCGGCGAACTGGACCGCGGGAATGTAACTCTCGTACGTCGGTTCGAAGTAGATGACGCCGTCGCCGGGGTCGCAAAGCGAGAGGAGTGTGGAGACGATTGCCTCGCTCGTGCCGGACGTGACAGTCACTTCAGTCTCAGAGTCGTAAGAAACGCCCTTCCAGTCCGCGTATTGGTCCGCGATTACCTGTCGAAACTCCGGAAGCCCCCACGTAATCGTGTACTGACTCGACGTGTCAATCGCATCTTTCGCGGCTTGTTTCACCCGCGCTGGCGTTTCGTCCTCGTCGGGGATTCCCTGTGAGAGATTGATTGCGTCGTGTTTGTGCGCCTCGCGCGTCATCTCTCGGATGACGGATTCACGCATTCCTGTGACGCGTTCGCTACCTATCGGTCGAGAAATCGAGGGAGGATTCGGCATACAATGAGTGAGTGTGACTCGCACATCAATTCAGGTGGTTTTACAACAGCGTTCGGGTGTTCAGGTCGGCTTGGTCAGTTTAATCTGTGATGGCGGAAGTCTCTCGGAATTGGATACACCGTCGGTTTGCGGCCGTCGACCGTTGCGCTCGCCCGTCGTCAATGTGTATGCGCCCGAGAATCGCGCCCATCACGTGGTTCGTCTACCAACTCCACAGTGACGTGGTTGATTCCCAGTTCGGCGAGACGAGTGTGGATTGCGGCCCTCGTTCGCTGACGGTCTTCGAGTGACCTCGACGAATCACGGACGGTGAGCGTTGCGACGGTGAGTTGACTGCAGACCTGCCAGACGTGAAGGTCCTCGACAGCGCTGACACTCTCGATGTCCAGGACAGTTTGCCGAACGTTGTCTGGTGGAATCGGGCTTCGTTCGAGGAGAATCGACGTGCTTTCGCGGAGCACACGGGCCGCAGACCAGAAGACGAGAACCGCGATGAATATAGCAGCAATGGGGTCGACCACAGGAAGGTCGAACACTGCGACTGCAATCGTCGAGACAATCACGGCAATCGACCCGCCCGCGTCACCAAGGAGATGGTAGAACGCCCCGCGTTCGTTCAGGCTCATTTCGTCACCTCGAAGCACAGCCACAGAGCCGAGATTGATACCGAGGCCACCGACTGCGATGACGAGCGTCAGTATGGGGTCAATTTCGACAGGGCTGTTGAATCGCCGCAGGGATTCGTACACGATGTACCCAACCATCGGCAGTAGCAAGACCCCATTCAAGAACGCTGCAATCGGTTCCAGACGGTGGAGCCCGAAGGACCATTCCGCTCCCCCTTCAAAGCGCTCTACCGTATAGCTCGCGCTGAAGGCCATCGCGTAGGCGAGCATATCGAACAACATGTGCATCGCGTCACTCAACAACGCGACCGAACCGAACAGAAGCCCGCCAGCGAGTTCGAGGAGAAACCCGACGAGGTTGATGCCAGCGACGACCGCAAGTTTCCGCGACCCAACGTTTGCCCCCGCAAGTTGCTGTTCACTGTGGTCGTGTGACTCCATGTACAGCGCCTCTCCGTCTGTGTTGTTGGCTTCCAACCCTGAAATAAGGCGATGGAGCTAGTAGTAGTGTGGTTCGCAAAACGGGACGACAGGAATGTTCCGGACGTGAAACGCCTCGCCCTCGCGTTCGACGGTCACGTTTTCGCGGGGTTCACGCCCGATACCGCTTTCAGAGGGGCCAACAAGTCGGGTTAGAAGCCAGTAGTCGTATACTGGATTAGAGTAGTAGAATTGCTAAACTTCACCGTGAAAACGCATATTATAATAGATTACTGAATACTGGACAGTAGGAGACTACATTGGCTGCTGACTGGACCATCATATGACTACCGCCGCACTCGCCGTCTCGGTCTTCGAACTGAGTATCGGGGTCGTCTGTCTCGCGATTGCAGCACTAGCATGGCCCTACCGCAGGCAACCGGGTGGACGCCCTCTGGTCGTGATGACGCTTTCGGCGGCAGTCTGGGCAAGTGCAGCAGGTGTGGCGTCGCTCGTCGTCGACCCGGACGTGACACGAGCGGCGCAACTCACCGTGTACGGTGCGTCTGGCCCGGCCGCAGTGGCGTGGCTGTACGTCGTCGTCGAGTACAGCGACCGCAAGTGGTGGCAAAAAACGCGCGTCGTTGGAACGCTCCTCGGAGCCATCGGTATCGAGTGGGTACTCATCTTCACGAACTCGTGGCATCACCTGTACGTCACAGGCATGCAGAGTATCCCACAGTCAGGGCTGATTGACCCGACGCCCGGTGTGTTGCTCTACGGCTTTACCCTGTGGAGACTCGGACTCATCGTAGCTGGGCTGAGTATTCTTCAACAGCAGTACGTGCGGACGCAGGGTGTTAGCAAAGTCCAGTCAGTAGCGATGGTGTTCACCGGGGTCTTACCAGTGACGGCCGCTCTCCTCGAATTATTCGACCTCATCGTGGTTCCGGGATTCGATTTCAGTGTCGTCGGTATCGTGGTCGGGTCCGGAATCGTCCTGTGGGCACTGTTTTACGCCGACTTCCTGGAATTCGTTCCAATTGCCCGAGAGACACTGTTCGAGAATATGACCGACCCGGTCGTTGCAGTCGATACGGATGGTCGCGTCGTCGACCTCAACCGACGGGCGAAAATGCTCTTCGGCGTCGGGGACGGCGCAATCGGGAAGCCAGCGACGGCAGTCTTCGAACAGTATCCAGATATCTCCATCGAGCAGATTCGGGCGGCGACGGGTCCAATCGATATTTCGGCTGAAATCGACGGCATCCAGTACCAGTACGAGTTGGCTGTCTCACCAATCGTTCCCCGCGGCGCTCACACCGCCACGGATGGGGGCGTGGACAACGCATCACTCGGCTTCTTACTGGTGTTCCGAGACGTAACGCTGCAAAAGCAACGTGAGCAGGACATCGAACGGAAAAACGACCGACTGGAGCAGTTCGCATCGGTCGTGAGCCACGACCTGCGAAACCCGCTGAACGTCGCCCAAGGGTGGTTGGAAGTCGCACAGGACGAACACGACAGTGGCTACCTAGACACTGTTTCCCAGGCACACGAACGGATGGAGCTTCTCATCCAGAATCTCTTGACGCTCGCCCGGTCGGGGAACGCGATTAGCTCGACCGAACCGGTCGAGGTTTCCGAACTCGTTCGAGAGTGTTGGCAGACTGTTGCTACAGCAAACGCGACAGTGACCGTAGACACCGACCTGACGGTTCAGGCAGACCGACCCCGACTTCAGGAGTTACTCGAGAACGTCCTCCGGAACGCTGTCGACCACGGTGGACCGAATGTGACGATTACTGTCGGCAGTCTCGACGAAAAGCGCGGGTTCTACGTCGCCGACAACGGCAGCGGCATCCCGGCCGACGCACGCGAACAAATCTTCGAGAGTGGGTACTCAACGGGGCAGGACGGGACTGGCCTCGGGTTAGCAATCGTCGCCGAGATTGCGGCGGCGCACGGCTGGACAGTCGCAGTCACCGAAAGTGACGACGGCGGCGCACGCTTCGAATTTGTGACCGGGCACACAGATACGTAACTGTGGTTTTCGACTGTTCGGACCGACTACTCGTCCGCTGACAAGCGGTGCTCGAAGAGCCGCTCACCGGTCTCCTCACAGGTGAGTGCGAGTACCGTATGCGAACTACAACACGATTCGACGACCTCTTCACCCATGTGAACGTCGCCGCCGGTGGTCGGACACGTCTCGAGGAACATCCGCAACCCGTTGAGAATCGCGCCTTTCGTCTCGGAGTCGTAGTCGCTCCACTCCGATATCCGGGGTGCAAGCACGCGACTGGCTCCGATGTCTGCGATAAGCGCCGCACTGGATGGCCACTGTCCGAGCCACGTGGCGTCGGATTTGAGAATTTGTGTCTCACCGCGAGTCATAAGTTCGAGAGACTCGGGTTCAGCGTCCATTCCGAAAGCGTCCGTGACGGCCTCGGGCGAGATATCCGAATCAGCGAGCGACGTGGTTTTATCCATCCACTCGGCCTCGAAATCGTCAGTCAAACAGAGGTCTGACCCATCCTGGCAGAGCTCCAGAATATCGTGAGTCGTGAAGAACGTCTCGAGGTCATCCTCCGAGGCGATGGGTACGCGCTCGGATTCGTCGTCGCTCGCGGACGGCTCCGTGTGGTCCGTCTCTGAAGCACTCGATGGCGACGTATTGGGTGTCCCAGTCGTGTCCGTCGCGCCCGTCTCGTCCGCGGTGGTGCGCTGCGACGAGTGGTCAGTGGTGCACGACATCGCCTCTTGACCACCGAATCCAGCAGCAACCGCTGGCTGTGGGTCCTTTCCGAACCATCGCAGGACTTCCGGCGGAAGATATCGCTTTGTTAGGGTCGGCGTCCCAGGAACGAGATAGCCGCGGAGATAAATCAGTCCAATCGAGAGACCGACTGCGACGACCCCACCGAGTTTTGACTTCCGTGCGACGACGGAACCAAGGAGCCCCGCGATAAGGAGGTTCAATACCGTACACGGCTCACATCGGTTCTCGCCGGTGTATTCCGGTTGGTGGAGTGCCTCGACGACGTCGAGTTTCATGTGACACACACAAATAGTTAATTTGTTATCTACTTTTTGCACCAGAGATTTGTGCAACGTTATCAAGTATTCAACCAATAATTTATATAATAAAATATAGATACATTTAAATATGTAGTGTAGTTGGAAAGTAATTGTTGATGTCAAAAGAGTCTGACTCTTCCAAAGGCATTTCGCGGCGAAATGTACTCAGAACACTCGGTACGGTCGGTGTGACTGCAGTCGCCGGTGCAGGAAGTGCAGGCAGCGCGTCCGCACAGATGAGCGATACGGTGGAGCGCGGGTCGCTCGATTCGGACGCTACCCGGCGGACGATTACAATCAAAGCCACCGAGCAAGTCAGCTACGAATTTTCCGTCTCCGGTGTGTTGGTCGCCGCCGACGCACCCAGTGATGCCGTCGGCAGTGGTACGGCTGCCGCGACGGTCAACAATGCAACCCACAGATACGAATTTAGTGGCGAGTTTACCGAATTCGATGTGTCTGGTGAACCAGCGATTCGTGTCGACGGCGAGTCGTTCTCTCCCGACTCGTATCTCGACCAGACCGTCGAAATCATTCCCCGTGGGTCCACATCGGTCGACATCTCGGCCAGTGGACGAATCGAAGCGAACGCTCCGGGGCGTAGCCGAGGGGCCGAGAAATCCGGGAAAGCGGCAGACAACGGGCCGGGTGCCCTGGACCGCGTGAACGGCCGGACGCTCCGCGGGACCATCAACACCCCCGTTTCGCTGTCATACACTGGCGAGCTAACGTACTTCGACGCCGATGGTGACGCTCACGTCAAAAAGAACGGCGAACGAGTCGATGCCGCGGACGTGCTCCCGTCGTCCTTACCCGGCAGCGTCACTGTCACTGGGGCCGGTGAGTCCTTCGAGGTCGAAACAAGCGACCGCACACGGGCGGACGACTCCAATGCGACTGCGCAGGAAGGGTCGATAACCGGGACTGCAACCGAGAGCGGAACTGAAGCACGCTACGACGGCAACCTCGTCTCCGTCGGCCAAGCGGGTGCAACCGCAACTATCAGCACCGAAGCAAAACGCGTCATCTGTGCCGCCCCGTCGGACAGTGCGGTCGAATTTACCATCGACGCGACGGAGGCACTCCTGTACGAGGATGCCGTCCACGAGACGCTGACTACGACGGTCGAAGCGGGGAGTACAGAGCGTATCAAGTTCCTCGGCGAGGTGACGAGTCTCGGAGTCGGCGGTGTCGCTTTCGACTTCGACGCAGAGCGCTACCCGGATGCCGCAGTGTCGGCGCGACTCCAGACGGGCGCAGCCTTCGAGCGCACCGACGCATTCGACCGCGCTGCAACTGCTTCCGATGGACGCGTTCGTCACGACGCCGACGGCATCTACGTCGTCTCGAACACGACCGGCAACGAACCGAACGATTCGGCTATCTACAACTTGACCGACCTCGAACGGGGCGACGAGGCGACTGTGACGATTACGAAGCAGCGACACTCCGGCGAGGTGACGAACGTCGAAACCGTCTACGAGTGGAAGACGAAGTTCGAAACCACGTCGAAGGTGACGCTCGAATCCCTGCAGTTGGTCGGTGCCGCGAGCGTCCAATCTGCGTCCTTCGAGACCACTACCAGAGAGTACGACGTTCCGGAGGAGCGACTCCGAACGGCAAGTGGCACGGTCCGAACCCAGGGCCTAATCGACGATGCGAAGGACTTCCTCGGCGATATCTGGGACAGCCTGACTGGCATCGTCAACGACATCGCCGGTCTCACAGACAGCATGTTGAAGGAAGCTATCAAGGCCGCAGATGTCGACATGGACGAACTCGCTGTGACGAGCGGTCAAATCGTCTGTAACTCGATTACGGCATTCCAGGACCTGGCGACGGAGTTCATCAACACGAAGTACGTCTACGACGTGGCGCGCTGGAGCGATGTCGACCTCGGAAAGCTCCTGTGGAAGGTCCGACTGACCGGCTACGATTCGGTCGTGTCGGTTGCGACCAGCAACGCACTCGCCGAGTTCGGTGATGGTGACTGGTCCTGTGGAAGCTGTATCACCGTCATTCGACTAGCCCTCGACGTTGGTATCTGTGGATTCGGCGTGAGCGCCTTCTGCGCCGGGACGAACTGGTGGAACCTCGGTCTCGGTGCTGCCCCGTGTACCATCGCACTGGGTGCGCTCTGTTCGCTCGCGGTTGCGACCCTCCCGGATGCCAGAGACATGTGTTCGGCCGCGAACGAGCCGACCGGTTGGTCCGTCTGTTAGGCCACAAGTAGTGTCTCGCTCCGGGCGCTCGGAAGCGCGATTCTAGGCGGACCCGGAAGCGCGGTTCTAGAACCGAGGGCCCCGGAACAAGGCCGATTTTTTTGCTCCATTATCGACCCCGAACAGCGAGATGACCGGCAACAGACAGGTAGGTACTTGTGTCTCGATTGTCGTATTTATTTCAGAGGATGACCGACCACAAGTACCGACGAACACTGGCCGCGACGGTACTGTCGAATCTGGTGCTTCTCGCGGGCGTGTTCGCGTTCGGTTGGGACCCCCGCCTCGTTCTCTTGCTGTACTGGTTCGAGGCAGGACTCGCGGTTGCTCGGGAGGCCACCCAGTCGTTGTTTGCCGCCCTCCCTCCATCTGAAGCGTACAAGCCGACCGGGACGAGAGCGCCCTTCCCGCTCAAGCCCCTCGCAGATGTCCACGGTGGCGTCCGCCTGGTCCGTTGGCTCCCCGCCATCTACCCGCGGAACATTCCGTACATCCTGCTAACGCTGTTCCCGCTCGTCGCCTTTTGGCCACTCGGCGGGCTTCTGTTGACTGGTGTTCTTGGACCCTTCGTCGAGACGTTCGTCCCGCCAGCGACGCTCGCCCTCGGCGCGCTTGCCGTGCTCGTCAGTCAGGTGTTCCAACTCACAGATTGGCTCAACTCGGGCGAGTACGAGACGGTTGCCGCGACCGGTGGCGGGTCCAAAAAGTATCTGATACTCGTATTCGTGCTCGCGTTCGTCGCACCGTTCGTCGTCGGAAGCATCGAGGCGGCCGGTGTCGCACAGACCGGTCTCGGCCTCGTAGTCGTCGGGTCGAAGTCCGTCTACGACTACGTAGAGCTTCGGCACCCTGGCTTCATTCGGTCGACGGTATTCACAGACGAGACGGTGGGTGAGGAATCGACCGTCGAGGTTCCTGACGGAGAACCGATTGCTGTGTTCAGCACTGACCGCCGCGCTGAGTTCGTCTCCTCGGTGTTCAGTGGCGTCCTCTTTTCGTTCTTCGGCCCGACGCTGTTTGTCGTCCTCCTCGGTGGCCTCGCCGGGTTGCTCGTTGGCGGAGGCCTGTTCGGAACACCCACTGGCCCGGCCATCGGGGCGGCGATTGGCGTCACGGGGGTCGTCGTCAGTCGAGTGCTCGCAGAATTCGTCGTCGGATGGGTCGTCGGCGCACACCTCGTCTACCGCGTCTATCCGGACGCCGTCGTCGCCTACAACACACTGACCGACGAGGCGCAATGGTTGGTTCCCCGCGAAGAGATTTCGGACGTGTCCATCTCCAACGGTCCACTCGCTACCGTTCTTCCCGAGTGGTACAGCGCACTGCGAATCGAGAAGTACGGAGGCGAGAGCCGAAAGCTCGCGTACTTCGCAGATGTCGATTCGGTCGCAAAGCTCCTCGAAACCTGATTGGTGCGAGCGGAGTCGTCCAGCGGGAAAAGAGACGATTTCGGTAGAGAGACGGAGAGGACGACCGCGGTGAGACCCGTGGCCGCAGTCAGTATTGGCGGCTCAGTTCGCGTACCAGTTCATCGCCGCGGCACCGAAGCCGATAGCCGCCCCGCGGAGGAGCGCCCCTCCCACGGAGGTGTCGAGGACGACGACGTTCGCCACCGTCACGGCAAGGACCACACCGACGAACAGGAGTACTGCGTACGTCCACGTTCCGGGCTCGATGTCGAGAGGCATATTCGACTTCGATGTCGCCGCGGTTATCAATCTGTTCCCATGACATGAAACACTCACAGGCCGGAATCGGTATTCGCCCGTATTCTCCGTCAACCACGGGTTCTAAGCTGATTGTCAGATGAGGTAAACTATGGAACAAATCGAGGCAATTCTGTTTGATCTCGACAATACGTTGGTGCAATATGTGAGGTCTCCCGGTGAAGTGCTCCGGGCGTCGTTCGAAATCGTCGGGATTGAACCGATGTTCTCGGTCGAGGAATACTATGACCGGTACGACGAGTTTGCTGAGCAATGTGATTCGATGGACGAACTCCGTGCTGAATGCTTCGTCGCACTTGCTGACGAGAACGGGTACGATGGCCAACTCGGGCGAGACGTTGCGGACGCATTCAGTGCCGAGCGTGACCAGACGAACGTCGAGTTACTCCCGTCGGTCACTCGCGTGTTGAACGAAGTCAGCCAAGAGTACCGGCTTGGTATCGTGACGAACGGTGCACCGGACGCACAGCGACAGAAAATCAACGCTGTGAACCTCGAACGGTGGGTTGAGACAATCGTTGTTGCGGGGTACGACGTGCCGCCGAAACCCGACCCAGAACCGTTTGAACGAGCGATGCAGTCACTCGATGCAACACCTTCGACCACAGTGCACGTCGGAGATTCATTGGAAACGGATATTGCCGGTGCATCTGCTGCCGGTCTTGGCTCCATCTGGATTTCTGACAGTGATGCAACTGAGGAATACACTCCGACTCACCGAATCGAATCTGTCGGCGGTCTGTTGTCTCTTCCGTGGATATAGCGGGTGACATCTGGCATCCCCCAGTACTGGCCGGGCCACATTTGGTCGAGGAGACGGATTACTCGTGACGACTGTACTTCGCGCCGGGTACGTTTCCGGCCTAACGTGAGTCCGTCTCAGCTTCTGGCTGCGTGTACCACCACGCCCACGCAATCAGGACGCCCTGAAGTGGAAGGCGGAGCCACAGCGCGGCCTTAGACAGCCCGCGACGGGCTGGCGACACGCTATCGAGTACGACGTCGCTCGTCGCCATATAGACGTTTGCAGGGAACACCGCGACTAGCAGGCTGATGAGTCCCCACGCCGAGGCGCGTTGTGTCCGACGAAACAGGACGCCCACGCCAAGGACGATTTCGGCGAGACCAGAGATGTAGACGAGCGAGCGCGCCTTCGGAAAGGCTGGTGGGACGACCCGTTCGTACACGTCGGGAACGACGAAGTGCAACACGCCAGCACCGACGTAGAGCGCGCCCATCACGTATCGAAGCACGTCTTTGAACCGAGAGAGCGTTGGCTTGATGGCGAGAACCATGTCGATTCTCTGTTAGTCTGGCGGTCAAAGAACGTTGTCACCTTCTCACTGTGGGTGAGGGCGTCCACGACTCCGAACTGTCGGAACGAGTATAAAACGCGTTCCCCAAACCGCGACACAACACACAACCTCGGCAAACGCTGTCGGTCTGAATCGGGTCCGTAGCGGTGGTTCACAATCGTCTGAAACGCACCGAATGTTTATATCCAAAACAGCCTACGAATGGGACACACATGACAAATTCGGGAGAGAACGCTGTGGGGGGGTTCTGGCGGCACCTCAACGAGGCCGCACTGGTCGTGGAAAAGCAGACGGGGACCATCCACGACGTGAACGAAGTCGCGCTCGACCACTTAGGCTACCGTCCTGAGGAACTCGTCGGTCGAGCGCTATCGGAACTCGTCCTCGGCGACGAGGACACATCGGTCTCCACCCTCCTGCGCAACGGGGAGAGTGGCCACACTCACGTCTCGTTTCGCTGTGACAATGGCACCCGCTACCGGGCTTCTGTCTCTGTTTCGACACTCTCACAACCGAACGACGACCTCCGGTTGTTACTCGCTCGGGAGACACCCTCACCGCCATCGAAGCGTACGACAGACGAATCGACCGTCGTCCTGAAGACAATCCTCGAAAACCTCACGCTCGGCACGCTCGTCGAAGACGAGAACCGCGACGTGCTCATGGTGAACGAAGCACTCGGCGACGCCCTGGGAGTTCCGCTCGACCCAGAACAGATGATTGGACGCGACTGTGCCCAGGCAGCCGAGGAGATGAAGGGACTGTTCGCCAATCCCGAGCGATTCGTCCGCAGCAACAACGAGTTCATCGACCAGCGTACCCCTGTCCGAGGGCAGGAACTCGACCTCGCAGATGGCAGAACCGTCGTTCGAGATTACGTCCCCTATCAACTCCCCAACGGCGATGCAAATCTATGGATTTATCGAGATGTCACGGCCCAGAAGCGCCGCGAGCGTGAGCGAGAACGGCATCGGAACCTGCTCAGACAGCTGCAAGAGGTGGCCGAAATCGGTGGCTGGGAAATTGATTTCCGGACAGACGAACTCACATGGACGGACAAAACGTACGAGATTCTCCGCCTCTCACCCGACGAAGACATTGATTTGCAGACGGCCATCGAGTTCTATCATCCAGACGACCGCGACACGATACGGGAAGCGTTCGAAAAGCTTCGGTCCGACAACATACCCTACGACCACGAACTCCGAATCGTCACGACTGACGGCCAAGTGCGGTGGGTACGCGCTCGCGGCGAACCGTGGATTGTCGACGGCGAGACCGTGGGCGCTCGGGGGACGTTTCAAGATATCACCCCACGGGTCCGCCGTGAACGGCGAGTCAAACAACAGCGCGACAGCCTCGAAGTGCTTAACCAGGTCATCCGCCACGACATCCGGAACGACCTCCAGTTAGTACTCGCATATGCCGACCTCTTGGGCGAGGAGGTTGCTGACGAAAACGGACACCTCGACCGTATCATCTCGGCAGCGCGTCACTCGGTCGAAATTACGGAGAACGCACAGACAATGTCCGGGATATTCCTCGGAGAAGACCACGAACTCACGCCGACTAGTCTCTCAGCCATTCTCCGGAAGGAACTCACGAACGTACGTTCGACGTACTCAAACGCGACAATCGAGATAACCGAACCGCTCCCCGAAGCGACGGTGTGGGCGAACGAGATGTTACAGCCGGTTGTTCGGAACCTCGTCGGGAACGCAGTCCAGCACAACGACAAAGAGACGCCCAAGGTGACGGTCGAAGTAGTCAGAGCGAATGGCCACGTCCAGTTACGCGTCGCAGACAACGGCCCCGGCGTCCCGCCAGACCGACGGGAAGCCGTGTTTGGGAAAGGGAACAAAGGACTGGAGAGCACCGGGACCGGTCTCGGCCTGTACCTCGTGAAAACAATTGTCCAAGAGTTCGACGGCACAGTCTGGGTCGAGGACAACGACCCGGAAGGCGCAGTGTTCGTCGTCGAACTTCCAGAGCGGTGACCGACGGAGAAACCGCCCCGAGGTTCGATTTATCCGTTTCAGTCGAGGAGTAGTGTGACCGCAGCGCAGCGCCTCCCTGAGAACACATCCAATAGTATTGCGGTTCGTCAATCTTTCCGCTCGAACAGTAACGTAATATGAAACACCTGCGCGAAAAATGGTCATTTGCGACCACTTTTTTATGCTACCAAACCACACACAGTCTATGGACATCCGCGAGGCGACGACGGCAGACATCGACGGCATCCGAGACGTTGCGCACGACTCGCTCGTGGCGTCGTACGCCCACGCGCTCGACGAGACAGTCATCGAGAACTCGGTCGACGAGTGGTACGGAGACGACATCGCTGCCGAGTTAGACGACGAGAACGCGCTCTATCTCGTCTGTGAGGACGATGAAGACATCGTCGCCTTCTCACAGAGTTACCTGAGTGGCGAAGGCGGCGTGACCGGTCAAATCAGTTGGCTACACGTGCACCCGGACCACCGCGACAGCGGTATCGGGGCGCGACTGCTCACCCGAACCGAAGAAGCGCTCGTCGACCGCGGTGTGACTCACCTGACCGGGAAAGTTCTGGCAGTCAACGAACCGGGGGCCGAGTTCTACGACCACCACGGCTACGAGGAAGTCGAGGGTCGTCAAATCGAACTCGGCGGGGAGCAGTACGACGAACGAGTCTTCGCGAAGTACCCCGGAACCGACGGCGAGGTCGCGGCTCCGCTCGACACCTATACGATAGAACGCGGGACCGTCTACGTGGCTTTCGACGAAAGCGACCGTGGTTCGAAAGCACCGTTTTACGCAAGCTACATCGACGAAAACCGTACTGAACGCTACGGCTACTTCTGTGGCAACTGCGAGAGCTTCGAAGTGACGATGGACTCGATGGGGAGAGTTCTCTGCAACGAGTGTGAGAACAAACGCCGTCCCTCGCGCTGGGACTCGGCGTATCTCTGACAGACCACGCTTCGATTAGTGGTCTGACTCGTGGGGATTCAGTACCACGTCGTACTGTTTGGCGTGCTCTGTGTAGTCGATGAATCGCGGGGCGTCCGGGTCGAAGGGACGTTGCAGTGAGTTGAAGGCCTTCTTTTTGTCCCACGATTGCAGACCACCGATAGCCGAGCGGTCTTCCAGGTCGTGGTAGTCCAAGTCGGTTTGGGTCAGGTTCCAGGCGTTCAGCCCCTGTTCAGTGCGAATGATGACGCTTGAGTACTCGTCGCTGGAGCCAACCGAGCCAACGGTCAGGTCGGCACAGTAGCCGGTGAAGTCCGCGCACTCGTCACACCCTTTCAGTGCCGCGCCGTGGAAGTCCGCGATGTCCTCCTGAAGAATCATCTCGCCGTCGCGGTCGTAGACCATCAGCTCCCCGTCGAGGACATCCATCTTCCCGATTTCTTCGGGTGCAATCCCGCGCTTCGATTCGAGTTGTTCGCCGATGAGGCGCTCGTAATTGAAGTTCTTCGTACACATCAATGCAATCGTGTAGTCGATTGCTCTGATGCCCGCCTCTTGGCTGGCGTAGTCCCATTCGAAGTCTTGCAGGGCGCGGATACCTTCGATTTCGCAGGGTGTCCCGACGAGTGCGAGCGAGAGGTCTTCTGGGTCCTTCTCGGGGAGCGTTTCGGCCCACTGTTCGGTGTCCAGATTCCCGAGCGCCATCGTCTGGTTGTAGAAGCTCCCCGCGTTCGCGATGAGTTCCTCGGGCGTCGTCGCGAGGAAACTCTCTGCCTTCCAGGGCTCGTCTTCGCTTTCGGTTGCGATGAGCGCCCCATCGATTTCGCCCGCTTCGAGCAGGTGGATGAGAACGCTCGTGACGAGGCCACCGTCTTGGGCGTTCTCTCGCCACTCGTCTTCGACTTTCGCGGAGAACTCGGTGATTGGGTCACCGGCACCCGTCACGTTGTCCTCACCGCCGGTTATCTTCCACTGACGTTCGTACCGGAGGCCGCCACGCGGACAGAAGTCCCAACAGAGCGAACACCCAGTACACATCTTCACCAGTTTGGGAAGCCCGTCGTCGCCGATTCCGATAGAGTCCGACGGGCAGGACGCGACGCAGGTGCCACACTGGATGCACCGCTCCGCCTGGATAACGGCCGCGTCGAGTTCCATGAACCACGTCTTGTCGTCCGGTTCGTCGATGTCGTTCATCTCCTGACGGATGGTGTACCCCGGCGTGTCGAGTTCGACCCCCTCGGGAACCTGTACACGCCTGTCCGGGCGGCCGTCAGAAACGTCCTGACTCTTCCCCTCGGTAGGCGGCGTGAATTCGAGGTCCGTGAGGGTTCCCTCCCCGTCGACGTTGCTCGGACGGGCACCACCGTCAGCAGCGGCCGTCCTCGCTGAGCCACCAGTACCGCCGCCACACCCACACTCACGACCACAACCACAGCCCTCAGTAGCTTCGTTGCTTCCGCTTCTCCCGGACCGCCGTCGATATTTAATCGGCTTCAACTCCGAGTCGTACGGCGGTTCCGACTTCGTCGGCCGCCCGTTTTGGTGCGAGTTACCGACACCACCATGTCCTCGGTTATCCTCGTCGTTGCGCTCGGTACCGCCCGTTTTCGGCACGTGCGGTAACGGCATCTCGGACTCGTCTGGGGAGTCCTCAGCCGTCATGGGCAACCCCTCCGGAGACGTTGGCGTTCGCGCGTCGCATACTCGTTCGAAGCCGGTCGTTGTCGACGCGTCGAGTCCACTCGTAGAACTGCTCACCGGGGTCGCGCTCTGCGGCGAAGTCGTCGAATAGCTGTTGCAACGCCGGAACGACGGCCCGTGCAGGGACCGCGTGTTCGACCCAATCGAGGAACTGGTTGTCGGTGCCGAGACTGCCGCCGAGGCCCACGTCCATGCCCTCGACGATGGTGTCGCCCTCCTCGTTCGTGGTCTCCTCCGGGTCGTCCACCACGACTGTCTCACCCCGGAAGCCGATATCCGCGATTTGTGGCTGTGCACACGAGGCCGAGCACCCCGACATGTGCATCCGAACCACGTCGAGGTCGTCGGGCGTGTCGATTCGGCGGTCTAACGCCCGCGCCCAGCGGTAGACGCGCTTTTTCGTCTCGATGATGCCGTAGTTGCAGAACTCCGAGCCAGTACACCCGACAACGCCGCGGGCGAACGGACCGGGGTCGTGTTCGTACTTTCGGGCGAACGGTTCGTTCAGCAGTGCCGAGAGGTTCGCTTCGGGAATGTGCGTGACGAGGAAGTTCTGGTCGGTCGCCAGCCGAACCGAGGTGTCGTCAGTCCCGTATTTCGTGGCCGCTTGCGCCGCTGCGACGAGTTCGTCGCCGCCCATTCGCCCGGCGATAACGTTGAAGCCGACGTAGAATAGGCCCGCTTCTCTCTGGGGATGGACGCCAACGTGGTCGCCGCGGTAGCCCCGAGTGAGGTCCCGGCCCTGCGAGTAGAGTGGAACGTCACACCGGTCGCGGACGGCCGCTTCGAAATTCTCCGGCCCCATCTGCTGGACGAGGTAGCGCATCCGACAGACGCCGCGGTTGGTTCGGTCGCCCAATTCCTTGAACGTCTGGGCGACTGCACGACAGAACTCCACGGCGTCCTCGGGCCGGACGAACACGTCGATGTTCGAGGCCATCCGCGGACCATCCGAGAGTCCGCCGCCGACGCGGGCGTGGAAGCCGTATAGTTCCTCCCCGTCGATTTCCTTTCGGGCCGGAACGAGTCCGACATCGTTGATTTGGGACTGGGCGCAGTCCTCTCGGCAGCCCGTGATAGTCAACTTGAACTTTCGCGGAAGGTTGGCGTACTCTCGATTCTCCGTGAAGAAGTCCGAGACGGCGTCGATAACCGGCTGCGCGTCGAAGCACTCGTGGTCGTCGAGGCCAGCCGCCGGGCAGCCAAGGACGTTGCGCGCGGAGTCGCCACAACCCTGAATCGTCGTCAACCCAACCTCCTCGTACGCCGCCCAGATTTCGGGGACGTCCGTAACCTCGATCCAGTGCATCTGGATATCCTGGCGAGTGGTGATATCCAGAAACGCGTCGCCCCAGATTTCATTTTGTTCTTCACCGCCGAACTCCTCGGGCGCAGTGGCGTACTCGTCGGCGACCATGCCGATGACCGCGGCCTGTTCGGGGGTGAGAAACCCACCGGGGACCTTCGTTCGGAGCATGAAGTAGTCGTCGTGGCGTCCGTGGGCGTACATCCCGGCCCACTTCAGTCGCTCCCACTCACCGTCGCCCGCCCGTTCTTCGATTTCCTCGAACGAGAGGTCACCGTCCGCGTACTCGTATACGTCCTCGATTACGTCGAGGGGGTGTTTCTCTTGTTTCCATCGTTCAACCGCATTCATTGTGGCCACCTGCCACACTCCACGGTACCAAACACCATGCCAAGTGCTATTGCTGGTATTTCTGCCCGTGACGTGTGCACCTCTCGGTCCCGAGATGGCGCGTCGTGCCGAACGCTCTCGTCCTCTGCTCGGACCTCAGTCACGTATACGCCGGAGAAGATTGTAGGCTTCCGTCGGGAAAACCGGTGAATATGTCTTCCATCTCAGACACGAGGTGCGTCGCACTTCCGGTGTTCTCGGCTCGTGCCAACCACTGGTTCGTCGGCGGTAGGACGCCCTTTCCACCACATCCCGGCGGGGTGTGAAACTACGAATACATATTTCTTCGCCATTAGAATTTTCATTCATGATTGATAACAGGGGTTCAGGATGTCTGATAGACAACCACACCCAAACAGCGGTGAGCCAGAATTTAAACGACGACAATTCCTCGGCGGACTCACGTCGTTGGCCGCAGTATCGTCGTACACACTCGATGTTCCCAAGGCAGTCGCGTCAGCAGTCTCGAACGCTGACGACAGTCTCGTTCAAACTGTCTCATCACCGAGTGGGGCGGTCACTGTCGCGTTCGACGTGTCGTCGGGGACCCCCACCTACACCCTGTCGTACGATGGGCAGACCGTCGTCGAACCCTCGTCTCTCGGGTTCGAGTTCGAGGGTCAACCCGCATTCGGGACCGACCTCACGGTCACCGGAACCGAGCGCAGAACAGTAAACGACCACTGGACTCCCGTCTGGGACCAATACGACGAAATCCGCGAGCACTACACCGAACTCCGTGTGGGTCTCGCAGAAACTACCGACCCCGGGCGGACGCTCACAGTCGAAATTCGGGTCTTCGACGACGGAGTCGGTCTTCGGTGCGTATTCCCCGAGGACAGTGGCTTCGGCGACTTCGTACTCTCCGGCGAAACGACAGAGTTCGCGTTCGCTGGCGACTACACCGCGTGGTGGGTCGAAAACGACTTCAACAGCTACGAGTACGGGTACAAGGAGACACCGTTGAGCGAAATCGGCGAGCGAAGTCCCTTCGGCGGGGCGCACACGCCGCTCACGATGAAAGCCGACGACGAGACCTACCTGAGCGTTCACGAAGCCAGTCTCGTCGATTACGCGGCGATGGCGGTCGAACCCACGTCCTCCGGGTCGACGACGTTCGAATCGGTGCTCGCACCACTTCCTGACGGGACTAAAGTGACGGCGTCAGCACCGCACGCAACCCCGTGGCGCACGATTCAGGTCGGGTCGAGACCGGGCGACCTCGTCGAATCGAACCTCGTCGTCAACCTCAACGAGCCGCACGACCCCGCGGACTTCCCCCACGGAACCGATTGGATAGAACCGCAGAAGTTCCTCGGCGTGTGGTGGCTCATGATTACCGGACGGGCCGACTGGGAGTACCGCGGCCCCGAAACCGGAAACCACGGCGCGCAGACAAAGCGCATGAAACGCTACATGGACTTCGCCAGCGAACACGGCATTCCGAGCGTCCTCGTCGAGGGGTGGAACGAAGGATGGCACACCTATCCCGGTGACGGCAGCGCCATGGACTTCGACGAGTCGTACCCGGACTTCGACATCGAGGCGGTGACAGACTACGGGCGAAGTCTGAGCCCACCGGTCAGGATGACCGCACACAACGAAACCGCGGGGAACGTCTCGAACTACGAGTCGCAACTGGAGTCCGATTCGAGTCCGTTCGCATTCTATGACTCGCTCGGCATCCACTCGATAAAGACGGGGTACGTCGCCGACAGCGGCGTCACCATCGACGGCGAAACCTACAATCACCACTGTCAACCCCTCGTCAACCATCACCGACTCGTGTACCGAGAGGCGGCCAAACACCGGCAGATGCTGGAGATTCACGAACCGCTCAAGCCGACTGGAGAGCGCCGGACCTTCCCGAACGTGATGACGAGAGAGGGTGTCCTCGGACAGGAATACGACTCGTTCGGGCGGGTTGGCCCATCGCACCACGTTACGTTCCCCTTTACCCGGATGCTCGGGGGCCCTGTCGAGTACACGCCGGGAATCTTCGATATGGACTCCGGGTCCGGTGGTATCGAGACGACCCGCGCGAAGCAACTTGCCATGTATCCGACGTACTTCAGCGGTCTCCAGATGGTCGCCGACCTCCCGAGTTCGTACCTTGCCGACCGCGATTCGACCCTCGAAGTCGGAGGCGTCGGACAGGCAGAGGACGCGGAACGAGACAGCTTTTCGACTGCCGCGAAGTGGGCCGGTGCATCCGGTGGCAAGTACGTCCCTGTCGACCCGAACACCGTCGACAGCGGTGCCTCGCTCTCGTGGACCGTCGAAAGCGTCCCAACCACCGGCGAGTACGACCTCCACCTCCGTTATGCGAGCGACGCGACGAAAAATGCCGTTCCCGAGGGAACACCCCGGACTGCAACCGTACTCGCCGGTGAAGAGACACAGCAGGTGACGTTCCCACCGACAGCGTACTGGGACGAGTGGGATACGGTTTCAGTCAGCGTCTCGCTGTCGACCGGTACAAACGAGGTCACCGTCACACTCGGAGACGACGATACGGGCGGCTTCAACCTCGATTCAGTGGCGGTTACGGAAACTGGTTCGTCGATGCCTGAACCCGAGACCGACCCGACCCTCGGACCGACCGTCGAGGCGTTCGACTTCGTCGAGTCGGTTCCGGCCGGGCCGTGGGACGAGACCCGCGTCCTCGACGCCGAAATCGGTTCGTACTCCGTCGTCGCACGAAAGCAGGGAGACGAGTGGTTCGTCGGTGCCATGACCGACGAAAACGGTCGTGCGCTCGAAATTCCGCTCGACTTCCTCGATAGCGCGCCGGGAGCACGCGAAGGCCACACGTCGAATCCGGAGAAGTCGAACGGGAAGAGTCACGGCAAGGCGAATGGAAAGGCACGCGACACGTCGAACGGCAAAGGACACGCGAATTCGAACGGCAAAGGCCACACGAAAGGAAAGTACGTCGCAGAGTTGTACTCGGACGGCATCGAGGCAGCGTACGATGCAAACCTCGAAGCGGTCCGCGTCGACGAAGCACTCGTCACGGCCGAGACGACGATTCTCGCTTCGATGATAGAGACCGGTGGGACGGCGATTCGCCTCAGACCGGCCACCAACGAGGATTTGGAACGTCTTCCGGAGTATCAGCGCCCGGAACAAGATGTCGATATCTCCATTCAGGACAATCCGTTCGTCCGAGCGACGTTCGTGACCGCGACGGGGTCGAACACCGGGGACTACATCGGCGGCACGACGGTCGAAATCGTCGTCGACGGCGAGGTCGAGGCGACCTCGAACGTTCGATTCCCTCCAGCGTCGGCCGACCAACAGGACACGCTCTCGTACACCATCGACACGCCCGGAACCTACGATGTCGCCGTCCGAACCACGGACGGACAATCGCTCGCCACCGAAACGGTGACAGTCAAACCGCCGGAGACTGTCGCGACGCTGTCGGACCCGACGGGCGACGACGACGGTCCGGGTGCCTACACGTATCCGACCAACGAGGCCTTCAAAGACGGGGCGTTCGACCTGGAGTCGGTCACGGTCGAACAGACGCCAGACGAGTATCTGGTGACCTTCGAAGTCGAGAACCTGTACAACGCCTTCGGCAGCGGCCGTGGGTTCTCGCCGCAACTGTTCCTTCTGTGGGTTCGCAACCCGAGTAACTCCGGCGGGACCGAACAGAGTCTCGACGACCTCGGTGCGAACGTGTCGTTCGAAGCGCCGTGGCACTACCGCCTCGAAGTAAGCGGCTTCACGAAGAGCGCCGTCGACGCGACAGGGACTCCCCTCACCGACGAATCGGGAAGCACCGTCGCACTCACCGAGGAAGTCGACACTGAGGAGAACACGGTGACACTCATGCTCGACCGAACAGCCTTCGGCGGCGTCGACGCGAACGAACTGGAAATCGTCGCCGTGGTGCAGTCCGAAGACCGCGGCACGCTTCGCCCGGTCAGAGAGGAACGCGGTGGGTACGTCTTCGGCGGGGCGAAGTCGGGTGCAGTCGACGATGCACCGCTCATTTCCGACCTCATCGTCCCCGATGGGGAGTCGCAGTCGTCTGTCCTCGATTACGCCGACGGTAGTCCGGCGACGCTCCCGTACGTCTCGCTCGACTGAGTGCTATCGCGGCTATCGCCGTGGAGTATTATTTTGTATCTACCCCCATTCAACCGGTCGCCACGGCTCAGCAGAAACTGTTTTGTTACTAACTATTGAGTGGAGAATAATGCCCTCCAAACGAACCAGTTGCAAAGTGAGACGACCGCAGCGCCACACGAGAGAGGTGTCGAACTGATGCCGCGGTTTACACAGCGCGTCGCTGACGGGTGGGAGCGTGCGCTCGATGCGGCCCCACTTACCCTGATTCCCATCTTGTTCACGTGTCTGGAAATAGACGAGATACGCTCGGTTTTCGCACACGGTGGCGTGTACTTCGGGGTCCAGTTCGGACTCCCCCACGCAGTCGGAACGATGTGGACCTTCGTGAACGCGCCCAGCACCGGATTCACGGTCGATTACGGCGTCGCTGACGGGATGACATCGACTGTTCTACTCATCGGGGCTGCAACAGTCGTCGTGAAAGCTGCACTCACGGCGGGGTACTTCGGGAGCGTCGCGGCGTATCTGGAACGCGGAACCTACGACTTTCTCACCCACGTGCGTGCCTACTTCGTCCCCTTTCTGCTCTGGGGTGCACTCCCGCTCGTCGTCTTGCTTCCGCTCGGAGTCAGCGTCGGATTCCGTCGCAGTGGTTTCGGAGGCGACGTACTCGCGTTACTGCTCGGCGCGATGCTCGTGTTTTTCGGCGCGGCGTACCTGTTTTACGCCACGCCGTATCTGCTCGTTCTCCGAGAACTGGGTCTCGTGACGGCGCTGCAAGAATCGTACTCGCTAGCTGTTCGCGGCGGCCCGTACACAACCTACTTCCTCGGGTACGTCGCGTTCACCGCGTGCGTCTCGCTGGTCGCATCCGCTATGGTGGTCAACATCCCGGTCGTCGGACTGCTCGTCGGCATCGTCATCTGGAGCGTCCTCGGGCTTGCACTGAACATCGCGACGATGCGGTTCGTCGCCGACATCGACCCCGAGTCGCCGACACTCGTCGAGTGGGAACCATCCGACGGCGACAGTCCCCGAGCGTAGGTGTAGGCGTCTACGGCCGCCAAATCGCCGTCACGGTTCCGTCGTCGGTCTCGACGGTCCGGTAGTCGAATCCACGGTCGTCGAGTTTCGGAAACAGGAACTTCGGCGCACGGTCGTTGAGTTGGACGAAGACCGTCTCCGGGTCGAGTTCCGCGAGACTGTTCATCGTCTTCGTCAACGGTTCCGGCGGCGGGAGGTCGCGCGCGTCGAGGAATTCGACGGCTCTCCCGGTCGGTGCATCGGTCTCTCGCAGGAACGGTTCCACATCCATGTTCGGAAAATCGGCGGGAAATCGTAGATACTTCTCCCCGAAGATGTTCGACGCGACGTTGCTCCGACGAACCCGGACGAACGCCGAACATGTTCGCCACGTGGTTCACTGGGTGTCGGGCGAAACAGTCGGGTGATTATGTCTCGTCCATCTCGCGGACCGGACCCCACCGCAATCGACACGAGTCGCCGCCCGTTCGTCCTCGTGTGGGAAGTCACGCAGGCCTGTAACCTCGCGTGCGACCACTGTCGCGCAGACGCGACGCCGACGCGGCACCCCGACGAACTGACCACCGAAGAGGGAAAACGACTGCTCGACGAGGCACGCGAGTTCGGGCCGGGGCAACTCGTCGTTCTCTCGGGAGGCGACCCACTGGCACGACCGGACCTCACGGAACTGGTGGAATACGGTACCGAACGGGGGCTTCGAATGACGTTGACGCCCAGTGGGACCTCATCGCTGACGCCGGAGACGGTTCGTGACCTCGGTAATGCCGGGATTCAGCGACTCGCACTGAGTATCGACGGTGGAAGTCCAGAAGCACACGACTCGTTCCGCGGCGAGGACGGGAGTTTCGAGCAGACGGTGCAGGCGGCCCGTGCGGCGCGGGAGGCCGGTGTCCCGCTCCAGATAAACACGACCGTGTGCGCGCAGACGGCCGACGAACTCCCGGTGATTCGTGACCTCGTGGCAGACCTCGACGCGGTGCTCTGGTCGGTGTTCTTCCTCGTTCCAGTCGGCCGCGGGCGCATCCTCGACCCGGTGACTCCCGAGCGTGCCGAGCGAATCCTGTCGTGGCTCACGGAGGTGAGCGAGGAGGCGTCGTTCGGCGTGAAGACGACCGAAGCGCCACACTACCGTCGTGTTGCGATTCAACGCCGGCGGGACTCGACCGATGCACCGCAGTCAGATGGTATCGGCCGACGATTGGGCATCATCGCCGGGAACGGCTTCGCCTTCGTCAGCCACACAGGGGATATCTACCCGTCGGGGTTCCTCCCGAAGTCAGTGGGGTCCGTCCGCAAGTCGAGTCTCGTCGAACGCTACCGCGAAAGCGACCTGTTTCAGTCGCTTCGGGACCCCGACCAATTCAGCGGAAAATGCGGGGCGTGCGAATTCCGGCACGTCTGCGGTGGAAGTCGGTCACGGGCATACGCTCACACCGGCGACCCGCTGGAGAGCGACCCGCTGTGCGACTACGTGCCCGCCGAATACGACGGCCCGATGCCGGTCGGCCGGGCGAGTGACGATTGACGAGACACACCCCGAACATATTCGGGATAATCGTCTGCTTGACGCGGCGACGACGAACAACTGACGATGTCATCCAATGGACTCAGCCGACGGCGGTTTACCGCGCTCGTCGCAACGACCTCGATTTCTGCCGCACTGGCGGGCTGTACAGGTTCGAGCGGAGATTCGGCCTCGGAAGAACCCGAAGCGACCGAGACGGCCGCACCCGAGAACACAGAGACAAGCGACTCCACAAGCGGTTCCGGCGGGGAGTCGGGAGACACCCAGAACTTCGACGGGTGGTTCGACGATGTCGAGAATTTCGACGGCGTCGTCGACAAGACCAGTTCCGACGCCGCCTCGGTCGAAGTCGGCACCGAAGCGAACGGCGGGGCGTTCGGATTCGGTCCCGCGGCGGTCCGCGTCTCGACGGGAACGACAGTCACGTGGGCGTGGACCGGTCAGGGCGGCACCCACAACGTCGTCCACACAGACGGTGACTTCGAATCTGAACTCGTCGGCGACGAAGGCCACACCTTCGAACACACCTTCGAGAGCGCAGGCGTCTACACGTACTCCTGTGTCCCCCACGAGACACTCGGCATGAAAGGCGCTGTCGTCGTCGAATAGACGGCGCGTCCGATTCGAGCGAACTGTTCGAGAAGCATACAATTTTTACAAATTTTACAATTTGTGGAGTGTGTAGGCATTTGTGACTTCGCACACAGCCCAGAGTTCCTCGGCCGTGTTCAGATTTCTACTCCGCGTGCGCGGCAAGGATGACGAGCGCAGTCGCGTCTGTCACAGCGTCGATTGCAATCGTCTCCGTCCCGGAGAACCGAATCAAGTCGTCGGCCGAGAGCGTGTGGGTGTCCTCGGAGATGTGTACGTCGAGTTCACCGGAACGGGCATAAAGGACGATATCCCGACCGGGGTGGTCGTGCGGATCGATTTGGTCGCCAGCGTCGAGCAATAGCCGAATGACCTTCGGTTCGTGCTCGGAGAAGACCGGGGCGTGCGTCTCGTCCGGAAGGTCCGAAAGGGAGGTGACAGTAGTGTTCATTGCTTGGGGAGGACCGCGACGAACTCGTCTTCGGCCACCTGTTCGAGGTCGTATCCACCAGCATCGAACTCGTCGACTTCGGCGACAAACTGATAGTACAACGGCCGCGGGTCGTGGTCGTTTACGAGAACCAGCGACTCGCCGGATGCAAGGTCTTCGAACGTGTCCAGTATCTTCGGATGACGCTGTGCTGGTTCGAGGTCACGAACGTCAAGTCGGGTCATACGAGTCGAGGTACCATTCCCCAACCCCTCACGGTTGCCCCGAACGTGTTCGGTGGCGGCGAGAGGCGGAAACGGGTCGAGGCGGGGTGTCGGAGAGGAAAAGGAGAGGGGATGGGTCCGGGAAGGGGAGAGGAAAAGGAGGAGTACTTCGCGTGCGCGAGGTTAGTCGTCGTCGGCCATGACCTGTTCGGAGACGGGCGTCCGAGCAGGCGTCTCGCTCGTGTTTCTGAGGACGAACCGCTTTTTGACGACATCGTACGCGAACACGATGGTCCCGGCGATGAGGAGTGCGTCACCAGGAAGTCGCGCCCAGAACAACGTCTGCACGAGACCGCTGTTGTAGAATTCGAGGCTGCGGGACGCGGCGTAGCCCTGCGTGAAGGCGACTTCCAACTGGAGGAAGCCAACCGGCAGGAGCGACGCCACGACCATGAGCGCGAGGCCCGCGTTCCAGAGCCAGAAGGCCCAGCGGAGACGACGCTCGACCCACTGGCCGGGGTCGACAGTCAACCGGAGCATGTAGGTCGCCATGCCGAGCGCGAGGAACCCGAAGGCACCGAACATCGCGGCGTGGGCGTGGGCAACCGTCAGGTAGGTCCCGTGTTCGTAGTAGTTCACGAGCGGGAGGTTGATGAAGAACCCGAGGACACCAGCGCCCACGAAGTTCCACACACCGCTCGCGATGATGAACATGAACGGGAGCGTGTAGGGGAACGACTCGCCGCTTGTCGCAAGCGTCCGGTACTCGTTCATCGCCTCGAAGAGGATGAGAACGAGCGGGACGAGTTCCAGCGTCGAGAAGATACTTCCGAGCGGCAGCCACACGTCGGGCTGACCGACCCACCAGTAGTGGTGCGAGACACCGATAACACCGGTCCCCATCACGAAGAGCGCCTCGAACGCCACCGCCTTCTCGGCCGACCGCCGGGACAGCAGGTTCATGCTGACCAGCGTGAGCGAGACGACGGCGATGATGAAGAACTCGAAGGCACCTTCGACCCACATGTGGACGACCCACCAGCGCCAGAATTCGGTCGTTACGATGTTCGTCTGCGGCGTGTAGAAGAGTCCGGCGGTGAAGAGGAGTGCAATCGACCCACCGGCGTAGAGTATCATGTGCGCGAGGCCGTAGGGTGCTTCCTTATCGAGAAGCGGTTTGAACCCGCGTGCGGCGAGAACCGCCCAGATGAGGAAGCCGGCGAGGAGACCGAACTGCCAGAACCGACCGACTTCGAGGTACTCTAGCCCCTCGTTTCCGAGAATCCACCAGAGTTGTCCGTCGATGTACCCGTTTGCGCCGAGCCAGATACCGGTCAGGCCACCGACGGCGACCACGACCAGCGCGACGAGCAAGCCGTTGACGTACCGGTCTTGGTCCGTCGGCTCGTGGCCGGTCAAAAGCGGCGGGAGGAACAACCCGGCACCGAGCCAGAGGGTTGCAATCCAGAGGATTCCAAGGTCCAAGTGGAGCGTCTTCGCTATCGAGAACGGAAGTATCGAGAGGAAGTCGATGCCGAGGAGTTCGCTAAGTCCGAAAAAGCCGTCGCGCTCGATGTAGTAGTGCGCGAGAAGTCCCCCAAAAAAGACCTGCACGACGAACAACAACGCCGCGATTGGGATGTAGCGGCTCGCTGCTCGCTGACTCGGCGTCAACGAGACGTCGCGTGGGTGCGGTACGTCGACCACACCGGTCTTGGGTTCCGGAAGTTCCACCGACTTGTAGAGCCAGACGCCGATACCAGCGCCAGCGACGAGAAGCACCATGGCGATGACGCTCCACGTCATCGTGCCAGCGGCGGGTTCGTTACCCGCTGCGGGTTGGTACGGCCACTCGTTCGTGTACGAGTGGTCGCTTCCCGGCCGGTCGGCGTGCGAGAACCACGCAGTCCACATCGCGAAGTCGGCGAGGTGGCGCGCTTCCGCCTCGTCACTCACGGTTCCTGCTGGGATACCGCGTTCGAGTTCGCCCTCGTGGTACAGTTCAACGTACCGCTGGCGGACCTGCTCGTGGGCGTACACTTCTGCGGCCGAGTATTCAATCGTCCCTTCGCGTCCGACCGCCGAGTCGAGTTCGCGGCGAACCTGGTCGCTAACCGCCGCCTTCGCGTCGGCATCGAGGTCCGAGAAGGACGTTCCGTGCTGTTCTTGCGCGTAGTAATCGCGCATGTACTCGACTTTCATGTCGAGTGCTTCCGCGGTGAGGTCGGTACCGAAGTACGCGCCGTTACCCAGTATCGACCCGTGATTCATCAGACCGTCCTGTTGGAAGACGACCTTCCCCTGGCGAATGTCGGCACCCGTTGCCAGCGATTCGCCGTCCGGACCGACCACCTGGTCCGGTATGGGCGGTGCCTGCTGCGCGGAGTACCACGCTCCGAGACCCATGACGACGAGGTTCACGACGAACACTGCCGCCAAGAGCCTCCAGAGGGTTTGTCGAGAGACTTTCATGCAAGTGGGCGTTCGAAAACAGAGAGAAAAAGGGGAGATGCCGACTACCAATCTCCGGACACGGGGCGAAGATGTTCGGGTGCATGAACTTCTCGAATGAACCGACGACGCGGTTTTCACAGCGGTAACCGACTCGCATCTCGACCAAGTTGCCCTCTCACGCGTGTCCCGAATGCAAACGTGAGAATCGGGGCGAACATGTTCGCAACTAACTTCCTTCTGGGGAGGGTATAATGAGAAAGTAATCATGCCACGGGCCACCCTTTCTATCACGCTGCCGCCGGAAGTCTGGGTCTCCGACCTCTCGGGTCAGTATCCAGACGCGGAGTTCACGGTCCTCGCCGCGATGCCTGCGGACGAAACAGGTGTCGGACTGGTCGAGATACAGTCGTCCGACATCGAACAAATCGTGACGGCGATGGACGGATACGACTCCATCGTTTCGGTGACACTCCTCGAAGCCCAACCGAGTCGCGCACTCGTCCAATTCGAGACGACAGAACCGCTTCTCATCTTGTCTCTCAGCGAAGTCGGCATCCCCCTCGAACTGCCGATTACCATCAGAGACGGTGAGGTAACGGTCGAAATTACAGCACCGCGGGAGAAACTCTCGGACCTCGGCGAGAAACTCGAACTGTTCGGTATCCCCTTCGACCTGGTTTCGATTCGGCAGTCTATCGACACCGAGTCGCTCCTGACTGACGACCAGCGAGAACTCCTCGAAACAGCAGCGAAGCGGGGCTACTACGACACGCCGCGGACCTGCACACTAACCGAATTGGCCGAGGCTGTGGGACTCGCGAAGTCGACGACGAGCGAGAAGCTTCATCGCGCCGAAGGAAAAGTCATGAAAGAGTTCCTCACGAGCGACGACGCCAACTTAGACTAGTCGCGACACCAACCGGGAGTATCGCCCGTCATCCGCACTCACTCATCGATTTGAGTCCGTCTCGTTTCGGACTTCGGACCAGAGTTCAGAGAGCTGTTCGGAGGCGGACTGCGACGGCCGTGAGATGGTCAAACTGAGGTCACCGGGTTCGTGAGTGACGAGTACCTCGTCAAATCCAAGCGAGTACCGTGCCGCCTCGCGGCCGCGCTCTTGTTTTTGGAGCAACCCCGCATCCACCATCAGTTCCACCTTTCGGTACACCGTCGACCGTGGAAGGTCGCATTCGTCGGCGATTTCACTCGCGGTCATCGGGTGGTCGAGACCACCCAAAACCGCACGACACTGTTCGTTCGTCAGGGCGTCGAACACCGTCTGAAAGTCTGGTTCAAGGGCGTCTGACAGCGGATTTGTTGGCATCGTGTGAAGCTCAGTTCTGTCGTCGCACCCGGCACGAGGCGCAGGTGCCCGAACGGTTATATGTGGTACGTCATCCTGGAGTTTCAAATGTGTGGGGTATCTGAGGCACGAGCCGAACCGACTGCCGTCGGTTCCACGAGACACCCCCAGCGGGCAGTAGGACGGTCATGATGGTAGCGTCGGTGCCGAACATGTTCGAATGTTTCTGATACCATGAGAAGCACCCAGCTATTATACCGATACCCTATTCCTACGCCAATTTGCAATGAGAAAATACGTAGGCGCCCCTGGTTCGACGATGTCACGTCGAGAATTTCTCGCAGCGACCGGCACCGCTGGGGCTCTCGGGCTCGCAGGGTGTACTGCACCCACAAACGAAGAGACGAACGCCGCAATCGAGACGGAGAGCCAGACTCCCGCTTCGACCAGCGCGTCGAACCTTCCGTACACGAGTCCCCCGGAAGTCATCAACGTGGACGAACAGGGTGGGAAGGTGACGCTTTCATCGACGCCTGCCCGTCACGCCGTCCATCCGGGCGAGTCCATGGGTGGCCCCGTCGAACTCCCGCAGGTGTGGGCCTTCCAAGCCGACGGCGGAAAGCCGAGCGTCCCCGGTCCGATTCTCCGAACGACCGAGGGCGAGGACATGGAGGTCACGCTCGACAACACTGACGGAATGCGTGCGCACACGCTCCACTTCCACGGTGCACGGAAGGCGTGGAAAGACGACGGCGTCCCGACGACGACGGGTATCCGCGTCGACCCCGGTGAGAAGCACACCTACACTATCCCGGCGAACGTCCCCGGGACGCACCTCTATCACTGCCACTACCAGACCCACCGCCACATCGAGATGGGGATGTTCGGCATCTTCCGCGTCGACCCGAAGGGCTACGAGCCCGCCGACAAGGAACACTTCTTCACGCTCCGTGACTGGGATTCACGCCTTCCCCGGATGATGGCTGGCGAAGATGTCCAGTACAGTCCGCGGAACCGCAAGCCTGACGTGTTCACCGTCAACGGAAAGAGCGCGCCGCGAACGCTCCACCCCGAAGACGGCTCGCCGGTCATCGTCGAACAGGGCGACCACGTGCGCCTTCACTTCGTCAACGCGGGATACATGAGCCACCCCATGCACATCCACAACCACCGCTTCCAACTCACCGAGAAGGACGGTGGTGTGATTCCCGAAGCCGCCCGCTACGAGATGGACGTGACCAACATCGCCCCCGCAGAGCGCCACACCATCGACTTCACGGCCGATGCGGAACCCGGAATCTACCTCATGCACTGCCACAAGGTCAACCACGTCATGAACGGGAACTTCTACCCCGGCGGCATGCTCGGCGGCGTCGTCTACAAGGAGGCGATGGACACCGACATCTTCGCGAAGCTGATGGAGTACGCGGGCTACGAACTCTAACCGCGACTGTCGGCCACCACTGGCCACTGCCTGCGTGATACGGGACTGCATCCACCCCGGTTGCCTGCCAAAGGCGGCAACACCCACCATCGTTGCCTGCCAACTGCGACTGGAACCACCGCCAGTCGCCAACCAACCGTCTTCCCATAACACCCCCATACCATCGCTTTTCACGTACCACCGACTGCGGAGGGGAACCCTCGCGATGCTTCTCGGCCCCACCGTGTAGTCCCCCGCTACACCCCGAACACGTTCGGAAATAGAGCAACGTGGAGCGGGACCCAACTCCGAGTATGAGCGCGATTCTCGCCGAAGTCGACACTGACGGAGGCCCACCGATAGCCATCCCGTTTCACCACTTTGCGGTCGCCGCAGTCTTCCTTCTCGCCGGTATCGGACTCGGCGGCCTCTCGGTCACCGGCGGTCGGATTCCCGTCGTCGGTGGGACACTCGTCTTCGCCCACGTGGCACAGATACACGCCCTCCTCGCCGGGTGGGTGTGCATTACCATCATGGGTGCGATGACGCAGTTCGTTCCCGTCTGGTCGAGCGTCGACCTCTACTCTCGACGGGTGGCCCACTTCGCACTGCTCTTCGTGAGCGCCGGCATCGCGGGCCTCGTCGTGGGGTTTTCGACTGCGGGATTCACCCTCCTCGCCATTTCGGGCACGGTCGCACTCACCGGCTTTTGGGTGTTCGCGTACAACATCGCCCGAACGCTTGCGAGCGCACGACCCCTCGACAGCGTGGAGCGACACTTCGCGTACGCAGTCGTCTTTCTCCTGCTGGCGACGCTCCTCGGCCTCTCGCTCGCGATTGATTTTACCACCCCAGTCCTTCGCGACGCAGGCCTCAGTCGGTCGAACGTCGTCCTCTCGCACGCGACGCTGGCCGTCTTCGGCATTGTCTTGACGACAATCTTCGGTGCATTCGGCCAACTGTCGGAGATGTTCACCCAGACGACGCAATCGACCACCGGGGAGCAACTGAGACGGATTGAGGAACTGCTGCACCCAACTGGGACGCTCGTCTTTGCGAGTGGACGACTCCTCGACATCGAGTGGCTGGCGCTCGTCGGCGGTCTGGCAGTCGTCGCCGCGACGCTAGCCTTCGCCGCCGCCACGGGGCGACTCCTCCTCCGGATGCGAGTCCCGTGGTCGCCGGTTCTCAGGCGATACGCCGTGGCCGTCGTCGCGATGGTCGTCTGGGCGCTCACCGCCGGTGCGACGTGGGTCGCATCCCCGCTCAGCCGAGCAACCCTCTTTGGCCCGCAAGGCGCGACGTTCCTGTTCGGCCTCGGAGTCGTCGGGTTCGTCGTCTTCGGAACCCTCTATCACGTCGTCCCGTTCATCGTCTGGGTCGACCGCTACAGCGACGACCTCGGGCGACGGCCGGTCCCGATGCTCGACGACCTCTACAGGGCCGACATTGCACTGACCGATTTCGTCCTCCTCGTTTCCGGGACTCTCGTGCTTCTCGGAGCAGTCGGACTCGGTGAATCCACAACTGGCGCGATGACTGTCGTCGGAGGCGGTCTCTTGGCGATGGGTGCTGTCGCGTTCGTCGTAAACCTCGCCCAGACGGTTCGAAACCACGTTCCCGAGGGGATATTTCGGCTTCGGGCCGCCTGAACCGACGGGGCGGGGTTATGGGAGGTGGTCGAAGGCTATTTCGAGGAGTACCACGACGTGGACGGAATGCTCGTCCCGCGCTCGGGAGTGGTCGAATGGAACCTTCCAGATGGACCCCTCCCGTACTGGCGCGCAACCATCGACGACGTGGGCTACGAGTACTAATCGCCGAGGAGAAAACGGGTCGCCATGGTACCACTTTCGACCGGAGCGCCACCAAGCGCGAACGTGTTCCTACAGATGCGAACGTGTTCGGCATCACAGATACGCGCTGGTACGTGATAGATTCGAGTATGTTTGGACTCGGCTCACCAACCCCAGACGACGTGTTCGACGACGAGGATTCGTTCGTCTCGGAACACCTCCCAGTACCCGGGAGTTTCCTCGCTGGACACCACGTACTCGGTGGCGACGACCATATCGCAGTCCACCAGACCGCACACGACCTGTTCGAAGAGCGCGGCGTCTACGACGTGACGTTCGGTTACAATCTCGCCCGGCTGAACTTCGACACGCGCCATCCTGATGCCGGGTTCAGGTACGCCATCGATGCCGACAACCCGGATGTCCTGTGGGCTGAGTTCACGCCCACGACGCCGTTTTGCCCGCAGTCACAAACCCTCGCGGTGGGTTCGTCGCGGGCGTGGAACGAGCTATCTGATTCGCACGACTTCGACTTCGTTCACGTCCGCGTCGCCGAGATGCACCAGCGAAGCGATGCGGTAAACGACCGCCTCACGGACGTCGAAGCCGAGTACACCCCGTAATCGAATGCGGTCGGGTGCGGCGCGACAATCCGGAATACCTACGACCCGTGGTGCGAACCTGCAGATAGATGAGCGATACGTCCTCCCCGCTTCGTATTCTCCTGACCAACGACGATGGTATCGACGCACCCGGTCTCGCCGCGATGCGCGAAGAACTCACCGCAATTGGTGACGTGACCGTCGTTGCTCCCGCCGAGAACCAAAGTGGCGTCGGACGCGCCCGCAACGAACTCGCAGTCCGCCGCGACCACCCGTGGGGCTACGCCCTCGAAGGGACGCCCGCCGACTGTGTCGCCTACGGCCTTCGCGGTCTGGAAGCGGATTTCGATATCGTCGTGTCCGGCATCAACGACGGCCCAAACGCCGGAAACTACGTGGTCGGCCGCTCGGGGACAGTCGGCGCGGGTATCGAAGCGGCGTTCCTCGGAACGCCAGCCATCGCGGTATCGAGTTATCACGCTCGCGACTTCTTCTGCCACCCGCCCGAAGAATACGACTTCTCTCGACCGGCACGAATCGCCAGTTCGGTCACCGAGCGCGTCTGTGAGGCCAGTATCTTCGAGGAAGTCGACCTCCTGAACATCAACGCGCCTATCGACGTTCCGAATCCACGGATGCGCGTGACCAAACCGCTTGCTGACTACGACCAGCAAGTCGACCACCACGACGACGCAGCGGCCCACTCGGACGGCGGCGACGACGACGAATTAGCCGAGGACGAAGTACTCGTCCGCCTTCGCGACGTGTCGTGGCCGGATACCGTCGGCTACGAAAATCCCTTCCCACCTCGTGACGAACACCGAGAGCGGTATCCCATCGGAACCGACCGTCGGTCGATGGTCGACGGCGAGGTGAGCGTCTCACCGCTCGCCGTTCACCACGGTCACACCGAGGACCCCAAACTGGCGAGCGTCGTCGAGAGCCTCTCCGAAACGGTCGAATAAAGTCGAACAAAAAGCGAGAACGGTTGGTTACGCCACTGGTGGCTGGTCGACACGCGACAGGTACGCGGCCAGGTCGGAGGTGGTAACGATTCCGATGACACCCTCGTCGTCGTCGACGACCGGCATATGGTGAAAGCCGTGTTCGGTCATTTGCTCGGCGACATCGATGATACTATCCTGTGCATTCGCGGTGACGACATCCGTCGTCATGTACTTCTGGACTGTCGTCTGCGCCTTCGGGTGGCTCTTTGCGACAATGCGAACGAAGTCAGTCGTCGTCAGAATGCCATCGAGTTGATTGTCTTCGTCGACGACGACGACCGAACTGATGTTGTTGTCGAGCATCAACTGCGCCGCATCTTCGACGAGCGTGTCGGTCGTCGCCGTGTGAAGAGACGTAGACATGAGCCGTGCTACAAATATATCTTCCATAATAATTGATAATAGAGGAAGGCGTTAAATGTTACCATTCCAGAGAATGTGACAGGTAATCAATTGATTGTCAGGGAAAATGCTCGTGTCAGGAAGGTGTACACTCGTATATCAGAATACGGTCTGTATCTGATTGGCACTCGCAAGTCGGTCGCCGCGGGGCTTAATTCGACAGGGGCGTAACGAAAGAGTATGACGACTACGGAGACAGCAACGTTCGGGGGCGGGTGTTTCTGGTGCATCGAGGCTGCATTCAAGGAATTAGACGGCATCACGGAGGTCATCTCCGGCTATGCCGGTGGCGATGTCCCGAACCCGAGTTACGAGGAAGTTTGCAACGGGACGACCGGCCATGCGGAAGTCGTTCGCGTCACCTACGACACGTCCGCCCTCGACTACGAGGATCTCCTCGAGGTGTTCTTCACCGTCCACGACCCGACCACCGTCGACAGACAGGGCCCGGATGTCGGGAGTCAGTACCGCTCGGCGATTTACACCGAAAGCGACGAGCAACAGCAGTTAGCCGACGCATTCGTCGACGAACTCGAACGTGAGGGTGCGTTCGACGACCCAATCGTTACCGAAGTCGAACCGCTCGATACGTTCTACGAAGCCGAAGCGTATCACCAGGACTACTTCGAAAAGAACCCAAACCAACCGTACTGCGTGGTTAACGTTACACCGAAGGTGAAGAAGGTTCGAGAGAAGTTCGCCGACAAAGTCGCCAACTGAGTTTCAGGGAGTGAGCATAGTCTCGGCTCAGTACACTTTCGAGACAGTATCCACTGCTTCAGCCAGTTCCACTTCGTCCACCGTTTCGAATATTTGCACGTCGCGAACAGTCGAGACAGTTCTGCATGTGGAAACATCTGAAACAGGCCACACAATTTGAGAGTCCCACACACTCTACAATTTTTAGAAATTGTCGAGTGTTCAGGATTTGAAAAAGTTGGTTCGCCATCCACTGAAGTCGTCGTTGCCAGCTGGAAAACGGGAAGACTTGCAAGCCACGCAGACATGGTCGAACACCACTTCGTCCGCAGTAATCAGGGGCGTTAGAACCCACAAATGCTATTCTTGATGGGTGAAATTTCGAAGAATCCCATACATCGATAACAGTTCACAAACCGCATAAAGTTAGCAATGTTTACAATTTGTACAAATTTAAACAATAGTTCAGAGGGCTGCCGGAAAGGGAGAAAGGAGAAGGAGGAAGTGGAGAGAAGGGAAAGTGTGAGGGGAGAGTGAGGAAGTAGAGAGGAAAGCGGGGAAAAAGGAGAGGGGCGAGACGAGAGCAGAGCAGAGCAAGCCAGTATCGAGAGAGTAGAGTAGGTATTTCTCACAGATAGTTCAGAACGAGGTTTGGACACAAATCCAGCGTCGGATTATAGAAGGTTCAACCGAACAGTGAGTAGTCGCTACTGAGAACCATCTCACTTGCGAAGATCCGGGGTTTTCACAAATTCTAAAATTTTTAAAAATTCTAAGAATGGCCAACTGTTGCGACAGTTCAAAAGTTGTGGATAGGATTATGTACCAGTGCGAAGAACGGGAATTTGAACGCCGTCATGCACCCACACTTCAAACAACGAGGCCAGTTTGCACCGTCTCAAATCTCCACACAGTCTACAAATTGTGGAAATTGTAAACTGTCCCAGTGGCTGGAGGGCAAATAGATGTCACGGGCAGTGAGTGTCTCACTCCAGAAAGGGGGTGTCGGAAAGACGACGATTGCCATCAACCTCGCTGACGCACTCGCAGCGCGAGACAACGAGGTGCTCCTCGTCGACCTCGACCAACAGGGGAATGCGACCGAAGGCGTCGGATTGAAAGACGCATACGAATCCGCCACTCCGAACATCGGAGATGTACTGACCGACGACGACCCGGTCGACGTTCGAGAGGTCATTCACGGTCGAGAGGTATTCGACGTGCTTCCGTCTCACGTCGACCTCGACGATATCGAAGACCGAGTTCGTAACTCGACGTTCGGTGTGTTGTGGGTCCGGCGGCGAATCGTCGACCCACTCCTCGAAGACGGGTACGATTACATCGTCATCGACTCCCCACCGAGTCTCGGCCCCCTCTCTGATGCGGCACTCATCGGTTCGGGGAATGTGGTCGTCCCGCTACTGATGAGCGAACCCAGCGTGAGCGGGTTCGAACGAATGTTCGAGCAGCAAATCGGACCGATTCGTCGGGAGGTCGACCTCGATATCCTCGCAATCGTCCCGAACGACCTCACCGGAAACAACGAGGAGAGGCGTATCATCCAGAACCTGGAAGACTCACCGTTCCAGAAGTACATCCCCTCGTTCGCCCGTTCGGACCTGTTCGACGATTCTAAATCGAAAGGGCCGGGCATCCGACACCGCATCGCATTCAGTCGAGCATGGCGCGACGGGAAGACGCTCCGCGAGTACGACCCGGCGAACGACATGCTCGACCGACTCGACGAGCTGGCCGGTATCGTCGAGCGTGGGGGAATGAACGATGCCTAAAGAAAACCGGTTCGCCGGTCTCGGTGAAGCAATCGAGGACGAAGGCGAAGAAGTTGCCACCGATAGCGAACAGGAGACTGACGAGACTCCGACGGCCGAGCCCTCAAAAAATGCGGACGAAAAGCCGGGCAAAGAGACGAACGAAGGAGTAGACGAAGGGGCGGACAATGAGGCGACCGAAGAGAGCGCAAGCAGCGCAAGCAACTCGTCCGACTCGAAATCAGTCACCTCCGAAGACTCGAAGGATAATGGCGCCAGCGACGACGGTGGCCCAGCGTTCGAATTCGAAGCGACGACTGCGAAAAGCGTCTATGTCCGTCAAAAGACGCTCGACCTGATGGACGACGCGGAATTCGAAGTGGAATCGCATCTCCGTCGGGAACACGGCATCCGTGATTTGACGGGACGAGAGTTCCACGACGCACTCATTCGCGTCGCGGCAGAATACCCTGAAGAAATCGTCGACGTGATTCTCGAGACCCGAGACGACTGAATATCCTCGGACTGCGTTTCTCGGACCGAAGCCATCGATGCGTTTCTCGGACCGAAGCCATCGATGCGTTTCTCGAACCAAAATTGTTGTGTCCCGTATCGAAAAAAAAACCGCACCTCGTACAGCCCACGTGCTGGACTCGGGCCACAGGGCACACTCTCCACAAGGCACACAGCTTCAACAGCTCAAGATTTTTGGAAATTTAGAAACTCCCGAATGCGTGGAAATTGTAGAATGTTTAGGCAGTGTAGAATGTTTTGATCATATGAGATGTGTGGAATTCGTATTTAGAGGCCTCAAGAACAAGGAGTAGAGCAATTCGACACGCACTGGAGAGTAAGTAAACGACAAGAGAGTGTCGGTGTCGCAAACGCATCCCAGACGACACGAATGGTGCCGAGAAGAGCGCCTCTATTCGACTGGGAAGATGGTTGAGCGCGCCGCACGTTGCTCCGCCGAGAGGCGACTGGAACACGAGAGCCTGCAAATAGATATCGGAGGAAGAACGGCGGACACAGTGGTGTACGTACCCGACTTCATCTGTGTGTGAGCTTTCGTATCTCAACTTCAGTCTACAGATAAACAAGAAAGTGCATCGGAACTTGAACCTCGTGTCTGTTCACGAAATCCAGAACACCACCATGTCCGGAGTTAAATCGGTGAACGAATTGGGCCACGCGTTCCTTGCAGCACTGAGACGCTCACTAGTGGTGAGATTCGAGTTACGGTTGGGTTCGAACACCACAATGTCCGCAGTAAATCAACCAAGCTAGTCGTCTACGGTCTCTCTTCACCTCTTCAGTTTAGTATCTCCAGTGTACACCACACCCAAGTTACACACTAAAAACAGCCACACTCGGGAACACACTACAAAAGCTACATCCAGCGCACACTACAAGGGCTACATCCAGCGCACACTACAAGGGCTACATCCAGCGCACACTACAACCGGTCGAATCGAAAATCGACGACACGACTTAGTTCCCGACGAAATCGTCGAGCGTACTGGACGAATTCTCGTTGAAGTACGGTTCGACCGTCTCGTGGATACCGACGAGGTCGATGGTATCGCGCATCGCCGAGACGATGAGTTCGACATCCATATCCAGCGCGTACTCACGGTAGGTTCCTCCACGGCGACCTTCGTTCCGCTCGGTAACTGAGACGATACCAAGCATCGCGAGTTCACTCAGGTGGTCACGCATCCGGCGTGGGACGAGAGGGTCGCGGTTCGCGAGTTCGGCAAACCGCGTATATCGCGGCCGGACATCTCGGGAGCGAATCGGTGTCTCACCCTCCAAATCGAGCGTTAAAAGCGAGTACAGGACGAGGTGTCCGTGCTCGGTCAAGCCGTTGATTCCCTCCTTGATACGACCGCGTTCGAGGTCTCTCCGTCCGCGTTTGACGTGCTCTTCAGTGACGCAGTCGGTCTCTTCATCGCGCGCGAGGTCACCTGCTTTCATCAGAAGGTCGATAGACTGGCGAGCATCACCCGCGTCCTTCGCACCGTAGGCCGCACAAAGCGGGATAACCTCGTCTGCGAGGACGCCATCACGAAATGCGACTTTGGCCCGCTGTTCCAGAATCGCTCGGAGATTCTTTGCATTGTATGCGGGGAAGTGAATCTCCTGTTCACACAGCGAACTCTTCACCTTCGGGGAGAGGTCGTCTCTAAAGGAGAAGTCGTTCGAGATGCCAATGAGGCCGACTTTGGCTTGGCTCAAGTTACCGTTCGCGCGTGCGCGAGGGAGTTGATAGAGAATGCTATCGTCGTTGACGTGGTCGATTTCGTCGAGGACGATAGTGATTGTCCCACCGCACTCGTCTAGTTCCTGCCAGAGCATCTCGTAGACCGAGCCGAGCGGATACCCGGTCGTGCTAATCTGGTTCGACTCCGACCGGAACTCGTTGACGAGACGAGTCGCGATTTGGTACGAACTCGTCAACCCGTCACAGTTCAAGAAGACGACTGTGAGGTCGATGTCGTCGTATCGACTCGCGTCCTCGCGGAGGTGAGCGAGTAAGTACTTCGTCGCGGCCGTCTTCCCGACACCGGTCTTGCCGTAGAGGAAGATGTTGTTCGGCTGTTCACCGTTGATGACTGGTTGAAGCGCTGCTTGGTAGGTCCGAAGTTCCTCGTCGCGCCCCACGAGTTCATCGGGTTGGTAGTCCTCACGGAGGGCGTCCCGGTCCCGATAAATCTCAGTATCCCGTTCAAAGAGGGGCATGAGAACACGGTTCGTTCACGATGTTGATAAAACCACCGCGTCCGGAGTGTCCGCTGTTCTGTTTATTTATAAGTGGCCGAGAAACACACCCCCTCCACTTTGTCCGCTGTTCTGCTTCTCGAAGGAGGGGACCCCTCGAAAATCGCATTATTGGAAGCAGAAAGATTTATTACAGTGGTTAGCAAAACACAACCGTGGTGCCCTAAGATTAACTGCTGTGTTGAGTAATTACTAGATGACAGCGCGGAGTTGTTAAGAAATCTGTCGTCTGCATGCCTCCCTCAGCCACGTCTCTTCTCATTTTCTGTGATTTTCGGCTCAGGATGACGAGGTTTGAGTTCACCCATCCCTCTCTCACCGAGAACAGCGGACATAGTGGTGTGAGTGTTAGGCGTATTCCTCTCTCCGTTGCCCGGTTACTCTCCTGGCTATAACAGCGGACATGGTGGTGTGAGTGTTCCGCCAAACTCCTAAGATAGTCTACACGTGGACCACAATTTCTCGCTTACTTTCCCACGTCAATCTTCGTGACCACGACCACCTCGTGATCTCTTGAAATCACCGTCACATCCAAGTGAATTCAGCTTTCACGCCACATTACTCGTGATTACTGCGGACATAGTGGTGTTCGACACACTCGTTCGAGGAGATTGAAGCCACGTCTGTTCTGTATATTCTATTCTCCTCTCAAATACAGCGAGTCGCCCACACCACCGTGTCCGCTGTAACGGTTCGAATTTCTTCGGTCGTCTCGTCCTACAACTCGAATCGCACAACAGCGGACACAGTGGTGTTCTTGGAGGGGATGCACCGAGTTCAGGAAATGTATCAGAGTCGGTCGTGTTTCAAGGTCAGTTGTGTTTCAAGGTCGATCGTGTGTCAAGGCAGGAGTGCTATTGTGGTCCGAGCAGCCCACATCGTGAGGAACTCCGGACATGGTGGTGTTCCGTGTTGAAAGTGGGTTTACCTGCTGAAGAGCGGACCTACATGCTGGAGAATAGGCCTATCTGCTGGAGAATAGGCCTACCTCTTGGAGAGCGTGCCTACCTAGCAGTTGGAGTAGGTACCTGACCAAAGACACGTGTGTTGGAATACCCCACACGTTGTCGGGCGGTCTGTCGTTCTGCTTCCGTGAGGCGATACTGCTTCAGTTCACTTTCTACCGGCCCGAGACTCTCACGTCGTCCCTGATGTGCTTCGAGAAAGTCAGCAACTCGCATTGCTGCCCGCTCCTTGAGTTCGCCACTCAAGAGCGACCCGCTTCGATACTCGCGGGCGAGTCTCTCAACTTGCGCGTCGCTTTCTTCGAAGAAGTAGTACAACAATTGAAACGAGACATCAACCGCTGGTTTTCCCCCCTTTTCTCGATGTGCTTCGAGACTTGTCCGCCCACCGGAGTAGGCATGCGTCCGAATTTTGTTGAAAACTTCCTCACGGTCGTCGGAGAGATGAATGCTCGGTTCGTCAGCAGAGGAACTCATCTTCCCCGGTCCTGCCAGACTCGGAAGGAACTTCGAGAGCAACGCGCCGGGTTTGTGCACGTCGTACCGGTTTTTTGCTGCGATATCGCGACAGACGCGAACGTGCGGGTCTTGGTCGACTGCAATCGGCACGAGCGTTCGATGGCGACCCTCCACGAGTTGCGGGAGAAGGAGGTGTGCGGCTTGGACGGCGGGGTAGAACGAGAGGCCAACGTTCTCGGGATTCCCGTACGTCGCGTTCACGGTCGATTGCGTCACTTCCTTCGCGAAGGCTGCCGCAAGCGGGTAGACAACGTCAGCGTCGGCCGTGTCTACGATAATCCGAGTTCGCTCGGGGTCGAATCCGACAGCGAGGATATCTAAGATATTCTCTCGCGTGTAGCCGTGAATCTCGTCTAGCGACGCATCCTTGAGGAGGTACTTCTCGTCGTCGGAAAGCGGGATATACACGAGTGCCCCCGTCTGGTCTTGCAGATACTTGGCGAAGTAAAACGGGATGATGTGACCGATGTGCATCGGCCCCGACGGCCCGCGTCCGGTCACAATAGAATGTGTGTGTCCGTCAGTCGTCGCTTCGAGGAAGTCGTCTACATCGCGCCCGGCGTAGAACACGCCACGGCGCACGAGCGGGTGGCCGGGACCGGGGAAGTTCGCCTTCTGCTCGGCGGTGAGCGTGTCGGCACCAAATTGGTCGAGCAGTCGGTCGTAGTCGATGTCGCCTTCGACGGCGTAGGGCGTTACGGTGAAGTCGTCTGTTGCTGGCATGGTTGTCTTTGATATCAGTAGTCACTTCGGAGGCGGTACGGCCGAGAAAGCGAGTGAGCATCGCGGTCGAATCCGGCGGGTTACGCCCGTCAGACTCTGGTCGCGATACTATCCACTTCCCAAGACGCGCGCCAACGCCAGCAAGTGACGTGGGAAGTGGATTCCATACCGACACCAAGATGGTTGTCTCTCTTATATGTTTTGTCGGGACCCGGCACCCGGGCGACACAGTTTTCAAACTGTACAGACAATGTATGTACATGAGCACGAAGCGGGTCAACTTCCGACTCCCGGAAGAGCTGGTGACACACGCCGATATCGCCGCCGAGGTGACCCACAAGAATCGAACGGAGATACTCATCGAGGCGTTGAGACAGTATCTCGAAGAGAAAGAGTCTGAGGAGGGGTTCCGTGAGGCGGTCGTCGAACTCTATCTGAACGACCACATCGAGTTCGAGAAACTCGAAGAGATTATCGGGCGACAGGACGCCGAAGCTGTTCGCGCCTCGAAGCAGGTTCTCGACAGCGGCGAAGAACTCGCAGACAAACTCGCAGACCGCTAAATGCTTGTCGTAGACACGAGCGCGTTTATCTCTCTTGCAGTCGGTGATGTCCTCGAGCCTGTCGTCACTGAGTTCGATGTCGTTACCACCGACGCAGTCTTCGACGAACTCGAACGCACCGCCGAGTACGACGACCGGCACGGTGCCGCTGCGAGCGACGTTCTCAACCGTAGAGGCGAATTCGAAGTCGTCGACGCCGACGGCGACACCTTCGTGACGAGTCGCATCGACGACGGTGAGGCCAGTTGCGTGGCCGCAGTCCGGGATGTCGATGCGGCGTTCCTCATTACCGACGACTACAGAGCGTTGCCAGAACTCCGAGAGTTGGTCGATGCTGATGTCGCGTTGTCACCGATTGTTCTCCGAGCGCTGGTCAAACGGGGTGCGCTCAGCGAAGGAGCGGCGAAAGCGGCGTTCGAGACGATTGCAGACGGGCGTGACTGGCTCGGCGCACCTATCTACCGTCACGCTCGACAGCTCTTCGAGTGACTATCCTGCTGAAATGTCATTGTTTCGCCCAGAGTATCATATGCCATTGATCGGTTCCTTTCGTCCGGCCAATCCACTTGCCTTACTCGCTCCGTGGGATGCAGCGTCCGCCGTCATTTCCCCGTGAGAACTGGCTCTCACTGGAGACTGGGTTCGGAGGTCGGCTGGCCGAGTGTCCGTGGCTCGCCGCCGCTCTGGATGACGTTGAACGCCCGCATCATGTCTGTCCGAGAAATGATCCCAACGAGGTCACCGGTCTCGTTGACGACTGGCAAGCGACCAACGCCGTTTTGCTGCATCTGCTGGAAGGCGGTCATTGCGTCGGCGTCGGGGGTAATCGTATAGAGGTCGGTTGACATCACGTCCTCGACGCGATATGCATCTCGTTCGACTTCCTCGACAGCACTTGCATCGTCCAGCGTCACCATCCCAACGAGATCGCCGTCTCGCATTACTGGATACCCGATATGACGTTCGGTAAACATCCGCGATAGGAGGTCAGAGATCGTAGTCTCCTCGGAAACCGTCTTGAGGTTCTCTTCGGGCGTCATCACGTCGCTAACGGTGATGTCTTCGAAGGCCGCCTTGATCGTGGTCTGTTGGGCCTCGCCGGACGCGGCGATGTAGATGAAAAACGCCAGTATGATGAGGAACCAGTTGGTGAACAACCCGAGAATGCCTAGGCCGAACGCGAACACTTTCCCGACGGCGGCAGCCTGTTGGGTTGCCTTCGCGTGTGGCTGGTTCCGAGCGAGGAGTGCTCGGAGGATACGTCCGCCATCCATCGGAAAACCGGGGAGCAGATTGAACGCAGCGAGCACTATATTCAGGATTGCGAGATAGCCGAAGACGAACCGGGCTGCGTCGACACTCGCCGGGAGACTGGTAAATACCACGTAGGAGCCCACACCGAGGAGGACACTCACAACCGGGCCAGCGATAGCGATCACTAACTCGTGACGCCAGTCTTCAGGGAACTCTGTAAAACTCGCCACGCCGCCGAGTAACCAGAGAGTGATCGAATCGATCTCATACCCATATCGGAGTGCGACTATCGAGTGGCCAAACTCGTGTAACAGGACCCCTCCAAACAGCCCGAGCGCCGAAGCGAGTCCGAGAAACCACGGGAGATTTCCGCCCGTCAATTGGTCTGAATCCATCGTTGCACCAAACGTCTCGTTGATCACAACCACCAGATCAGCGATATCCCAGGCGATGAACACGGCAAAGAGCGGGAGAACAATCAGAAAGGTCCAGTTGAGCCTGACAGGGATACCAAACGCCGAACCGACTCGGAATCCTCGCATGTGTGAGTAATTATCAACCAAGCGCATTAAAACAGCACGTTGGCAAGAACGACCGGATCAGGGTGATGCCAAAGGACCCCACCAGCAACCTGCATCTATCCTCGCGCTGAATACGCGCACGGCAGCAAAATATGGCGGTGTGGAGTCGTGTTCAACGGGGTAGAAGTCAGACCACCACGTGGTCGAGAGCCATTCCAAGAATTCAATGCGGGCGTAGCAGTCGGAAGTATCAGGTGTCGTTACCTGTCTTTATTGTATTTCCGGTGTAACATTTAGTATGGCACTCGATGTAGAGGTTCCGGAACCACCAGACCTCTCGAACCGAGGGATGCCACGGGAGTTCGAGTGGCAAGACGAGACGATCGGATCAGAGGATTTCTACCGCGAGGATCTCGAAGACCTGCTCCAAGAGGGGGCATGGAAAGAAGGGTTCAACGAATGGGCCGAATACACGGACCTCAACGAAGAGCAGGTTCGAATCGTCAGCGACCTCCGCCTGTTTCAGGCGTTCGACTTCTACTGGGATCCGACCGAAGACCGACTTCGTTTCGACTTCCCGACGGTTCCGGCCGACTGGCGAGAGCGAGACGCGACCGAGTCGCTCGATTCAAGCGCGGTTTCGATGATCAACACCGCGTTACAGGACCTCGGCCGAGCCATACACGAGACGCTGGAGGACTACCTCGAACGGAACGAGGAAGCCTCCGATTTTGGCTGGGGGAAAGAAACGTACGGCAACCGGGGCGAGTGACTCCCGCGTGATTGTGTCACCGAGCGCGTGATGCGAACGTTCTGGCTACCAACGCTCTCGGTCCGATGAGGGGTCCGCGTACTAGACGACAGAGCATTCGTGACGGTTCGACATTGGTACGGGACGAGGTAGACGCCGCCTTCGCTCTGGCCAGCGACAGCCGAGAACCGCCCGGTGTTTTTGAGATTGACGGCTGTGCCGACTGCTCCAAGCAGGATACCGAGCAGCGATCCCTCTCGCTCAGAAGCTACACACTGTTCCGTATCCGATACTGTTCAAATATCCAATATGGGGCCACCGATAGTGGACTGGGCACCGAGACATTCACCCGCCGAGCCACCAGCCGTAGAGCTGTTCTTGCTCGTCTGTGTCCGGATGCTTCTTCGACTGGCCGTAGGTCTTCCCCTTGAGGAGTTGGCGTTCGACAGCGTTCGCTGCGAGACGGAGGGCGTGGGAGGCACCGTACCCTTCCCCATCGGCCGTGAAGTAGCCGCGGTCGGTGACCAATCGAACCCGTGCCAGCACCAGCGGCACACCCCGGCTCTGTTCTTTGTGCTCCTGCAGTTGGATGCTGGCCTTGATCACGCTCATCTCACCGTACTTCGAGGCCATGCTCTCGATCAACGCGGAGACGTCGTCGTAGTCCATATCCTCCAGCAGGTCGAGTCCGAACACCTGCACGGCGTTCCGGTCATCGCGCCCCCAGGTGAGCGCCTCGATAACGTCCGTCTTCGTGATGATTCCAATCGGTTCGTCAGTGTCGTCGGCCGTGACGACAAGCGAGGAAATCTCCCGCTCGAACATTGTCTCGACGACCTCGTCGAGCGGCGCGCTCCGCTCGACGGTCACGACTGCGTCGGACATCAGGTTCCGTACCGGCAGATCGAGCATCCGGTCGGCATCGCCCTCGCGCGCGCCGAATCCACCACGGTTCTGCCCGCCACCGCCGTGGCTACCGTAGCCACTCGATGACCCACCCTGGCTCTTACTTCCGCCCCGCGTCGTGAACTCGATAACGTCGTACAGACTCAACATTCCCGCGAGGTCGTCCCCGTCGACGACCGGGAGATGAGCGACCCCGGCTTCTCGAAGCATATTGAGCGCTTTTCCGATCGAGGTTTCAGGGGCCGCACTGATCAACTCCGCCGTGTAGGCGTCGTCGACAGTCACCGCGTCGAGAAACGGACGGACTGCCTCAAGGACGGCATCGCCGGTCACCACGCCGACAACACGGTCGTCGTCGTCGAGTACGGGGAGCGTTTTGGCGTCGCTGCCGATCATGAGCCGTGCGACCTCGCGGACATCCTCGGTGCGGTCGACAGTCGGGACGTGCTGTACCTGTGAGCCGACCTTCGCAGAGGGCTGGTTGGACGAGGAAGCCAGTTGTCGGCGGCTGACGATGCCGCGATACTCGTCGCCGTCCGTTACGATGACGGCATCGAGTTCCTGATTCTCGAACGCCCCGGCAACCTTCGAGAGCGGTGTGCCGATGTCGAACTCCGTGAATGTTGTCGAGAGAATCTCTAAGATATCCATGTGTTCCCTAGGATGTGGGGCGCTGGACGGTTATGCCTTGTTCCACCCCTGATCTTGGAAGTAGAGGTATGCTGAGTACTGACTGGGCTATCAGATGCGTTTCTGAGACTGACTCTCTATGCATTGAGAGCCCCGGTCGAAACTGCACGCGCCCATTGATATAGCGTAATATGATATATCGACTCGAATCGTCGAGGGAAGCTCTAATCACGCCAAAGAACAGCGGACATTGTGGTGTTGGTGCGGCTCTCTGGCGAAATAACCCACAAACGCCGGCAACAGCTGCTGTAGACAATAATTCGCAGCCTCACATCGACAATTAACCGCTCGTTATATGGTACCACGTGCATCCGATAAGTTATCCGTGTGGACCTCTCATTACGTGTGTGAGTGAAGAAACAGGGCGTCGAAACCTTCGAATGCCCAATGGCAGTGAGCTGTTTGCAGTCGTAACCGAGCACAACGGTGGGAACCACGTGCGAGTCCGCTGCGAGGACGGCGAGAATCGAATGGGCCGGATTCCCGGCCGGATGAAGTACCGAACGTGGATTAACGAGGGCGACGTGGTTCTCGTCGAGCCGTGGGACTGGCAAGACAGCAAGGCCAACATCGAGTGGCGCTACACCGACGACGACGCCGACCAGCTCCGTCGCGAAGGCCACATCCAATAGAATACATCCCGAGAGGGTTCTACGAATACTTCTTGTTCGGATACTACCGCTGAGAGCTATCTGTGTCTCCGTGACGCCGGAATCGACGTGGCACCGCACCCATGTGTGAGACGTGTACCGTGATGAAATGTGTAGCGTGAGTTCTGTATGCGAGCAGCGCGAGCTTAGAGTGAGAATGAACGTGCCATCTGAGACAATCGGCCAGAAGGTTCGGAGGGTATGACGCTCGAACGCGTCTGCTACGACTGTGGTACTCGAACGACTAACCCGGTTGCGCGGTGTGACTGCGGGGAACCACTGTGGCTCGATACGGAATCGGGGTCGTTCACGTGGGACGACACCACCGATGCGCCGGGAATGTGGCGTTACGAGTCGCTGCTGCCGGTCGATTGTCCAGGTGGTCTTGCAGTCGCGGCGGGTGGGACACCCCTCGTCCGCGACGCCGCGCTCGACGACTACGCCGGGGCAACCGTCCACGTCAAAGTCGAGGGCGACCATCCGACAGGGAGTTTCAAAGACCGCGGGAGTGCGCTCGGTCTCGCCGCCATCGACGCGGGACTCGTCGGCGACGTAACAGCCATTGGAACCGTCTCGCATGGCAATATGGCGATGAGCACCGCCGCGTTTGCCGCGGCCGCGGACGTTCCCTGCGTGGTATTGGTCCCCGACGATATCCCTTCGGTGCGACTCGACGTTATCGCGCAGTTCGACCCAACACTCGTGACTGTCGCTGGTGAGTATGGTCGCCTCTACGACCGAACGCTCGAAGTCGGCCCGGACTATGGCATCGTCTTCCTCAATTCGGACGTGCCGCTCAGAGTGGAAGGACAGAAAACGACCACCGTGGAACTCTGTGAGGCGTTCCAACCGGAGGTTCCCGACGCAATCGTCATGCCTGTCAGCAGTGGTGGACACGCCAGCGGCGCGTGGAAGGCGGTTCGAGAACTTCACGAGGCCGGTGCGATAGACACCGTTCCGGAACTCTACTTCGTACAGGCTGCGGCCTGTGCCCCTATCGCCGAGGCGTACGAAAGCGGTGTGTCGACCGTCTCTCCGGTCGAGAAAGGCGAAACCATCGCGTACTCCATCGCCAACGCAGACCCGCCGAGCGGGACGCGCGCGCTTCGGGCAGCCACCGAAACTGGCGGTGCGGTTCTCTCAGTCACGGACGACGCGATTCGAGCAGCGCAACGAATCCTTGCGACAGAGGCGGGTCTGACTGTCGAACCGGCCTCAGCGACGGCTCTCGCCGGTGTCAAGCAGTTGGTCGAGCGCGGTACTATCGACGCGTCGGCCGACGTTGCGGTCGTTGCGACCGGAACCGGCCTCAAAGAAGCGCCGGGGTCCGAAGCTGGTTCGCAGACTGCCGACCATGCAACCGTGGACGAAGTCGGGGTCTATCTCGAACGATTCGCCGAGTAGCCCGAAGGGCAGGCATTGCGCCAGAGAACAGCGGACATGCAGGGTGAAACAGCGGACACTCCGGCAGAGAAACAGCAGACGAATCAAGGAAGAACCGCGGACGCATTGGGGGAAGAAAGCGAGCAACGGGAGAGAACCGCGGACACACTGGGGTACAAATAGCAGACGTACCGGGAGGGAACAGCGGACATAGTGGGGTACAACAGCGGACACGGTGGTGTTCCGCGGCGAACGCGAAACGGTTAGCAACGGCCTATTAATTCCGCTTACGCACCGATTCACTGTCACGAAATGACGCTCGCCATCGGCCACTTCGCGTTTGGTGCAGCACTGACCGCACTGGCCGTCGCGCTCTTCGCCCCGCGATTTCGATTTCACCGAACAGTGGTCGTCTTCGGCGGACTGTGGGCGATGGTTCCGGACTTCTTCCACGTCACGCCAATCGGCGTCGCGTTCTTCCGCGAACTCCACGACACCACCGCGGCGAATCTTTTTTGGGGTCACCGCATGCTCGACGTACTCGACACGACTGACTCGAAAGAGGTCGCTGCGCTGCTGCTTGGGTTCTTCTTCGTCGCGACTGCCCTCTCCGAGTTCCGCACCGCGCTCGTTCGCGGCCGTGACGAACGCGAGGATTCGGAGCGCTGGCGCTCGCCGCCGGTCGCTACCGACGGGTATGCCACTACCACCGTGACCCGTCGGTCGTGGTTCGACAGATCCGTCCTCGGTCGTGCAGCGAAGCGCGCCGCCGCGTTCACGGCGCTCTTGACTGGGATGGGATTGCAATCGCTCTTGTTCTCCCGGCCGCAGTACATCGGACTCCTCGTCGGCCTCGGCGCACTCCTCGAACTCGTCGGACTGACGATGTTCCTCGACGTATCGCCGTTCGACACGTGGGTCGCGTCGACGCTTTCACCGGTGACTCGAACTGCCGGAAAGGTTGCCGTGACGCTCGCGGCGCTCGCAGTCGCCGGTGGCTTACTCATCCCTATCCAGCAACTGACGCCGCTCGCGCTCTCGTATGCCGCCCTCGCTGTCGTTATCGTTCTTCAGACGATTCGGCTCTGGGAACTGGCGGTCTGACCATGGCGAATCGACTGGGCCGCTTCGACCGTAACGAACCAACTGGTTCGAGTCGGCCGCGGCGAACCGACCGAGATTACTCGAACACGTCCACGAACCGCGGGTCCGACAACTGACGCAACTCGTCGGGCGTCAGCCGAAACACCGCTTCGGGCGTTCCAGCGGCGGCCCAGATTTCGTCAAACTCGTCGAACGTCGGGTCGGCGACCATCGGGCAGCCATTGGTGTGACACGTCGGTGGAACGCCGCCGATGCTCCACCCCGTCGCCTGCTTGACTTCCGAGGCGTCCGCGCTCCGAACCTCGGACGGGTCAACGCCGAACTCTGAAGCCAACGCCGCTTCGGACACACGGTTCGCGCCACTCGTCAGGACGACCACCGTCTCGTCGCCGACGCGCATGACGATGCTCTTGACGATTTGGGAGACGTCACAGCCGATAGCCGTCGCGGCGTCTGCTGCCGTTTTCGTCCCTTCTGGAAACTCTTGAACCTCGATGTCGACGCCGTGTGTCGAACGAACTTCCTCGGCGAATTGCTCGGCCGTCGGGTGCATAGCCACGCATTCTGCGTCATCTGTTAAGAACGTTCGCCGCGGGTCGTTCCCACAGTCGGACGGTTCCCACAGACGAATGGGTCCCACGGTCGAACGTTTCGGTCAGGAAGTGTGAGAACGGGACGAAAGAGCGATACCGAGGTCGGCGTGGGAGGGTCAGCGTCGTGAGTGTTCGCTTAGGCGCGTGGGCCACTCCACTTCTGGAGCGTGGCGGACGAGCCACCGGACTGGGAGGTCCAGACGACGCGGAAGATACCAGCACCGATGTCGTCACCGGCAGTCGGTGCGAGTGCGGTCACAGTCGTCCCCGATTTGACGCTATCTGTTGCACTGACACCGGTGAAGTTCGCGAAGTCGTGTGATTTGAGCGTCGGCCCACCGGAAGACGCGTTAAAGTCGACGGTGCTCGTGACAGTGAGTTCACTCGCCGGTATCGCATCACCGCTTTCTTGGGTGATGTCAAGCGTATCGCCGTTTGTCGAATCGTTCGTGTAGTCGAAACTGAAACTCGCCTGTGGTGCCGTCTCGCTCACTTGGTCGCCGAGTCCGAGAACGAACGTCCCGATGACGGCCGCGAGGATGACTGTAATAGCGACCATGAGGATGACGCCGATGACCGGCGAAACTGCGCGAGAGTCTGTGAATAGCTTCTTGATGTTCATCTGTTTCTCCGAGGTAAATCGGACAACTGGCGTGAGACTCACGGGAAATCGAGCCGGTGGATTCACGCCTGCCGAGGAAACCTGTCGAAAATATCGACGTTCTCAAAAAACTTAGACTCATATTACCAGATATTTTTGCCGCTGGTACGATTCACAATAACACGCTTACTGGTCGTCGCGTGGCTAGTGCTCACTGGCGTGGAGTCCGGCCGTCGCGTGACTGGTACTGCTGTGTGACTGGTTCTACTGCGTGCCAGTGCTGCCGCTCACCGGGTGAAAATACGAAAAGGTTGGTCGGCGAGTTTCGCTCGAATGCGGTTCAGGCGTTGTACGTGTACTTCTGCAGGGTCGCGCTGCTGTCTCCCGACGTGGAGGTCCAGACGACGCGCACAACGTCGCCGTCACTGAGGCTCGCACCGGGGTAGTCGGCAGTGTCACCTGCGCCCACGGTCCCAGTACCGTTCCAGTCGTACGAGGTCCCACTGTAGGAGACGTTCAGCTGGGTCGCCTCGATGGGGTCACCACTTTCGTGGCTAACGCTGAGGTCGCCCGTACTCTCGTCGTAGTCGAAACTGAAGCTTGCTTGCGGTGCCGAATCTCCGACTTGGTCGCCGAGTCCGAGGACGAACGTCCCGATGACGGCCGCGAGGATGACTGTGATGGCGACCATGAGGATGACGCCGATGACCGGCGAAACTGCTCGTGATTCGCTGAGGAATTCTTTGATATCCATTGTTCTTCTCCAGGACCGGCTTTCTTCCACATCGCGCCCGTACGTGGGGCTTCGAGCGGTTCTCGAACCGGTTCCTGTTAGCAATTCGTATGTTACCGATGTACTTAATTTCGCAATGACTTACCTGTCGGATTCGGGCGGTTAGTCGGTTCCTAACGGCCGAATTCGGGGTTTTAGGGCCACATTCCAAGTGCGTACCACGAGGTGTTGCATACTGACGCTTCCCGCCCTGCGTACGGTGTACTGGGGTGTAGCCACAGTCCGCTTCACTCCCGTTCCACCAGCGAGGTGACGTGCGACTCGTACGCCGTCGTCACCGCCGGGACCGAGAAGTCTTCGGCCCGCGCACGGAGACGAGCATCGGCGACAGGGTCGTCGAGGACACTCTCAATCGTTTCAGCGAGCGGGCCTCTCTCGTCGGACGCGTCCTCCGTTGGCGGGGATTCGAGATTCACGCCGGAACTCGCCTCCCTCTGACGGCACGAACGAGGCGCTTCGCTGACTGGTAGGTCACGCGCCCGCCGAGCGCAACGAACAGGTGCATCAGGGTCTCTGAGTTGATGTCCCCGCCAACCAGTGCGAGCGCCAGCAGTCGCCGAGCGTCCGCGTAGTACCCCGCTTGGAGGGCCTCTTTCCCGAGTTTCGCCCGGTGAGCCGCGACGAATCGTCGCTCGATACCGAGTTCGCTCGCCAGCGGCCGGAACTGCTCGACGAACAGCGGGAAACTCACATCTCGCTTCGTCTCGAAGCGCTTCGTGACTCGGTCGCCTCGCTCGACGAACCGAATTGTCAAGGCTTCGTCCACCGATTCGAAGCGACAGTGCTGTGAGAGGCGGACGAACCACTCGCGGTCTTGCCAACTCGGGAACCGCTCGTCAGGCAGTCCGGCGTCGTCGACGACCGACCGTCGAACCATCACGCCGGAAAATTCGGAGAGCGAAGCACCGAGCAGCAAGTCGCGGGTCACGTCGCCGCGGACGCCGCCGGTCTGTTTCTGGACGGTCTGTCCGGCGTCGCGGTACTCGGTTCCAGTGGAGACGAGACCAACGTCTTCGGAGGAATTGGCGAACACTGCGACCTGTCGAGCGAGCGTTTCGGGGTACCATTCGTCGTCGTCGTCGAGGAACGCGACGAACCGTCCCGTCGCCGCGCGAATACCTGCGTTGCGCGCTGCGTTCCCGCCGCGGTTCGTTGGGTGACGGATAATTCGAACGTGGTCGATATTGTCGGTGGAGTCGTGTTCGAGGGCCTCCTGCGCCGGTACTTCGGAGTGGTCGTCGACGACCACGAGTTCGAGTGGGGTGTACGTCTGTGCGGCCACACTCTGAACCGCCTTCCGAAGGCCGTCTGGTCGGTTATATGTCGGAAGGACGACGGTGACGAGGGGATTCGAGTCGTCGCTGCCGGTCGGTTCGTCACTCATCGTCCCGCGGCTATCTGCGTCCATGAAGACCCGTCTTTCTGCGGACATGGTGGTGTGGGATGGCCCTGTTTCGGTGCTGTTGCTCGCCTCGATTTCGGTGCGTTCTTCAGCGTCGCGGGCGACAGGCATCGGGCCTCCGGTCAATCGGCTAGACGAACGTGAGAGACCGGATTAAGCATAGAGCGCCTAACGAACCTCCGCCGTCCCGTAAATCACCTCCTTATCGGCCGACAGTACCACCATATCGGGAGGCGGTGGTGGCGACGATACTCCCGGACGGAACGAAGGTGTCAGTCGAAAAAGACGGCTACTGCGGCGCGTGCCAGAACCGCGGCGTCGATTCGAAGTCGATTTCGGCGTCGGAGGGAGCGCGCTCGTAGAGCGCATCGTGAACCTCCTTGTAGGCCGCCTCCGGCCCTTCCTGCGCCAGTTCAGGGTGCTCGCGCGTGTCGAAGACGATTCGCCACTCACCGTTCGAGAGGTGGAGACCGAGGATGTACTTCCCGCGGACATTCACCGCCAGTTGGTAGGCGTGCTGAACCGTCTCACCGTCGCGTTCGAGGTTGTATCCCCGCACAGCGACGGCCTGCTGGATAGCCTCGTTCGCTTCGAGTTCGTCGACGAACGACACCGGCACGGCCGTCGGCGGGAGCGATTCGACGATTGGTTCGCTCATCGTCCGGCCTCCTCAGTGCTGGGGTCTATAGAATCCATCGTATGCGGAACCGGGGACGCTGGAGGTATAGGCTGTCCGAAAACATCTATGTGATGTAGCCGAGTTGTTCGAGGCGTTCGGAGACCGTCTCTTCGTCCACATCGTCCCGTTCTAGCGTCGGTTTTTCTGCGACAATCTCCTTGCGTGCGCCGTTCGTGTACTCGTGCCACGGAACACGCGTGAGTACGTCGTTGTAAATTCCCGGCGGGTGGCCATACCCGCGCACGGGAATCGGAAAGCCTCGCTCTCCGAGCATCTGCCCGTGGTCGGATGTCACGACAGTTTTCCCCGGGAGTTTATGAAGTAGTCTGTCGACGTAGGGAAGCACCAGTTCGACGTTCTCTCTGTAGGCTTGCCGAACTACCTCTGGGTCGGTATCGAGGTCACCGGTCGTCATGTCCATCCAGTGGAAGTTGAGCCGGTCGGCGTAGAACTGTTCGCTACCGGTCGGTCCGAGGAAGGGAAAGTGTGGTTGGAGGTAGTGAATCAAGAGGCGTTTGTTGGGATACTGCTCCGTTGCTCGACGAACCGCCGCGTTCACCGTCTCCGGGAGTACGGTCCGGAACTCGTCGTTCCATCCCTCTTTTTTCCAGATGTTGACGACATCGTGAAACTGAACGTCTACCGTATCGCGGTTCCGGTAGAGCATAGGACTCGCCGAGACGTAGACGGTGTCGTGAAGGCTTCGACCGTGAAAGTTCGCCCGAATCCACTCGCTCGTTGCTGACCCACGTGAGACTCGACTCGTGAGTGTCCCTGGAAGCGCCGAGAACTCTTCGAACGTGTCGTATCGACAGGCATCGAGAATGAGTAGGTTGTCCCAGTCGGACTCGAAGAGGTCGATTCCGCGGGTGTTGTGCGCCCGGGTTCCAAGACGAGAGTAGTAAAGCCGGTTTATCTCCCACCAGAATCGTGCCGGATTGGATGCCACCTTGTTGAGTTGTGAGAGAGAATACATCGATACCGAGAGTACCTAGTGGGGATGCTTTGTTATTCAGCTCATTCCCGGAGTGAGTGACGACCCGATTTCCAGTGGTACTCTCGATACGACACGAGGCGTCGCCCTCGTACAAAACGGCGATAGCTCGCTGCGTGAAACGCAGCAATCCGACTCACACGGAACTGAACACTGTCCGAATCTCCACGGTCGATACGATGGTTCTGATTAGACGACGAGTACTTAACCACATCCGAGGTGTCATTTCCTCCAAATGAACGGCCGTGACATCATCTGGATAACGCTCGAGAGCGTCAGACGGGACCGAACGTCGCTCTCGGACCACAGTCGGGACACGACACCGTTTATCCGACGGCTTGCAACTGATGGTGATGGCACCTCGTTCTCGAATTGCGTCTCACACGCAATCTGGACAAGGCCATCTAGCACCTCGATTCTAACGGGACGGGCGCCGTCCGACCACCGCGTCTGGTCGTACGATGCCGCCCTCTCCCGTGACATCACCACGATTCCGGAGCAACTCCGTGCGCGCGGCTACCGAACTGTCGCCGTTTCGCCGATTGCGCAGGTAAGTCCAGCGACCGGCCTCGACAAGGGCTTTGACCACTTCCACTACCTCGGAAAAAAGCAGTTGCTACATGAAGTCGGCCTGCCTACGATACTCAAGTACGTCGCAAACATCCATGAACACTCTGCGGGGTTCACCAGAGACACGACTAAGCATAGTCGCGGCTTCTTTACACAGTCGGTAGCAACCCGTCATATCGACCGGGCGGCAGCAGACCGTGAACCGTTGTTTCTCTACGTCCACCTCGGTGATAGCCACCACGCGTACTACCCGCCAAAACGCTGGAACGACAGGTTCGTAGACGATCTAGATCTCCCGCTCGACGACGCGCTCGATGTCGTCCTCAGGATGTCGAATCATCTCCACGAGTACATCACTCGCGGCCTCCCGTTTGACGATGCCGAATGGAACGCGATTGAAATACTGTACGACACCTGTCTGGCGTACGTCGACTCCATCGCAGAATCAATCGTCCAGTGCGCACAAGAGCGACTCGACGACCCGCTCATCGTCATCACCGCAGACCACGGCGAGTCCTTTGGCGAACACGGTCTCCTCGCGCACATGCTCGTGCCCCATTCGGGCGTGACGGACGTGCCCTTGGTCGTCTCTGGGTTCGATGTCCCCGCGGGAGTCGAACACGGCCTCGTCCAACCTGCCGACGTGATGGCGATGATCTCGACGGAGTGCGAACTCGCCCTCGAAGTCCCCATCGGACAGGACGTTCGGGCTGTTCCCCGCGACTTCGCGGTCACACAGCGCGGAAGTAGCCGTCCGCAGAACAACTTTGCAAAGTTCCGCGAGTACGACCCTGCGTTCGATGTCACCCAGTTCCCCGCGGGTGAAGTAAACAGCATCCGGAACACCGACTATCGGTATCAGCGGAGTGACGATAGGACGATGCTGTACGACCTCGCCGACGAGACTACTTCGATACATGAGGACCACCCAGACGTCATCGGGTTGATGGACAAAGCCCTCGACGGATGGCTCGACGCGTACGGCCGTGCAAGCGGTGGTGAAGAGCGCACTGCCAGATTCTCCAGCGATATGAAGGCACAACTTCGAGACCTTGGATATCTATGAACTAGCGCATGAGGTCCATTCTCTCTATCACGCTCAAAAACGGCCTGCCAACGCCAGTAAACGGTATTCGCAAACGAAACCCGTCCCGGAAAGAGCAGGCGAGTCCAGAAAGTGGGAAGTAACGATACGCATAACTAATCGCCCACCGTCATTATCTTCCCGCATATCATGAAGCGCCGGGACGTTCTTCGCACGAGTGGAGCGGCCGTCGCGGCGGGTTTTCTTGCAGGCTGTGTGACGTTCTTCGACGGTGGACGGACCAAAGGTGAGACGAAGCCGGATTCAACTGTGACGATGTCTCCGTCTGAGCCGAACGACGGCTTCATACCGTCCAAAGAGGACATTCTCGACGCACCAACGACTCTCCACGGAATTACGTTCGACACCGTCTTGCACGCTGTCGACGACCTCGGGATGGACCCGACCGGAACCGTTCCGATCGACGACGCCTTCGACGAGGGGTACGGCGACGGAACGCTCATCGCCTTCCCACCGGGTGACTACCTCGCAACCGATGAGCATCGATACAGGACGCCGACACACCGATTTGGACTCATCGGTCTCGGTGAGTCGCGTCGTGACGTTCAGTTCGTCTTTCCCCCGGGAAACGAGGGTGCCCCAGACCCGACCAATTTCAGGTTTCTCATGTTTACGGCCGGTCGCGACGTCGTCATCGAGAACCTGACGTTTCAAATGACGGACGACGACGTTACCGGCGTCGAGACGATATTCATCTTAGACGACGGATTTTGGATGGTCGATGTCGAGTTTGCCGGATTTATGCCGAGAGAACGGTACGCTCCAAGCAACAACGTCATCGCCCATATCACGGATCCAGACGGAGTCGGGGTGATTCGACGGTTCGTCAGCTTGGGCGGCGGAGTCGTCGGTACGTATCCGAGTCGGGGGACTCCAATCGGCGTGTTCTGGAGTCACCGCGGCGAACTAAGACTCGAAGACGCACACATCGAGGAGAGTGGGTCACACTCCATCTACGCCTCGCGGGCGCAGGGGTGCATCAGAGTTGAAGGCGGTCTCTTCCGCAATAACGACAACACAAACTTGCGTATCTCCGGTGGCGGACACCCGACTAAGCGGTCGTGGATTCGGGGCGCACGCGTCGAGATTGACGTCGACAGGGCGACGAAGCTTCCCCCGGGAGAACACTACGAGAGTACGCGGGGTATTTGGGTTGAGGCTGGTGGCTCACACAACCCCGGATACGGGAATTTGCTCATTGAAGATGTCGACGCAGTCATCTATTCGAACGGCTCCGCGAGCAACCTCCCGCTCTTACTCATCGATTCGAGTCATGGGTCGGTGACCGTTCGGAACTCCCGGTTCCGAAGTTTCGTCGAACACGTCGAACCAATAGACGTTCGTGAGCCTTCTGCCCAGGCTGTCAATGGGCCGACAGAGGTCCACATCGAGAATACGGTCGTAGAGACGACTGCAAAGAGGGTAATCGACGAAGGAGCGGCGCTCAGCATCTCCGGCCGTCCGAACTCTACTGTAACCGGTTCGACAATCAAACTCGTCGATGGCTGGGTGGACGGTATCCGTGTCGAAAGAAGCGACGGATTCACCGCAACCGACCTGGAGATTATAAGTCTGGCTCGCACTGACCCTCCGACTGCCGAGAACCTCGCTGACGAAGCGTTCGGTTGGAACAGGGGCATTATCATCCGTGGCTCGGTTGAGTGTAACCTGCGCCGGTTGGTTATCGCAGTACCAGGAGTACCAACATACTTCGAAGACTCGCAGGTCGAAGTTGAACTGATTTCTCTTTCGCGAAGCGTGCGTCCCTGACCAGATGCACAGGTCTGGTGTCGGAGTCACTGTGTTCGCACGCGGCAGATGCTCAAAGACGATTTTGTATATTTCTACTGCTCAACACGTGGATTAATGTTGTCTGGGCAACCACTTTTACATCGGAAATTTGCTGTAAGAGTGGCTTAATCGAGAAAATTGGTCCATAAAATAGGGGTCTAAGGACTCCTAACGCCAATATTGTCATAACAACACTTTAAAACTGATTATCAAAAACTCCTGATTTTCACTCGATAATGTTTATTCTTTCTTATATATTAGATGTTCTAGTAATCTGTTGATGGAATGATTTATATTATCCTTGTCCCTGGAACTAACTGCATGGCACGCGACTTCGGTAGCAATCGGACGAACGGAGAGTCATCTGTAGATGACCAGACAAAAGACGATTCGAAAGCCCTCCTCGAACGCCGGGCGTATCTGAAGCTTGGCGCGGCGGCTGCGGCCGCTGTGACCGGTAGTGCGACGCTGAGTGGCGTTGCAGGTGCGGCAGTCGAACACCGTGGAATCTCCTTCGACCGCGTCGTGAACGCGGTCACGGACCTCGGCATGGATGACACGGGCGGAGACCCAATCGACCAGGCGTTAGATTCCGCTCTCGAACCGGGCACGCTGGTCGAATTCCCTGCTGGTGACTTCCGCGTCACCGACAACTTCAATGTCGGCGATATGTCCAACGTCGGTATTCTGGGCGCGGGCTCTGGTTCGACCCGATTCGTCTTCGATAGCGGCTACAACGTTGAGTTCTTCGACGCGAACGGTGGTCAGAATGTTGTGGTAGAAGGCTTCTCTCTGGATACGACGGCATCTCACGACACTGCCGCGAACATCACCGTTCGAGTCGACGACGGCCTCGAAATCCACGACATCGAGTGGCTCGGATTCACGCCGAACGCTGCATCGTTCGTCGCGAATCTTGTCCCGTACGTGGAGACGGTGGACGGTGTCGGCCACATGTCCGGCATCACGATGACCGACGGCGGCGTCGAAGGGACGTACCCCGACCGGACGAGCGGGATTTTCATCGGTAACGCCCACCTCGGTGAGATTATCTGTACGAACATCCACATCGAGGAGATGGGTTCGACGGCCTTCTCCGCACGTGGCCGCGACGGTGCCATCAAAATCGAAGACAGCTACTTCGCTAACAACGACAACAGTTCCATCCGTATCGGCGGGAACAAGCACCCCTCCAAAGAGTCGTGGGCGAAGAACTGTACGGTCGTCGCGGACGCGAGCCTCGTTGAGAACCTTCCCGACGGCGAAGAGTACGGCAACACCGACCTCATCCGCGTTGGAGGCGGTCAAGAAGAGGTCCACGGGGCTATCATCGAGAACTGTACCCTCGAGTACCGGTCGCACCCCCGCGGTGCCTTCTGCCGCGCAACAATCGCACGGCCGAGCTTCAGCGAGAATGGTGCGTTCGAGGTTCGCGGCTGTACCATCGCTATCGACGCCGATGGTGTCCCCGCAATCAAGGCGAGCGATGCCACTTCGACGGTCCCCGCGGATGTCACTGTCGTCGACACTCACATCACGGGCTCGGTCTCGCAGACGAACGCCGACGCCGCGATTTACGCAGAAGACAGCGACGGGACGACCATCGATAACATCTGCATGAATCTCCCGAACCTCAACACCGGGATTCTCATCGAGGACTCGACTAGCTGTGAGGTCACGTCATCCGACATCCTCGTCGATGGTGAGGCGACGAAGTTCGTCAACAGCGACGTTACCACGTCCGGCATCACGAACGACGGTGCCTGCCGTGTCCCAAGTGATACGGACAGCACGACGGACGACAGTACGACGGACGACAGCACAACTGACGACAGCACGACTGACGACAGTACGACGGACGACAGCACCACCGACTCCAGCGGTCTCGAAAACTCGCTTCGCCTCAAGGGGACGGGTACGTCGACCAACTACCAGTTCACCGTCTCGGGCGACCTCACGGCCGACACCGAGGCCTCTGACCTCGAATCGTGGGACTCCATCTCGGGGTCGAGCGCGGACGGGTGGATTACGTCCGAGGGCCAGACTGACTCCTACTGGTTCTCCGGTGACGTCACTGACTTCTCGTTCGTCGAAGGCGAGGCGACGGTCGAACTGAACGGCGAGGTCGTGGACCCTGCTACGCTCACGAGCGATAGCACGAGCGACAGCGATAGTACGAGCGACAGCGATAGTACGAGCGACACGTCGACCACTGAAACCAGAACGATTCGACTCACGGGAACTGGTACGACTACCAATTACCTGTTCTCGGTCTCCGGCGACCTGTCGGCCGATGCCGACGCATCCGACCTCGAATCGTGGGACGACGTTTCCGGATCGACCGCCGACGGGTGGGTTACGTCCGAGGGCCAGACTGACTCCTACGAATTCACCGGCGAAATCGTCGACTTCGAGTTCGTCGAAGGAGCGGCGACGGTTGAGGTCGATGGCGAGGTTGTCGACCCATCGACGCTGGGTCTGACGCGCACGCTCGACATTATCGGGTACGACGACTCCACGACGGCGACCTACGAGGTGACGACCGACGGGTTAGTTCGAGTCAACCCCGACAAGGGACTGCTCGACAGCTCGGGCCTCTCGTCCAGCGTGGAAGACACGGTGGCCAGCGGAACCCACAGCTACGAGTTCAGTGGAAACATCACTAACTTCTCGCTCAACGGTGACGCGGAAGTCTACCTCGACGGCGAGCAGGTTGACGTGGACGACCTGGCGAACGGCGAGGTCACCACTTACGAGAACCAGCTTATCGTCGACGGGTCGACGGACAACGGCAAGACGATGTACGAGTTCGAGGTCTCCGGCGATGTCGCCCGGAGCCCCGACCTCGCGTCGGCCGAGACGGAAGACACGGTCTCCGACGGAGCGGTCGCCGGCGTCGTCAAGGGCGACGCTGACGGGTACCGGTTCACTGGTGACATTGTCTCCCTCGATGTGAAGGGGTCTGCGAGCGTTTCGTTCGGCCCGACGTCGAACAACTAGAAACTTCCCTCCCCCTTTCTGGGAATTTTCCTACCGACGGCGGTCGGCACCGACTGCACGGGTCGAACGGTTTTCAGAACACGCCGCTCAATCGACGCTTCACCTGCCGACCGTATCGGTTCGTCAGTGGACCACCGAGCGCCACGACGAGAAAGAGATACGTCTGTAACTGTGTTGGGTCGGATCGAAGCGACTTGAGGAGATAGCTGATTGCGGTCGAGTATCGCCCCGCGTGGAGTGCCGACGTCCCCAACGTGCGTGAGAGCAGTGCAACGAACTGGCGCTCACCTCGGCGACCACGCTCGGCGGCGATAGCATCCCGGTGACGCGCTAAAATACGGGGATACGACACGTCTCGGCGCTCTTCGAAATCGTCCGTAATCTGCTCGTGCGTTCCTTCGGTTCGAACGACGAGTGGCTCTGAAACTGACGCGAATTTGCAGTGCCTCGCGAGACGGAACTGCCACTCCCAGTCTTGCCACGAGGGGAGCAGTTCGTCTGGCAGTCCGGCCTTCTCGACCACGTCTCTCGTGACCGAAAACCGGGAGAACGATCCGACGAGCGTCCCACGCAGAAGGATATCGAGCGGGTCGCCGTCGAAATTCGGCCGGTGGGCTCCGATTTGCCTTCCCGCCGTATCTTCGACGCGGACGCCGACCGACACGAGTCCAACGTCGGGTGGTGACTCACGAAACGTTTCGACGTATTGCTCGACGACTGTCGGTTGCCACCAGTCGTCGTCGTCCAGAAATGCGATGATATCTCCTCCGCTCTCGCGTATCCCGGTGTTGCGCGCCGCGTTCGCTCCACGGTTCTCGTCGTGGCGAAGAACCACTGTTCGGACGAGTCTACTCGTATCGACCCGTTCGAGGGTCGGCGCGACTGGTTCGGGTGAGTGATCGTCGACGACGAGAAGTTCGATTCGACTGTAGCTCTGTGTTGCAACGCTTTGGACTGCGTCGGTGACGAACTCTGGTCGTCCATATGTCGGGATGACAACGCTCACGAGCGGGTCCATTATTTAAAAAATTCTCTTCCAACAGCCTTGGTTAAGTCGTCCATTACGCTCGCTCCGAGTCGGCGACGAGTGTTACGTGGGAACCGACAACGGCGTGCGATTTCGCTTGCGAAGCATGCCGCGCGTTCGGCCGAGTAAACGGGCCACGTTCCCACCGGCACGGGCGATGGTGTGTTCTGGAGAGAGGCCGACGTAGTTCGTGGGGTTGAGTGCAGGAAGCAGGATGTTGAACCACTGCCTCGTCGCCGAAATTCCTTCTTTGTCCCACAGGTACGGTGTCTGAAGTTCGAGTTGGTACTGTTTTCGCCAGTAATCACGGATCGAATCTGCGTACGAATGTATGACGACGAGTTCTGGGTCGTAGTAGATTGGATAGTGTCGCAGGATTCGTTCTGCGAGTTCTTTTTCTTCGTGTCCCCACGATATCTGTTCGTTCCACATCCCTGCACTGTCGAAGACTTCCGTTCGACACGCGGCGTTGCATCCCCAGAACCGAGTCACGTACTTCGGTTCGTTCCCGCGGTCGTAGTGCGTCGTGAACTGGGCAATGACATCGCTTCTCGGGTGGACGATTTTTCCGGTGACCACCGCCTCTCGGTCCAACAGGTCCGCAACGCGTTCGAGATAGCCGTCTTCGGGAATCGAATCGTCGTCGAGAAACACGAGTTTGTCCGCGTTAGCTCGTCTGATGCCTTCGTTCCGCGCTTTCGTCGCTGAATCTTCTCGTTGGATGAGTACCTCGTAGTCGGAGTACGACTGGTCTTTCAGGGCCGAGACTGACTCGACTTCGTCCGGTGGTTTCAGTGTTGGTATGATTACGCTGAGTTCGACCATTACAGTTTCCTCTAGATTTCGTTTACGTCACTCGTATCGAACAATCCGTTTCAAACAGGGATTGTTATTCAGGGCCTATCGGGGACAGGCCGAACCGATAGGGGCTTTCGAACCGGTCCGCCGAGGGCCTCGGGCGGCGACATCGTCGTTCAATCGGGTGTTTCGGCGGTGTGTTGTGGCCTCTTATTCGGGGTCAGTCTCCCGCTTCAATCTCTGGTTGAAACCCGATTGACTGGATGGTCTCGACGATTTCTCGGTCGGTTCCGGATTCGTTCCAGTTGGTCTTCCGCGGAATCGAAGCACGGTACGTCTCGACGGAGTTGTACAGTTTCTCGAATACTTTACGCTCCGTGTCGATGACATGGGTCAACTGCTCGACGGCTGACCCATCTGGTTTCTGCTCGTCCGGCACGAGGGAGTCGTACGCCCGGAAGTACTCCTCGAGGCGTTCGTTCCACTCGTAGTAGCTGATAGCCTGTGTTGCCATCACTGCCTCGTTAGTCGTCATCTCAGTGAGACTCACGTGGTCCTGTTCGGGTGCGGCGGTGAGAAAGACCATCGCGTCAATAGCCGACTGGTCGACATACTCCGCGTCCGGAAAGACAGTCGGAATGTCGGTGAAACTCCGGCTTCGTTCTTTGAGGTAGTACCGATTCAAGAACGTGAGCGCTTTCCCGACGATGGAACCTTTCGGGTCGATATTCTGTTCGATGTACTGGCTCACCCGACGTCGAGGGCTCGTATCCGATTCGCCGAACTGTTCCTGCACCGAGGGGAACGATTCGATGTTGAATGGCTGGAGGTTAACTGTAAGGGGGAACCCCTGGACACTGCCGTCTGCGCCGACCCAGAGGCGGTCGTCGGCGAGGTAGTTTCCACCCGCGTCGAGCAGGGACATCAGCGTGTTCGTCTTGCCACCGCCCCGCCAGGAGGGGAACAAGATTGTCTTGCCATCGAGTTCGATACCGGACGCGTGGATGAGTGCGCGATTCTCCAAGGCGAGGGTAGACCGCAGCATGAATTCGACTGGGTAAATCGCGTAGAACGGCTCCCAGTTTGGAGTCACGTAGATGTGTTTCCATCCCGGTTCGACTGCCATGTACTCGGGTCCTTTTTTAACGACGAACCTGCTTCCGGTCCACCCGTAGTACTTTTCCGGGAGGCCGAGGACGAGTTCTGACGAGATAGGCTCGGTTGTCCGTTCGACTACGATATCAGGGTCCCCCTCTGGATTGGACACCTCGAAGTGTTTGTACATCGTTCGGAACTGGCTGGTCGACCGTCCGCCCTCGCCTTTGACTTCGAGCAGGAGTTTGCCGAAGAAGTTGTAGTAGTTGGATTTCATGGATTGGTGATTAGTACTGTGTTTTTCGTTCAGATTCTTTGATTCTGTCTGTGTGTGGTTTTGAATTGTCATTTTTGGCGGTACAGGTAGCCGATTGCAATCACGAGTAGCAGTGCTACTGTAGTGATGGCGAGGTCGAATCCAGGGACGCTCCCACTGAACGTCTCACCGGATGGCGTCTGTGACTGCTCGGTCCGAATCACGGTGGTAACTGTGGTGTTGGGCGTCGGACTCTCGTCCGTCACCGTCACCGTGTCTGTCGCCGTGGTCGTGGGTTCCGGCACAGTCGTCGGTGTCTCTGTGACTTGCATGACTCGCAGCGCACCGATACGGGTGGCACCGAGTTTGATGTCATACGTCCCCGGCTCGTCAACAGAGTAGTTGAGAGTGAGTTCCACCGAGCTACCGGGTTCGATGGTGACAGTTTGACGCTCGACATTCTCCCCATCCACGTAGAGGAGTGCCTCGTACTCTCCCGGTGCGTCGCCATCGTTCGCCACGCTGACCCACACTGTCGCCGTCTCGCCAACTTTGAGTGAGTTATCCAGCAAGTCCGCATCATGGACGACGATATTCGGCTCTGAAGGCTCGGTATCGGCGGAATCGCTGCTACTGCTTCCACCACTGCTACTTCCGCTCCGACTACTGCTTCCATCACCACTCCGGATGTCATCACTCGTCGGTTCGGGGGTTGGAGTTGGGGTTGGAGTTGGAGTTGGGGTTGGAGTTGGGGTTGGGGTTGGGGTTGGAGTTGGGGTTGGGGTTGGAGTTGGGGTTGACGTGTTTCCTTCGATACTCACTGTCACACCGTCGTAATCGCTGATAAACATCGTCTCACCGGTGTCGTTCGCGAGGACAGTTTCCGACTCCTCGAATGTGAGCGTGGTCTCACTTCCGTTCGTTCCTGAGAGGAGGAGCGTTATCTCTGCGAGAACAGGGTCGTCACGGCCGCTAGTTCGGAGTTGATTGAAGTCGACCCATCCGGACTGGTTGTCGACGGTGACGACCGGGTCTTCGAAGTCCTCGGAACCAGTGACGTTGACCACTTGTACGACGCTCGGGTCGAACGTCAGGTTGGCTTGGTAGCCGGAGACGTTCGAGGCGTTCGCCCAGACAGTGACCGTCACTGTCTCGTTAGCCACTCCGGAGACGGGGTCATCTTGGCCGACGTGTACTGACACGGAGTCAGCGAAGACGACACCGGGAATGCTCAGTCCAACCGTGGCACTCAACACGACGGTGACCACCACCACGACCACGCCAACTCGGGTTCGGAACGTGCCAGTCATTTGGAATCCTCTCTCAGCTCCCCTCGAGATAGTTGTTCAACGTCACAGCGTCGGCGATGTCGACGCGGCCGTCGCCGTTGACGTCAGCAGCGTCTTCGTCGGTGTCGATGTCACGCCCCGAGAGATGCTTCTGGAGGTGTGTGACATCGTCTTGGTCTAGTTCGCCGTTGCCGTCTACGTCGCCCACCCACGATGCAGGGTTAAACCGTTCGTCGAACTGGAGGTCGAAACTGAACTCACTTGAGCTATCCGTCATGTACTCGTCGAGACTCGGCGAGTAGGTGACGAACTGTATTCTGTCGGGGCCGCTTTCACCTCCAGGTTGGAAACGAATGAGACGCATCCACCCGTTCCCCCCGTTGTCGTAGTCCTGATAGTCTGCGAGCACCTCGTAGACGGAGAGGCCGGCGTCGTTGGTCGATATCTGGTGGTTCTCCCCGTGGATGTGACCACAGAGTACCATGAACACCTGCGGGCTCGTCTTGACGAGTTTCTGCCAGACCTCTTCACCAGTGTTTCCGATGCCGTTTCGCTCGTGGAGGTTCGTCGACCGACCGTCGTCTTCGAGGTAGTAGTGAGTTGTGAGAATCGTCGGCATGAACTGGTGGTCATCGAGGACGCGCCGAGCCCACCCGAGAGACGTGGTTGGGTCGTCTACCTCTCCGGGGGGCTCTAACTCCAGTGCGAGGTGGAGGAAGTCGTACGCTCCCCCTGAAAAGTACTGGTAGAAGTTCAGAGGAGTCGTTTCTGGACCGGTACCTCCGAACCAACTTCTGTTCTCGTAGCGACTCGCACCAAATGTCTCCGTGAAGTTCTCTATCGAAGACGTTCTGTCTCCCTCTTTCTCCCAGTCGTGGTTCCCTGGTATCGCCGAGTACGGTACCTCGCCATCGAGTGTGGACATGACGCTGTCCATGCGCTCCCACTCGACATCTCGCCCACCGTTCTCGACGATATCGCCCTCGTGTGTGACGAACCTGATGTGCTCGCTCTCCGAGTTGTCGGCGACCCACTCCGTCTGGTCGTGTGCATATTGCGTCCAGTCGTCTCGTTCCGCGTAGAACTGCGTATCTGGAAGCGCAACGACGGTCCAGTAATCGGGTGCAGCGCGTGCGACGTAACTCGCGACCGGGAGTGAAGAAAGCGCCATGCCGACGGGAATCGAACGGATGATGTCGCGGCGAGTGAACTGACCCCCGGGCGGTTCGCCTCTTGAAGCCCGCTTTCTTTCTTCCCCGTGGGAGTCGCACCGGGCGGAGCTATCCGTTTGGTGTGTCTCTTTCATACATCGGTTGGCAACCAAACAAGCGTCAAGAATTCCCAAAGTAATAGAGTAGTTAACTGAATCACGGCCTGTGAACGCCGTTTCACGACCAGTAAACAGAATCCTGAATTCTCCACTCACGAGTAAACAGAACCCTGAATTCTCCATTCACGAGGTGCCACCCACCGCGCAAAATATCACGATTCTATCCAAACTGAACGTTTTGAAGTTCTGAGAAATAACTCATACGAGCCGAACAGTACCACTCGTTCGTCTTCGGAAGGATATGGCGTACCGAGTTAGGTTTTGCATTAGTCGAGAGATGACGCTTGGCTGGTGTCAATTTCGACACCGCACGTGGCTCCGAGTGGCAGGACTTGAATCACGTAGCGTTTATTGAGATACATTTCATAGTCAACATTGGCTCCCGGTTCGAACGTTCGTGTACCGTGGTTCGCGTGCCATGCAAACCACAGCACTGTCCGGGAGTCATTCTCTACTGACACCGCCGTCCCGAAGCTCCATGCGTACCACTAGTCTCGTCTCGTGCAACTGCATTGCAAATTCGGAAACTATCGACAGAGACGACCGCCGATAGCAAAAAAGTGATACAGTGCGTGCGCGTTGACGTCCTTTTTTGGCCGTCACACTCCCACTGTGGACGGAGTCTCAGCCAGACGCAGCCACTCACTCGAATTGTTTTTCGTACTCCGCTTTGACCTCCGCTTGTTGTTCTTCAGTGAGTGAATCGAAGTCGGTTCCGTACATCGACTGAGCGAGTTCCTCCCAGGATTCGTACCGGTCGCCGTCCTCGCTCTGGAACTGACTGTCGAAGTCTGCCTCGATTTGTTGTTGGAGTTCGATATCCAGGCTGTGGAAGTCGAAGCTCTCGCCTTCGAGGTCTACGTTGTACTTTTGTTCTGCCAGCTCTTCGCGGGTCAGCACGTCAGTAATCGCATAGCCATCGGCGAACGGCTGGCGAGAGCGTAGTTCCTCGACTTGCGTTTTCGTCTCACCGCTGAGGTCGTCGAAGTAGCGGCCGTACTTCTCCTGTGTAATCTCATCGAGTGTTGCGTATTGGGTCGAGTCGGCGTCTGTACTGTCACCGGTAGCGCTGTCGTCAGTCGAGCCATCATTCACGGAACTCCCGTCCAACGAACTGCTGCTGTCTGAGTCGGTTCTGACAGTAAAGACGCCTGTCTCGTTCGTCTCGTCAGAGAAGACGCCATAGATGTAGGTCCCCTCGGAGGGTGCGACGGCGGCGTCTTGGTCGTTCATCTTGGTTGGCACCTCGAACGAAATCGTTTCACGGTCACCGACGCCGAGCGTGAGCGTTCTGTTGAGCCCCACGCGCTCTGGTCTGTCGTCACCGTCGAGGTCGATTTGTAGTCGAACCGTCTCAGTTGCAGGTATGTCTCCCATGTTGGTGACCCGTGCCTCGATGTTCACCCACAGGTCAGTGCCATCGCGGCCCATCTTGGTATCGTGGAGACGTGTCACCTTGAAGTACGGTCCGAGTACGTAGACGTTCGCCGAGTCGTTTGCAGACCCGACAGACGCGACGAAGGTGGTATCTCCCCGAGTGACGTTCTGTGTATTCTGACTGAGATTGAGCGTCGCCTCCTCACCCGGGGCGAGCGTGACCGACTCGGTGACGTACTCGCTGCCGTTTTCTGGGCCGAACGTCACCGTCGCAGTGTCACCGATATCCCCCGTGTTGGTCACTTTCACGGATGCGTTCAACGGGTCGTCTTTCGTGACGTTCTCCGGAATCGACGTGAACTGGATGTCGTAGGTGGCCGGTCGCAGGACGGTCAGCACACCACTCACAGAGTTCGTCTCAGTTCCGACTCTGAAGTTGTATGTTCCCGCGTCGAGCCCGTCCGTTGGAATCTCCAACGAGACGAGATTCGATTGTTCGGGTTCGAGTTTGAGTATCGCAGTGTCGACTTCTTCGGTGGCGTCGAATGCCCCGTCACCGTTCGAATCGACCGCGAGGTTCACGAGTCGGGTTCGCGTCGAGTCGCCGACATTCGTCACTTCGAACGAAAGTCCGGCGGACTCTCCTTTGACGACAGATATCGTGTTAGAGACGCCGGACAGACGGAACTTCGGCGGTTGCTCGATGTCGACAGTGACTGACTTGTGCGCTTCTGTGGTGGAATCTTCGCTCCAGACGAACACACCATAGTGGTACGTTCCACTGCTCATCTTCTCGGTCGACTGGTCGAACGAGATGTCGCGCTGTTCACCGCTCGCGAACGTAATCTGGCGGCGTTCGACCGGAGTCTCGAACGTCCCATCACCATTCTGGTCGATTCTCAGGGCTACGGTCCCCGTCTGCGCGTCTGCGTCCGGATTCGTTACTTCCGCTGAGAGACGCAACACGCCGTCGGAGTGGTCTGTACCAACACTCCCGATTTCGAATGACTCGGGCGTACTCTCTGTGTTTTGCGCCCCTGTTTGCGCGTTGAACCCGACGCCAGCAATCAGGGCAACAACCACCAGAGTTACGATTAGAACAACTCTCCCCGACCGGTTTTGAGTAGACATGTCGCCAATTTACATCAAATAGATACTTTGTTATAGGCAGAAAAATCAATTTTGTCGGATGGTAGGGATCCCTGATGTGTCCCCGAGTCCCCACTTTCGCGTGGTATTTTGTGTTTAACCTCTCCCGCGACTTTTTGTTTAATCTCTTATCTGTTTCGTGAGACGGTGCGCTCGGTTCACGATTTCACCGATACGTTCGGATTTAATCCCTCCTTAGCGACGGTTCTGGTGCTGTGAGTTCGTCGTCATAAGTCGAGGTCACGGAAGGCATCGACGCCGGGGAGCGATTTGACCGCACTGTTCTCGCCGGTGTACTGTGCGTCGGCTACGCTTCGATGAAACAAGTCGATGCTGGGGTACTCCCTGAACGTCAGAACGCGGCCATCTTCGACGGCGAAGACGACTTCGAGTGTCCCACTTGAACGCTCGTATTGGTGGCCCTTTGCAGGCGTCGCTGGGGCATCGTGGTCCATAGGTACGTACATTGTGACCAACTACTTTAGTATGCACTTGGTGAACCACCCTCTCTCGTCTGCGTGGCAACGGTTTCGAATCGGTGGTCCATAACTAACTCCCTGCTAGTTCAACCTCGCGGCGATAGATGACGGAATTCCGTGTGTTGAGGTGTTCTGCTGGGTATCGCGATGGAGTGTGGGTGTGAATGTGGCCATGGGAGCACCTTGCGGTCGGTTACATCCTGTTCTCGCTTCTGGTCCGCGTGTTTGACTGGACGCTCGACGATGTATCGGCCGTCGCCCTCGCGTTCGGTACGCAGTTCCCGGACCTCATCGATAAACCGCTTGCGTGGACGTTTGCTGTACTTCCATCGGGAACGTCACTCGCACATTCAGTTTTCATCGCGGTCCCAGTTTCTCTCGCCGTCATGATTGTACTGAGCCGATGGTCACGGTTGACTGTCGGCGTTGGGTTTGCTGTCGGGTATCTGGCCCATCCGCCTTCTGACATCCTCTATGGTCAACTCACCGAGGGTGGCCCGCTCTCGTTCGATTCGATATTATGGCCGTTCGTGGAACAGAGTGGCTCGGTGAGTGGCGGTGGGTTATTTGGGCGCGTTGCGATCTACATCGGCGAATATCAGGAGTTCATTGCGATATCCGGGAGTACGTCACCGCAGGTAGTCGGCTACCTCGTCTTCGAGGCTGTCTTACTCGCCACAGCGATAGCGCTGTGGCTTACCGATGGACGGCCCGGCGTTGAACTCGCCCGCCGCGCCGTCGGGCGGAGTGTGTGAGCGTCCCGCTGCGCACACCACGGGTGGTTTATCCAGTGAGTACCTTTGAGCTGAGAAGCTGATATTCAGGCGAAAGATGGCTCACAAAATCGCGATGATTGGAACGGGGGCAAACCCGGATAACCCATCCACCGAGGGGTACGCGATGGCCTACAGGCACGCAGAGGCATATCGCCGACTCGAATCGTGCGAACTCGTCGCCTGCGCCGACATCATCATCGAGAACGCTAGACAGTTCGCCACCCGATTTGACATCCTCTCCGATCACGTGTACGAAGACTACGAACAGATGCTCAGCGAAGTCGAACCTGACATCATAAGCGTCTGTGTGCCGCCTGCGGCCCACGCGGATATCGTCATCGGATGCGCTGAGAGCGGTATCCCTGACGCGATACACTGCGAGAAACCGATGGCGTTGACGTGGGGCGAAGCCCGCGAGATGGCCGCTGTGGCCGAGGAGAATGGCGTCCAGCTGACATTCAACCATCAGCGACGATTCGGCGGACCGTTCAGAGTGGCAAAGAAACTGCTCGATGACGGTCGAGTTGGAACCCTCGAGCGCATCGAACTGGGCGGCGAGAATCTCTACGACTACGGTACCCATCTCTTCGACCTCGCCGGCTACTTCACCGACCAATCGCCCGCAAAGTGGGTTCTCGCACAAATCGACTACCGGGACGAAAATCTCCTGTTTGGTGCGCACAACGAGAACCAGGCGATATCTCACTGGCAGTACGAAAACGGCGTTCACGGGGTGGCATCGACCGGGCGTAATAGCTTCTTGAACGCCCAGGTTCGCCTCGTTGGGAGTGATGGCGTCCTCGAAATCGGCCACGAAGACGGGCCACCACTTCGGATGCTGGCGTCTGATACTGAGGGGTGGATACGGGTCGATACTGGCGGCGACGACATCCACGGCCCTGTCCCGGACCGAAAGGTGAGGCTCACCCGGGCGATTTCACGACGCGTCCCTGTCATCTCGCCAGACTGGTTCGACGACGATTCGACGACGTACATCGAGCGAGCAATCGAGGAGATTGTCGAGTCGCTCGCGGCGGGTCAAACGTCCGAATTGAGCGCTTCGAACGCGTTGCAAGCGACCGAGCTGATATTCGCGAGTTGGGAGTCGGCGCACAAACGCCAGCGAATCGACCTGCCGCTCGACATCGAATCGAACCCGCTCGAAGAGATGGTTGCCGCGGGCGAACTGCCGGTAACTGGTGTGTAACCCGGTGACAGTAGCGGTATTCGAGCAGCGCGCACCGGTGCATACCACACTGCCATCGGCTCTCTCTGTCAGTTATGTCCCCGATGACCCGGTAATCCAGACATAACAAAGCGGTTTCACCGCCGGTTTCAACCATGGATGAACCACGATACCCGTCCATTCGGGATGGTTTTCTTCAATTGATTTCCTCCGAAACACAACTGATGGAGTCACTCGAATGACGACCCCGATTTCTATCGCTGAACCGCTGATCGGTTTGGCGGAGCAAGAACGGGTCCTCGATGTGCTCGACAGTGGAATGCTCGCCGATGGTCCCGTCGTCCGTGAATTCGAAGAAGAATTTGCGGCGTACGTGAACGCCGAGTTTGGCGTCGCCACCTCCAATGGGACGACAGCCCTTCACGCGGCGCTCGAAGGCCTCGGCCTCGGGCCGGGTGACTGCGTCGTGACCACGCCGTTCACATTCATCGCGACGGCGAATGCGATTGCACTGACCGGCGCAGAACCGGAATTCGTCGATATCGACCCGGCGACGTACAACCTCGACCCGGACGCACTGGAAGCCCACCTCCGCGACGGGGCGCAGGTCGACGCTGTCATCGCCGTTCACCTCTATGGCCTTCCAGCGGACATGCCCCGTCTGCGCGAACTCGCCGACGAGTACGACTTCTACCTTGTCGAGGATGCGGCGCAAGCACACGGGGCGATGGTCGATGGCGAGCGGGTGGGGTCACTCGGTGACGTCGGTTGCTTCTCGTTTTATCCAACGAAGAACATGACAACGAGCGAGGGTGGGATGATAACCACTAACCACACCGGCGTTGCCGAACGGGCCGCCCGGTTTGTCGACCACGGCCGCCGTGAGGGATACGTCCACGACGTGGTCGGCCACAACTTCCGCATGACGAGTATCGAGGCGGCGATTGGATTGGCGCAACTCAACCGACTTGAGGAGTTCACCGCGGCCCGCCAAGAGAACGCCGCGAAACTCACAGCGGGTCTGACCGGAATCGAGGGCATCGAGACGCCCGTCATTCCCGACGGTCGGACACACGTCTTCCACCAGTACACAGTCCGGGCCGCCGACCGCGACGCCCTGCACGACCATCTCACGGCGCTCGACATCGCGAGCAAAGTCTACTACCCGCTCCCGCTTCACCGACAACCGGTGTACGACCACGTCTCGGCGATGATGCCCCAAGCAGACGCTGCGGCAGCACGGGTGCTGTCGCTTCCCGTCCATCCCGCCCTGTCGGATGCCGACATCGACCGAATCATTCGAGCAATCGAGGGTTTCGTCGAGGTACCCCAATGAACGACGAACTACTGCGTGACGCAGCAGAACCACTCTACGGGGCCACCAGACCGGTGTCGGAACAACGGCGTGACTTCCTCGAAGGGCGTCTCCCAGTCGCCGTCTACGGCCTCGGAAAAATGGGGCTTCCCCTTGCGACAGTCTACGCTGAGACGACTGGCAATGTCATCGGAGTCGACATCGACGATTCCGTCGTCGACCAACTCAACCGCGGGATGTGCCACATCGACGGTGAACCAGAACTGCCGGCACTCGTCTCGGAACTCGTCGATACCGGTTCGTTTACCGCGACGACGGAGGTCAAGCGAGCGGCATCGGCGGCGTCGATTCACGTCATTATCGTCCCGACGCTCCTGTCGCCGCAGGCTGAGCCAGACCTCTCGGCTCTTGAGGCGGCGGCCCGCGGAATCGCATCTGGGATCGATCCCGGTGACCAAATTATCGTCGAGTGTACTGTTCCCCCGGGAACGAGTACGGACCGTATTGTCCCGCTCGTCGCTGCCGAGAGCGGCGTCCACGAGGGTGAGTTCGGCGTCGCGTTCTGTCCGGAACGTACCTCCAGCGGTCGCGCACTGCAGGACATCCGTGGTGCGTACCCGAAAATTGTCGGCGGCGTCGACGCTGAGAGTACGCGCGTCGCGGAACTCATCTACGGTGAACTGACGACGAACGATATCATCACCATGTCCGATGCGACCACTGCGGAGGCGGTGAAAGTGTTCGAAGGCGTTTACCGCGACGTGAACATCGCACTCGCGAACGAACTGGCTCAAATCGGCGACGACTTGGGGTTCGACGCAAACGCGGCAATCGAAGCGGCGAATACCCAACCGTACTGCGACATCCACACTCCCGGCCCTGGCGTCGGCGGGCACTGTATCCCCTACTATCCGTACTTCCTCACGTCACAGACATCGGCCGATACGCCTCTCCTACGCACCGCTCGTGAGGTGAACGACGGAATGCCCTCCTTTGTCGTCTCGAAGCTCACAGTGCTGTTACAGGAACGTGGAATCGATGTTGACGGGAGTCGACTTCTCGTCCTCGGATTGACATACCGACCCGGTGTCGCGGAGACGCGAGCGACACCGGCGAAACCGATTGTGGACTCGCTCGTCGAACTCGGCGGCGAGGTGTTTGTCTGCGACCCGATTCTCAACGACGTTTCGGCGTTTGGCGGGACACCGGTCGACCTCAACGATATCTCGACGCTCACTCTCGACGGCGTCGTCGTTGTCACTCCGCACGACGAATTCGATGCCATTGACTGGGACGCGTTCGACGATGTCGTCATCATCGACGGACGTAACACGCTTGACCTCCCCGACCGACCGGACCGCCACGTCTACACTATCGGCGGTCGTTGACATCCCCACGGCCAAAGGCTGTGGTATTGCGCCTGTTCAGCGTATAAGGAGAGACTCCTAATCGGTGCTTCTTTTTGGTTCGACTCGGACTCAGCGTGCGTTCGAGGCCGAAAAGAGACGCGACGTAGAACGTTAGTCTCGATACCAGGCGTCGACGTTTTGATGGGCGTATCCTTTTCCGACGATGTCGACGCGGCCGTCGCCGTCCAAGTCGACGAGTTTCGCTTCGTGTGTCGGGATGCCACTCGAGATAACCTCCGGTTCGAAGGTCCCATCACCGTTGTTCCAGAAGACGAACTGCCGCGGGACGTGGCCCGCTTCGAGACCCATCTCGGCGACGAAGATGTCCGGCCGTCCATCGTCATCTAGGTCCGAGACCTGTAACGAATGGGGGTTCGAGAGGTCATCGTGAATCACTGTCACATCCCACGTGGGCGGGTCGAGGATACCGAGTCTGGCACGTCTGGTGCCCTGGTACGGAAGGTCTCCCTCAGTCACGATGATTTCGTCGTCACCATCGCCGTCGATGTCGGCGGTAGTGACCCGCGTCCACGGCCATCCGTCGGCGAGAACCTCGCGTTCCCACGTTCCGTCGTCAGTCCGATGGAAAAGGTTCGTTCCCGCGAGAATCTCGGTCTTTCCATCGCCGTCGATATCCCCGACGTGGACGCCTTCGACGTTCAGGTTTTCGGCCACGATGTGTCTGTTCTCGACCGGCCACGGTTCTTGTCGTGGGTCGTCGGGAATATCGTAGTAGAACACGACTTCGCTTTCTTGTGAGAGAGCGAGTACTTCGAGTTCGCCGTCATCATCGACGTCCTCAATGGCGACATCGTGATACTTCTCGAACGCGCTGGTGATGATGCGTCGCGTCCAGCGCTCTCGTGGGTCTGCTGGTTGTTCGAACCAGTAGAGGTCGAACTGACCGAGGTTCTGCCCGGCGACAAGGTCGACCCGCCCGTTTCCAGTGAGGTCACCGAGCGCGCCACCGACTGAGAGTTCCGGGGATTTTGCGATGTCGTGTCGTTTCCACCCCGGGTTCTCGTACCAGAAGACGTTCCACTCTATCTGCTCGATGATGTCACGGACCACTGGGAGCTTTCGCAGGAAGAGGCGCTTGTTGAGCACTGGCACCGTAACGGGGTACGTTCCGCCGACGGCACCGATGAGAACGTCCGGACGGCCGTTCCCTGTGAGGTCTGTCGTGAGGCAGAAGCTCATCTGTCCTGCCGGTGGTGTGCTGTCGATACGTTCGTGTCTGAAGTTCAACTGTTGTCTGAGTGGTGAGGCGGTCATTAGCTGACCTCGGTGGGTTGGAACACCGGTTCTTGTGTCGAACGGACGCTTCCGGACCTGTTGGAGTACTGGCTGATTGCGTTTGCGAGGCCAACCGCTCGGAGGCCGTCTTCGCCAGTGACACGCGGGGTGTCGCCATCGACGACCGTCTCGATGAACGATTCGAGTTCAAGTTTCAATGGCTCGCCGGTCTGAACCAACGGTCGCTCTGTGATTCCCGCGTGGTGGTACGAGAGGTTCCCGTCGACCTCTTGGTACTCCGGACGCGATTGTCGGTGAATCGCAATCGACTGCTTGGTGTAGTCGAGTTCGATGTATCGGTCTTCGGTCGTCACTGTGAGTTCGCGCACCTTCTGCTGAGTCACCCGACTCGCGGTGAGCGACGCAGTCGTTCCGTTGGCGAACACGAGGTTCGCCGTGGCGTGCTGGCCGTTTACCGCCTCGACGGCGAACACATCAACGACGGGATCCGGGACGAGCGACTGAATCACGTCGATGTCGTGAATCATCAAATCAAGGATGACGTTGTCGAGGTTGCGGGCGTCGCTCGGTAGCGGGCCGAGCCGTCGCGATTCGAGTGCAATCAACGGTGCTCCGTCGAGAATCCGCGAAAGTTCCGTCACGGCCGGATTGAACCGTTCAATGTGTCCGACCTGGATGGTGACATCGTTCTCCGTTGCGTGGTCAAGTAGTTTCTGCCCACGCTCTATCGACGCGACGAACGGTTTTTCGACAAGGACGTGGACGCCAGCGTCGATGCATTGCTCGACAACTGGATAGTGGTACTCCGTTGGAACGACGACAGAGACGGCGTCGACCCTCGCGAGTAGTTCGTCGACTGAGTAGGCACCGACTTCGAACTCCGAGGCGACCAACTCGGCACGCTCAGTATCGGTGTCCGCCACGCCGACGAGGTTTGCAGACCTGAGTTCGTTGTAGACGCGAGTGTGGTTCTTTCCCATCGACCCAACGCCGATGACTCCGACATCGAGTCTCATTGTCTCAGAACCCCGACTGGGAACACCGATGATATCTGACTGCAGGAATCTGTCCCGCGCTCGGTACGATGAGCGGTGTTGTGCCGCTGGAAAGATGGTGAATGGAGCATCATGGGTTGCTGTCTGTTGTCTCTCGAATCTGGTTCTCGCCACGAAGCTCGGGTGGGAGCGGTCTGTGTTTGGCTGGCGACCCGACGGCAAGCGTCGCGGGGGGGACGTCGCTCGTAACGACTGCACCAGCAGCCACGAACGCTCCTCTCCCGACTGTCACGCCGGGAAGGATGGTCGCGTTCGCACCGATAGAAACGTCATCTTCGAGTGTCGGACCGGTGAGGTCGGTATCCTGTCGGACCGGATATGGGTCGTTCGTGAGAACAGCACCGGGGCCGACGAATACGTCGTCTCCGATGGTCGTGTATGACGGAATATAGACGCGAGTCTGAAGACTCACGCCCGACCCGATGATGGTGTACCCGTCGATGACGGTGTTGGTGCCGACGAGAACGTCGTCGCCGATGACCGTCTCCTCGCGAATGAGAACGCCGTGTCCGGTTCGGAATCGCTCGCCGATAACGACATCGTCGTAGATGATGCACCCCGACCGAATCACTGGGTCGGACCCAATCTCTGGTCCTGGTCCGTCCCCGGGTCCGACGACGGCATCGGGTGAGATTCCGTCGTGTGCTGGAGAGGTCATCTGCTTCCCCGACCGTCGAGCGAAATTCCACTGTTCGCTATCCGGAGTTGGGAGTTCCCCATCGTTGGTATCATTGATTGAGAATAACCCCCCGAGACGGCTTTGTTATGAATTTACAATCTGGCTGTAAATGTCAGTTAATTTATTTTGTGGGCTGCCGGGTGACTACGACGTTCGAGAACGCTGCGAGTAGGCAGAATATAACTCCGATAGATGGTGTCTACGAACGCGTGCGACTCAGTGGCTACTCCGCCGGGTCTGGTGAGAGGTTCTTGACGATGCCACTGAGATTGCGTCTGATGTCCCAGTCGAACTGCGCTTCGAGTATGATGACTGCGATGGTGTAGAGGACGATTCCTGCGCCCACCAGTATCACGAAGTTGAACATTGACCCGAACGGGAGTTGCGTCTGAACGTACCACACGCCGACGCCCATGAACAGACTGGCGATGCTGGGAAACAGGAACTCGTAGAGAATTACTGTTGGTTTCATGTCCAACTCCCGTGCAGTGATGAGGATGTCGAGCGGCATCATCGGGAAGAAGTACAGGACGGTGACTGCCATTGCCGTCCCCGTGATACCGTATCGGACCGTCAGCGGGTAGATGAGTATCGCCATGAGAAGGACGCGAAGCGCTGAGAGTTTTGTGATGTAGTCAGGACGACCGATGGCCTTCCAGACCGGACTGAACGTTCGGCTGAGTGCACGGAACAGTCCGTAGATAGCGAGGACTTGCATCGCTGGAACCGCAACCATCCACTCCTCGCCGAAAAACGCCAACATGAAGGTCGGTGCGACGACGGCGATGCCCACTGCAGACGGGAACGAGAGGAGTGCGGTGACTCGGAGCGTCTTCCTGAACGCGTTCCTGAGCCTCTCTTGTTTCCCCTGTAACTTCGAAAACGTTGGGAACATCACCGACTCGACGACTCCCGAAATTTCGGTCGCGGGCATATTCGAGAAGCGGTAGGTGTACTGATAGAACGCCAGCATAGTCGGGTTCAGGAACCAGCCAACGAAGGCGTCATCACCTTCGCTGTAAAGGAAATAGAGGATGGACGAACCAGTCATCCATTTCCCGTAGTTGACGAGTTCCTTCGCCACTTCGAGGTCGAATGCTGGCCACGGTCGGTAATCGTTGATGAGGTAGGAGATGAAAAATCGAAGCACGTCGGCAGCGAGAAAGCCAGCGACAAACGACCAGGCGTCGGGTGAGACTAATGCCCAGCTCACGCTGACAACGAAGTGGGAGGCGTCGCCGACCACCTTGTAGACGAATTGCTTGTGAAAATCGAGATTCTTCTGAAAGTAGACCACCCCGGGGTTCTGGAACGCGAGGATAACCGGTGAGAGACCGATGGCCCGTATCGGCCACATCGCGTCAGGTTCGTTGAACACTGTGTTCGCGAGCATCGGCGCGGCGAGAAAAAGCACGAGTCCGATAAGGAGTCCACGTGCAATTTCCATGACCCACGTCGTATTCAGATGCGAGTTGACATCCTCCTCTATTTTCTGAATGAGCGCGGCGTTCAGTCCGATTTTGGTGAACTTCCTCATCGCACTCAGTCCGAGGAGGCCGATACCGACGATACCAAGTTCGTGCGGACCGATAAGCCGAGCCAGTATCACGAGCATCGACAACTGGAACACCCGTCCGAGAACGTTCTGCCCGACTAACCAGATGACACTCTTGACGACCCGTTCTCCGACATCGCCAGACGGGTTCAGCCTCTCGACGAGCGACCGAATCCAGTCGAGGGGACTCATTTTTCGGTGCCTGCCCAAGGTGTAGAGGGACACCACACCATGTGAGAAATCATATTTATGACGTATTACTAGGATTCTCTCTTACCAGCATTGTTATGGAGTGGTTTATCCGCGTGTGGCCTGCTCGCGATTGATTAATTCCTGCTTTCTCGGTATTCGGTTCGGTGCTAGGGTTTTCTCGGTATTCGGTTCGGTGCTAGGATAGTATTATCTCGCCGACTGATTTTGCTGTCTAGGTCTTGTTTCCGTCCTTTCGGCTAGTTACAGGTGTTATCCGGTAATGAATTAATGGGACACCGAACGTCTCGACAGACAATGACGAGAAGCAATTTTCCGACTGATACGATTAGGGAGGGAGCGTAGCCGATGCCCACGCAGACAGTCCTCTCTGTGGTCGGCGCTCGGCCGCAGTTTATCAAAGCGTTCCCCGTGTCTCGACTTCTCCGTGAGCGCTGTTCGGAGGTGCTCGTCCACACTGGGCAGCACTACGACTTCGGTATGTCGGACGTGTTCTTCGACGAGTTGGACATCCCCACGCCCGAGTACAATCTCGGCGTCGGGTCGGCGAGCCACGCAGAACAGACGGCCGAGATGATGCGCAAGCTCGACGAGGTTGTGGTAGCCGAGAACCCTGACCTCGTTCTCGTGTACGGTGACACAAATTCGACACTCGCGGCTACACTCGTCGCAGTGAAGCGTACCATCCCGATCGCACACGTCGAGGCGGGTCTTCGGAGCGGCGACTGGTCGATGCCGGAGGAAGTAAACAGAGTACTCACCGACCACTGTTCGAGTCTGTTGTTCGTCCCCTCTGATTTAGCCGTCAAGACGCTCGCAAACGAGGGAATCACAGCGGGTGTCGTCGTTACTGGCGACGTGATGTACGACGCTATCACGCTCGTTCGAGACCGGGCACGGGACGAATCGACGATTCTCGACGAGGCGGGCGTTGAGCCGGGAGAGTACATCCTGGCGACGGTCCATCGGCAGGCGAACACCGACGACCCGGCCAGACTTGAACGGATCGTTCGTGGGTTCGTCGACGCCCCGCTTCCGGTCGTCTTTACCGTTCACCCGCGGACCGAAGCGGCCCTCAAGCGGAACGGTCTCTGGGAACTCACGACGCGAGAACTCATCGTTCTCGAACCGCTCGGCTATCTCGACTTCGTCCGCCTCGTCGACGATGCTGACCGCGTCGCGACGGACTCTGGCGGGGTTCAAAAGGAGGCGTTCTATCTCGACACCCGGTGTGTGACGCTCAGGGAGGAGACCGAATGGGTCGAAACCATCGAATCGGGGTGGAACGAACTCGTCGGGACAGACACCGACGCAATTCGAACGGCGCTGCGGCGAACGGACGAACTCCCCCCGAAACCGTCGCTGTACGGTGATGGCGACGCCGCCAGACGGATTGTGGATGCCGTCGTCAACGCGCTCTAGATACTTTTCGGCGACACTGGTAACTCGCCCTTTTTGGCGACACTGGTAACTCGACCAACTCGGTGGTGAGACCGGTCTGGACAGTTACTCGGTTGCGCTCGTGAGGTACCGGGACATCCCGTGCGCCATCCACGCTTGACACCATCGCATCAGCGTGATGCGTTTGGTGTAGAATCGATGCTTCTCGTGGTAGAACTCCCCTTTTCCGTTCGAGAGGTTCACGACCGCCCAGCGGATGATCCGCTCTGCGAACTCGTCGCCGAGCATCGAGAACACGACGGCACCTTGGGCGGACGAATGGATGTCGTACGGGTATTCGTTTGCCTCGTCGTATCGTGGGGCACCGTCGTCGGTGAACAGGCCTCGATAGAACGAGAGCGCCTCGTCAAGGGTCGACGTGTATCGGTTCGACCCCGTTATCTCTTGGTACCGAAGCAGCGACTCGACTATGAAGCCGTTGTGGAAGTTGTCCATCGAGAGGTGCGATGTCTCCGGTGGGTCGCGGTACATCCAGCCACCGGTTTTGGTCTGCTGGGCGGCCACGTAGTCGAGGATGTTCGTCGCAGCTTCTCGAAGCCGTTCCTCACCAGCCACGTCGTACAGGTTCAAGAGGAGTCTGGCACCAAGTGCGTTGGCGTTGAGCGTGTAGTACTCGCCCGTGTCGAGGGGTTTGTAATTGATTCGCGCACCGTCAGGGTGCTCCGTGTAGCGCAAGTCGTCGAAGACGAAGTCGGCGGACGTAAGCGCGACATCGCGGTAGTGGTTGCCGAGGTGGTCGGCCGCCATAAGGAGCGCCTGTACCGCGTATGTCGTCCCGACAATGCCGGGGACGTTGGGCATGTTTCGATACTCCAACCCCTGTAGGGGATGTTTGTGTCCACCACAGAACCCGCTGTAGCCCGTACTCTGGTTCTCGATAAGCCAGTCGACCAGTTCCTGTGCGTCGTCGATGAAGCGCTCTTGATGCGTGTGTTCGTAGGCGCGTAGATTCGCGATGGCGAACAGCGCGACGCCCATGAAGTTCCGCCGTTGCTCGACGGCGAGGAGCGGACGGATATTGATGGGTGCTCGGCGGACCGATTGCTGGAATGCGAGGTTCACCCACGTGTTGTCTATGGGGAGCGCTTGCAGTATGCGACTGCTCTCACCGTCGTAAAGGTCCCAACCGCGATAGTCGCGCACTCTGGCGTAGTCGAGGGTATTCACGAGGTGGTGGAGTACCCACTCGGTAGGAACCTGTTCAGGTTCAGCGTGGTCGGACCACGCGATGACGCCGTTCCGGACAGGTTTCATTCGAGATACCCGAGGTCTTCGAGGCGGCGTTTTAGTTCTCCGTCGTCTGTTGTCGTGTCGTCGCTTGTGGCGGCGATTGGCGCTCGCTGTCTTGTTTCAGGGAGTCCCTCGTAGAACGGTTCTGCGAACGCCTCGCCGTCGAGGTCCGTTGGAACCGGGCAGTCGAAATACCGGAGGACGGTCGGTGCGATGTCGAGAATCGACCGCGCCGAGAGTTCTCCAGCGGTGACGTCGGGACCGTGGACGAGTAACATCCCGGTTGGGTGATTGCCAGAGGTCCACGAGGTGACCTGTCGCTCGACGACAGACGGGGTGATACCGCCGTATATCTCCCATGCGTCGGTGGGAATGAGCATCAAGTCCGGTGCCTTGTCGATGTGTGGGCCGTCGTAGACATCCTCCGCGAACATGACCGCCTCGAAGGGGGATTCGCCATCGATTGTGATGGACTCCAGTTCCGCTTTCAGGTCCGCGCGGAACCGCTCGTAGTCGTCGCCGAGGCGGTCCCGATTGATGTAGAGCGGTCCCTGACTGAGCGCGACTGCGTCCGTTTCGTCCCACTGCACCCGGTTCGCGAGTTCGAACGTCGGAATCGGGTATCCGGACTTTACGATTCGTTTGTAGAGTGACTTCGGCAGCACGGTTCTGGCGAGCATCCCAGCTGTCCGGATGGATATTCCAACACGGTTCAGAAGTGAGTAGAGGCCGCCAGTAACGCCGTCACCCGTCCGGCGTTCGATAGAGAGATACCCCTTGTCGAGGAGATACTTGTTCACGACGAAGGTGTGGTCGATGTGTGAGTGCCCGTGGTCGGAATAGATAATCTTCGTCAGATCGTCGGGGAGTTCTCCGAGGTACTCGTCTATCAGGACCCATCCACGTTCGGTCTCTGGACCGTCGCCGAAGTGGTGCTGAAGGACGTTGATGTAGAAGATTGTCAGGTGGATGTAGTCATATCCTTCGTCGAGTAAGTCGAAGAGCAACTCGAACCGAGAGCGAATCAGGTCGAGGGCCTCGTCGACACCACCGGGAGCGTGTACGTCGTCGACACCGACCTGCCAGCCGTACTCGTCGTTGAGTCGGTCCTGCATCTCGGGTGGATACGTCATCGGTTCGTCTTCCAGCTCGACTTCGAACGGCGCACCGAATCCCGAAACCATGGTCCCGTGTATCTTCGTCGGTGGGTACGTCATCGGGACGTTCACGATGGCGGTCCGGCGTCCAGCCTCCGAGAGGTAGTCCCACGTGTCCGCCGTGTCAAATGAGTTCGCGGTCGGTGACGTGATGCGTCCCGTCTCACGGTCGAGGTTGAGCCACCAGTACACACCCACCTTGCCCGGGTTCTTGCCAGCGGTCGAACACCGCCACGCGGGACAGGTGACCGGGGGAAGAACCGTCTGAAGCGGCGCACGAGTGCCCTCCGCGACTATTTTCGAGAGGTTCGGAAGCTTCCCTTCGTCCATCATTCGGTCGAGTTTGTGCCATGCGGCCCCATCGAGACCGAGTGTGAGTAGTTTCGTCATATTATCTGAACCTCCGGTACAGGTCGGAGACGACGCTCATCGTCCGCGTCCCACGCTCGATTTCGAAGTAGAGGTTGGTCTTGGGGTTGAACTTCGCTTTGTATCGACAGAGGTGTCGGGTGTTCGCCCCGACAAAGTTGCAGGTCGACTTCCCGGCGGCTATGCCATCGACCATCGACCGCCAGTTCAGCAGGTCGTTGATGGGAACGTCGATGTCGATGTCGGGTTTCGGTGAGCCCTGCCAGAGGGTCACCCCGTCCGCTGAGTGGAGCGTCAGTCGGCCGCTAACGGGTTGGCCGTCGACTTCCGCGACGTAGACGCGGAGGCTTCCGTCGGGGAGCGTGTCGTAGAGGTCTTTGATGTACTGTGGTTTGAGCACGAGGCCACCGCCGCCCTTGTCGTACCGTGAGTTGATTCGTTCGAGGACGTAGTCTATCCCTTCGAACCCACGCTCTTCGATGACGTACGCGTCGTCAGGAGTGTTTTGAATCGACGTTCTGGCGTCACGAGTGAATCCATCAAGTAACGTTGCCTCACCGAGCGAGAGGTCGATGTCGTAGGTGTACTTCGGCGTAACCGTGAACTCGTTCCACTGGAAGGGTCGCACGTCATTGTAACTCGCCTGCGTGACGACGTGGGAGTACTTCGGATCGAGATTCTCTTCCATCCACGAGACGCATCCTTCGACGAAGGCGAGATTTCGCTTCTCGAACCGGCGCTGTTTGAGCTTCTGATAGTTAAAGAGTACCGGCCCGAGGTTCGGAATCCCCATCCCCGGCGGCGGCGAAAACGCGGTCGTAACCGGTCCCTTCGAGATTTCGTAAACCGGAAACACGCCGACTGGCTCTTGGCCTTTGTACCCCACGAGCGGATGTAGCGTCGCACCACTGTGTGCTTCGATGACGCGGAGAACGTCGTAGCGGTGGAAGAGAGACCCCATCGGGGACTGTTCGACCAAGTCATCCCACGTTCCATCGAGGCCGTCGAGTGCCGTGTCGCTGGCCCGAGTGATCTCGACGCTCACATCCGCCCCCAGTGGTGGACAGTTCTCTGAATCGGACCCTCAAAACGGGTACCGTTCACTGTCGAATACATATACATAGCTGGTTCAGTTGCTTGAAACACCGCCTGCGTTCCATTTCGTTATATGTAGAATACCCGTCTCACGGGGAGAGTCAGAGACTCGGTTTCACTGGTTACGAGGGTGAGAACCGTCGTTTTCGGGGACCGTTCGAGTACGGCAGTTGCCGCCGACGAACAAGTGTCCGAACGACGCTGACCAGGCTCCGTTTATTCACCTCTTAACGAGGGTGTGTGAGAGCGTACGTGTCGCAGACGATGAGATACGCCTTTTTCACGAATACGCCCGCACACGTGCATCTCTACAAACATGCTGTCCGGAGACTTGAGGCCGACGGGCACGAGGTTCTTGTCCTCGGACGTGAGTACGGGTGTACGAAGTCGCTGCTGACGTACTACGGCCTCCCGTACGAAATCTACGGCAAGGTTGAAACGAACAAGTATTCGCTTGTACGGGAGTTGCCGAGCCACTATGCGACGATTCTACGCCGCATCCGAAAATTCGACCCCGACCTCATCTTCGGGATGGGTGGCTACGCAGCACACGCGGGGGCGGTCAGTCGTACACCGGTGGTCCTCATCCTCGACTCCGAACCGACGTCGTTCGACCACTTCGTCTCTCGCCCGTTCGCTGACCTCATGATGACGCCCTACACGTTCGGCAAAGACCTCGGTCCCAAGCACTACCGGTTTGACGGATTCAAAGAAACCGCATACCTCCACCCCGACGTGTACGAACCGAACCCCACCGTCCGCGAGCATCTGGGTGTTGAACCGGATGAACCGTTTGCAATCGTCCGATTCAACGCGTTCGGGTCGCACCACGACGTGGGGCACAAGGGGTTTCCCCCGGCCCATCGCATCGAACTTATCGAACGACTCAGCGACCACGTCACTGTCTTCGTCACGGATGAGGGTGAGGACGTAAATCTCGACGACTTGCCGGCGCGTCCCTACGACATCCATCCAGCGCTCCTCCACGATGCACTCGCAGAAGCACGCGTTTTCGTCGCCGACACGCAGACGATGGTCACTGAAGCGGCATTACTCGGGACGCCGGCGATTCGCTCGAACTCGTTCGTCGGCGAGAACGACATGGGGAACTTCGTCGAACTGGAACGACAGGGGCTCATTCGCAACCTCAGCGAATTCGACGACGTGGTGGCGACTGCTGTCAGGTTTGCTAGTGACCCTCGCATTGAACAACAGTGGTTGACCCGGCGAAACGAGTACGTCGAGACGCTCGTGAACCTCACGGACCTCATCGTTGACGTGGCAACAGACATGTCCACGCTTGGATACGTGAAGCGGCCGTCCGAAGATGAACGGCTGTCCGATGAGACCACGGCCGGTATCGAAGCCTGAGAACCCCCTTTCAACCACCATTCGAGTCTGCTTGACGCGGGCGACTATCCGCTTCCAACGACGCTCTCGTCTTCCAGCACGAACTGTTCATAGCAGTCGAGCGGTGGACCGACCCACCCATTGCAGTCGAGCGCGTACTGGACGAGGTGTCGATAGAGGCGCTTGTACCCCGGAAATTCTTTCTCGTTGAAGTAGCGAGGATGCCACAGTACCGTCATGACGGCGTTGTTTGCTGCGGCTTCGTCGACCAGTGTTTCACATGCGGACTGGGCCGCCTCGAAGTCGGTTCCCGGGTCCGGAAGTGCGACTTCCATTGCGGTCAGTGGGAAGAGGGCGAAGTCGTCATCGAAGGGGAATAGTGGGTCATACCCGTGGAGAAACCCGGCCGACGAGCGTGACCCGAGACTCGCGTCGTACCGGAAGCCGAGTTCTCGCTGCGCACGCCACGTTTCCGGACCGAGTTTGAGGTGGTGCTGCCGGCCGCCGTACACCTCGTGGCCGAGAATCGACTCCAGCACTCGTTTTTCGACTCCGAGTCGGTCGGGATTGGTGTCCGTGTGGAACGACCCGTGTACCCCGACTTCCCATCCACCGTCGTCAAGACTCCTGAGGATGCGCACGAGGTCGCCGTCAGTCACGTCGTACCGTCCTGCGTGTTCGATGAGATTCTCTATCCGAACCCACTCGTTCGGCGGTTGCGTCGCGAACAGGCTCGGTTCGTTCAGGATATAGAACGCCGACCGAACACCGAGATCGGCTTCGAGGGCCATGATGTCCTCGAACTGCCAGTATGGTTCAATCCCCGGTCTGAGCGTCCCGAGGTGATACAATGGCCGCTCTGTGAGCGCGAAAAAGAAGCTCTGGTAGGTCTTGTACGGTCGGTCAACGTCGTGTGTCAGACAGAGCGCGAAGTCGGCAGACTCGAACTGCACGTCACACACCCCACCGTCGCACCTGTTCGTTCGCACGGTACTCGGGTACGAAGACTAAAGAGGGGAGTCGTTTGGACATAATTCGGCTCTACTGCGTCGTCGTTACCTGTCACAACGTTCGTTCGCCACGTATCTATTCAGCTCCTAACCGGGCGATTCTGCGAGGGCTACTCACGCTGTTCGGTTGTCGTAGCGATGGTGGCTGGGTCCTTCGAGCCGCATTCTCGTCAGTACGTGCTCCCCGACCGAACGAGTAAACTAGATGATATGATAATCCGTCATACAGACTGCTCGTGTCGTTTTTACAGTTACTATGACTATAACAAAACAGAATCGTCACCGACTCTCAAGGGATTAAATGGCTCCCTACTCAACTGGCCGGCTCACCGACGATGTCGTCGACGTCGTCTGGCCGGTTCTGGTGCTTTTGCTCCTCTTGGTCGTTGCGGTGGCTCTTTCGGCCGGATCGCCGCTTCGACTGCTCATCGCCCTGATTGCGGTACTGGTGTTTCCGGGATATGTCCTTTCGCTGGTCGTGTTTCCACTCAGAACAACCGACCGCGACGGATCATTCGGTCGTCATCGATCTGAAGACGATTGGTTCCTCCCGGGTCTTCGGAAGGTCGAACGGTGGGCCGTCGCGGTCGGGTTCAGCATCGCTCTCATGCCCGTGTACGGGTTCCTCATCGCGATTACTGGACTCTCGTATGCGGTCGATTTGGTCGTGCTGGTCGTCCTCTCTGTCTCGGCGGTGTTCGCGCTCCTCGCATTCGTCAGGCGTCACCGACTTCCGTCTAACACCGACATTTCGGTGCCTGTCAGACCCGCTCCAATACGGGTCTTGCGTACTCTCGCTGGGTCACGGGGGAAACTGCCACCTTCGACCGTCGTCGTCACCGTGACGCTCATGGTCGCAGTCGCGACGCTAGTTGTCGGTCTCACAGCCCCACCTGAGAGTCCGGCGTACACGAGTGCCTCGTTGTTGACCGCGGGTCCTGACGGTGAACTGGTCGCCGAAGGGTATCCACACGACCTTGCGCCCGACGAACGGGCAGACCTCGTGTTGGTTCTCACCAATCATGAACGTACCACCGTCGAGTATACTGTCATCGCCCAGTCTCAGATGGTCGCTACCGATGGAACTGTCACGGAGCGTCGGCACATCGACCAGTTCTCTGTCCGGTTGCGTGACGGTGAGACGTGGGAACGCCCACACCGGATTGCGCCCCTGATGGGTGGCGACCGTGTCCGACTCGTGTACCTCGTCTACCGTGGTGCTCCTCCGTCGGAACCGACGATAGATAACGCCTATCGGAGTTTGACACTCTGGGTCAGGGAACCGTTGCCCGGGGAGTCGTCACAGACAGAGGCCGCACTCTCGCCAAACGACCAGTGGATGAGAGAATCGGCGGCTAGACCGAGACTAGTTGTGGGATAGCTAATGAGTAACCAAGCTCCGGATACAACAGATAAGGAAACACACATGATACAGTTGATTTCGTCGGTATTGAAGGGCTACACGAACCGGTACTCGTTCGAGACGAGTACCAACCTCCAAACCGCGAATACGATAGTGCTGGTACTGGGTAATCTCGCATTCATCGCCGCCGTTTTGGTGGCTCGTTCGGCGCCTGCGAATGGATACGAAGTGGACATCTACCGGGCGACGCCACTCCTCTTTTGGGTTGGCGTCGGCGTCGCACTGGTCTCAGCAGTGTGGGTTCTCTCTCATCCATCGGACGATATCTCCTGGTACGCAGCGCTCGTTCTCACTGGTATCTCTGGCCTCTCGATACCTGCGTTACCGATCATCCGCGGATATTTTTTCTACGGTCTCACCGACGCGCTCAACCACCTCGGCTGGGCGCGCGAGTTAGTTGCCGGAACGACGACGTTCTTCAGTGATATCTATCCCGCGTCGCACGTCTTCTCCGGGGTACTCTCGGTACTCGGCGGGACGCCACTCGAACGCGGGATGCTGCTCGTCGTTCTGGTCCTCCTTGTGAGTTATGTCGTGTTCTCGGTGCTCGTAATTCGGGAGATTCTACCGACGCGAACTGCGACCAGTGTTGCGCTCGTCGCTGCGCTGTTATTCTTGCCGGTTAACCACGTGGCGCTGGCACCCCACTTCCACACGTACTCGCTCGCGACGTTCTTCTTCCCATTCGTGTTGTTTCTCTTCGTCAAGCATGTCACGTCGTCTGGGCCAGACCCAACTCTCCCACGTCGCCTCTCGTCGACGGATCTCGGAGTTATCTTCGGTGGTACGGCTATCATAGTTTTCCACCCGCAGGTGGCAGCCAACGTCATCGTCCTTCTGGGAACAGTCGCGCTGGTGCAGTTCGTTGCCCGACGGCGATACCCGAAGACGCTCTTCGCTCAGTCGAAACCTGTCTACGGCCAGTTCATCTTCCTAACTGTCGTATTCCTTGCTTGGAACATCCAGTACAACGCGATTTTCGCCTTATCCACCTCGCTCACCGAGTCTCTCATCGGCATGCTGAACGGGACGGACGAGGCAGGACGGCAGATAATCGCCGACCGTGCAGAATCGGCAGAAGGTGCGGGAACAGGCCTCGTCACCCTCTTCTTCAAAATCTTCCTCAGTAAAACGGTGTTCGTCCTCGCCGCCGCCGCTGTCGTCGGAAAGCGACTGCTGTCATACCTGAGTGCCCGGTCTAGCCAGCACGAGTCTTCCAACGCGCAGTTCGGTGACCAAGCCAAACCTACCACCAAGAGTGATACTGTCGTCGCCCTCTTCGCCGTCTCTGGTGTCTCTCTCGCGGTGTTCTTCGTTGCGCACTACTTCGGAGGCGCTCAGGGGTACTTCTTCCGCCACGCCGGATTCGGGATGGTCCTCGCGATGGTCGTCGCCACTGTCGGCTTCGTTCAACTCGGTGAGAGGATGAAGAACGCCGGTGGATCGCTTCGGTCCGCGGTGTTCGTCTTGGCCACCGTCGCGCTCGTGGTCTCGATGGCGGCATTCTTCGCCTCACCGTACCTGTCGCTTCCCACCGGCCACGTCTCCGAGCAACAGTACGAAGGACACGCGACGACGTTCGAATACGCTGGCGACAGTGCAGCGTTTGCGGCGCTCCGGACTGGTCCTGAGCGCTACTACGACGCCAGAGGTGCGAATCTGGACAACCGGCTGCGTTGGGCGATTTATCCTGAGGACATGGGCCCGGAATTACGAGACGTTCGGGAGCACGACTTCCCACAAAAGGACTTCTACTACCTGATACTCACGAAGACGGACCGGGATAGGGAGTTAATCGCGTACAACGGCCTGCGGTTCACCGCAGAGGACTTCGATTCGGTTCCCAATCAGGAGGGCGTCAGTCGCGTCTACACGAACGGAGAAGTCGAGTCCTATCAGGTGCTGTATTCGACTGCGGAGACGGACGGTCCCGGCGAATAGAGAGGGACACTGACGCGGTCTCTTTCACACACAAGACCGGCCCGTTCCGAGAGATTGGGACCAGTGTGTACCACGACGACCACCCCGAGAGACGCCGATAAACACACCCCAGACGCCGTTACGGGTCGTATTACTTTGATTTCCCTCGACAAGACTGGGTATAGAATGGATTCCATTAGCGTGCTCATTGTCGGGCCTGCGGACCGAAAGTCGGGAGGTATCGCACGGTATATCTCTGCGCAACTGCGGCAGTTAGACGACCACCTTTCTCTCGACCTGTACAGTACCACGACTGCCTCGACGGACTCACCGCTCGGGTTCCTTCGTGGTACCCTCGACACTCTCGCTGGCTGGATTCGGTTCCCGTTCCGAGCGCGCCCCGACGTCGTCCACGTCCACACGTCGCACTACTTCTCGTTCTATCTCTCGTCGTTCTACGTGCTCTACTCGGCGTACGTCTGGAACCGCCCGGTGATTCTCCACGTTCACGGCTCGTCGTTCGACGAGTTCGTTCAGGATGCGACTGGCCCACTCGCGTGGTTCCAGTCAGTCGTGTTCGACGCGGCGGCGGCCGTCGTCGTCCTCTCGGACTACTGGAAGCAGGTACTCTCGGTTCGCGTCGCTCCCGAGAAATTGGTCGTGATTCCGAACGCCGTCGCAACCGACGAGTACGACTCGCACGAATTGGGCGAGACACAACATCTGGTATTCGTCTCGAACCACGTCGAACGGAAGGGTATCGTCGAAGCCACCGAGGCGATTGCCCGCCTGTACGACGAGGGGGTACAATTCAAGACCACGATAGCTGGTACGGGACCGCTTTCACACCACGCCGAGAGATTGGCGGCCGACTACGACAGCGTGGAGTACGTCGGCTACATCTCCGAAGACGAAAAACGAGCATTGCTCAGCGAGGGTTCGGTCTACCTCCTCCCGACGCACGCCGAAGGGCTACCCATCGCAATCCTCGAAGCGATGGCTGGTGGCAATACAATCGTCTCGACGACTGTCGGTAGTATTCCGTCGGTCGTCGACGCTAAAAACGGCGTGCTCGTCCCTCCGGGCGACGTCGATGCACTCACCTCCGCGCTCGAAACCGTACTCACTGACTCTGAGTCGACGCGGCGCATGGGCGACGCGAGCCGGTCACGCGTTGAGGCTGAGTACTCGTGGGCGACGGTGACTGACGACCTCATCTCGCTCTACCGCCGCGTGCTGAACGTATCTGACATGCGAACTCGTCCGAAATCAACTCTCGCCGTCGAAGAGTAAGGGGTTAAAACCCTTGTCACTGCTCCAGAATCCGTTGGATGAACAGTTCGACGGTTGTGACTTGCGCGAGGAAGGCGAGTCTGTCGGCCTTCTTTCGCATGTGTTCCTGTCTGATGTCGACGATGGCGTCGCCGTCGAATAGTGAGCGGTCGCCCGCTGACCAGAGCAGGCCGTCGATGTAACGTTGGAACGTGTCGTTGTCTCGGTACCAGCTTCCGATGTCGCTCGACGAGAGTCCGCGTTGCACGACGTTTTTCGCCACAAACCCAACACCGTGGGCAGCGTAGGGGTACGACGGCGGTAACTGGGTCCCTTCGTATGGAATGTTCGCCAGCGACCCGTCGCGGTCCAGCATCCGCATCAGTTTCAACTTCATCGGCGACGGAACGTGGGGAATCGGGCTTCCCTTGTACAGGAATGGTTGGGTCCGGTATTCGATGGGCAGTTGGCTGGCGAGTTCCAGGAGGCGGTTGTTTGGGAGTTGCTCTCGCGTTCCGAACCGTGCCCGCGCGATTTTGTTCGAAAGGAAGTGCTTCCGAGGCGTGTAGTTCATGTTGGTAACCCCGAGAATTCGTGAATTCCGGTCGGTGTACGGACTCGCCCGAACCTCGTCGATAAACGTGTCTTTCGGCTCAACGTCGCCTGTCAGCACGTTTTTGACCATCCCACCGTCCCAGAGAGCGTGCATGTCGTAGAGTACGTCTCCGGGGTATGACATCCCGCTGAGTCGTTTCGAACCAACGTGTTCGCCGCAGAGTATCGCCGACCCGGAGCCTTCACACATGACTCCCATCCCGTTCGGCTTGACATCAAAGACGGCAGATAGGTTCACCATCGTATTCCAGCCAACGAGGCCGTCGCTGATGTCGACGAGGTCGGCGATTCGATTGACGATAACATCGGGAGTGTGTGACAGCACCGTGTGTTCGACGCCGAGTGCTTCCGAAACGTCACTCGCTATTTCGAGGTCGGTGCGGAACGGGCCGAATTCTGCTGTCCCGAGTGGCCGGTTGTACGTGAACGTCCGGAACGGTTTGTCGACGGTGTGGAGCGCCGCGGCGAACATCCGGCTGTCGAGTCCCCCCGAAAGCCAGAGCCCAGTCGGGCCAGTGATGGTTCGTGCGATGTCTTTGACGGCACCCTCGTAGGCTTGCGCGAAGGTCTCGACGAAGTCTACGCCGTCGTACCTTCCGAAGGAGAACTGCCAGTAGGGGTGTTCTTCCCACTCTCCGTTCTCGTAGCGGACGTAACTTGCCGGGCGGAGCGATTTCACTTCCTGAACGAGTGTCTTGTCCCCCCAGACGTGCGCCATCAGCAGGATGTCGGAGGCTGCTTGTTCGTCGAGCGTCGGGTCGTCGACGGCCTGCACCACCGCCGAGAGCTCGGACCCAAACACGAACGGGTCGTCGACGGTGTAGTACAACGGCCTCGTCGCCATCTTGTCCGTGGCGATGATGGTTCTCCCCGACAACTGGTCCATACAGGCGAGCGAGAACGGCCCGTTCAGTCGCGGCAGCACGTCCCCGGGCGCGTCGAGTAGCCGCCGAACGAGGTCCGGCGTAAAGTCGATGTCCTCGTTGGAAATCACCCCGTAGACGATACCCGAGACAGACCCGTCCTCGACGATTGTGTGCCCGGACGGGTCCCGTTCGCCGTGGTGGATGACGCCGAATGGGACATCCGTAGACAGCCGGTGTTCGTCGTGGATATCCCATCGATATGTGGACGAGGAGAGAACGGACGCACTGGGAGCGTCCTCGTTTCCGCCGAAAACCCCTGGCATACTATTCTGTAGTAATAGTTCGGGGATTGTTATATGCGCGCTACCTAGATGTTCGAACCCCGGTACGGCCCCGCTAAGCCCCCCCGAGCGGGAGAATGGTGAATAAGTGGCCGACGAGAGAGCCTTCCCGCTATCGTTTCGGTTCGTCGGTGCGCGAGCCCTCCGCGCGAACGAAGCGCCTATCTGGGAGTCGCTCGCAGGGTGACTGTGACCAGCGTCATCGCACATCACGTCGGTATCACGGTTCGTGACCTCGACCGCACAGTCGAATTCTACCGCGACGTACTCGGTCTGTCGGTCATCGACACGTTCTCCGTCTCCGGTGAGGCCTTCTCGACTGCCGTGGACGTTCCGAACGCGACCGGTCGATTTGCCCACCTCGACGGGGGCGATGTCCGGGTCGAACTCGTCGAGTACGACCCCGAAGGAGAGGCGACTCCCGAAGCCGAACTCAACCGTCCGGGAGCCACACACCTCGGGCTCTCGGTTGACGACGTTGACGCCACAGTCGAGCAATTCCCGTCACATGTCGAGACAGCCAGCGACCCGCAAACCACCGAGAGCGGCACCCGAATCGTGTTCGTACGGGACCCGGAAGGAAATCTCGTCGAACTGCTCGACGCCTAACTCGCTGGCCTCCCCGACTCGGTACTCGGACGTCCCGTCGAGACTCCCGTTGCCGCCTTTCGACCTGTCTATTTTCTCGTCTACTTCGTAGTTGGTGTCTTCATCCTCGTTACCGTCACGAGTCTCTTCGGCGTCTATCCGCCCATTCTTCACTACCTTCGTCGGTTCCAACCTCACCTGCGGCATCCCGCGGGAGTTCGAGTATCACCGCTGACCCGCCGAGGGCTGTCGTGTCGAGTCGGATACTCCCACCGGCTTTGGTGGCGACCCACTGAACGAGCCACAATCCCATCCCAGTACCGTGTTTGAGTGGCGTCTCTTCACCGTGTTTGACTACCTCCCACTCGGTTTTCGGGATTCCAGGACCGTCGTCCTCGACTCGGACGACGAATCGAGACTCGTCCGTTGGACTCCGGTATGCGCTGATGTGAACTGTCTGGCCGCCGTGCTGGAGTGCGTTTTCGACGAGTTCCTCGATAGCGACGCCGACGCGACTGTCGACGTGTTCGGACAGATTCGGTTCGACGGTAACCCGTATCGTCGAGTCGGGGTGTCGCGATTGGACGCTCGAAGCTCCATCGTCGATGAGTCGCTTGGCGTCGGCCGTGTACCCATCCGATTCGAGTAGTTCGGCGACGGTTCGTGCCTTCTCGGCGAGTGACGAGAGGTCCCCCGCCGCGTCGACGATGACCGCGGCTTCTTCGTCGATCATCTGGTCGTCCGTGTCGCGTCGAACCATCTCGGCGTACCCCTCGATGACGTTCATCCGGTTTCGAAGGTTGTGGCGGAGCATCCGATTGAGGACGCTGAGTCGTTGCTGTGTCAACTCCGTCTCAGTGATGTCCGACTGGATGGCGACGTACCCGATGCACTCGTCGTCCTGCTTAATCGGCGCGATGGTCTGTGCCGCCGTGTAGAACTCTCCGTTTTTTCGCTTGTCGACGATTCGTTCTTGCCACGTCTCGCCAGATTCGATGGTTCGCCAGAGCCGCGAGTAGTACTGGTCGTCCATCTCGCCGGAGTTGAGTATCTTCGGCGTGTGACCGATGGCTTCCTCTCGGGAGTAGCCGGTAATCCGCTCGAATGCCGGATTGACGTAGGTAATCTCTCCATCGGGGTTCGTCAGGTAGATGGCGTGACCCGCCTGTTCGACGGCCATCTCGTATTCGCGGAGGCGACGTTCGCGCGCTTTCTGCTCGGTCGTATCGACGAAGATACCGATGACCTCGCGGACGGTCCCGTCGGCGTCGGAAATCGGGGCCGTAGACAGCGAAAAATCGCGCATCGTTCCGTCTCGCCGTTGGCGCTTGACCCCGACGTTCGAGAGGCCGTCTTCCTCGATTGAACGCGCGAGCGCCGTTCGGAATTCAGACTCTTGTCCCTTCGCGATGGTCGGAAGCGGGTCCCCGATGACTTCGTCTCGCTTCCACCCGAACGTCTGGGTCGCCGCGTCGTTCCATATCGTCACCCGGCCGCTGATGTTGACTGCGAGTATCGGAACCGGAGACGCCGAGATGACGCTCTGGAGGCGATTGAGCGACGCTTCGACCGAGGTTTGGTGACTCGCGATTCGGCGGTTCTTTCGAATGACGAGGAACCAGACGAAGACGCTCGAAACGACCACGAAGAGCAGCCCTTTCGCTAGGGCGGAGGCCGAGACGAGCGGCGTTTCGAAGACGCTCGCGAGTACGAGTTCTCCGCCGAGGATGCCCACGGACCCGAACGCCAGATAGGCAGTGGCGATGGCTCGTGCGTCGAGGGCGTCGAGCGTCGAGTCACCCATTATACTGAGTGGTAAGTAACACGATATTAATAGGTGGTGGGCAGTCTTACGGCGTGAGAAATTCTTGACGATGGTCGAATGCGGTCGGTGAAACACAACTCACATGACTGCTCGGTTGATAGCGTAGGCAAGTCGCCTCGACGGGTACGAACGGGGCTTTCATTCGACATGAAACGACGAGATGCGCTCAAAACCCTCGGAATCGGTGCGCTCACCGCGACAGCTGGGTGTCTTGGTGGATTCGAACGCCAGTCTGCGTGGCGCGACCCGCCGCTCGTCGAGGACCGTCCTGATGCCGTCTACGTCCCTGCACTCACAGAAGGGATGAAGATGTACGGGACGTCGTCGGCGGGCCCCTACGACGTTGCGTTGACCTACTCGTACCCGCACCGGTTCTGGACGGTCGCTGGAACCGACTTCCAGAAGACGGTCGTCGAGGCGGACGATTCGCTCCACCTCATGGCTTCTGTGTGGGACCGCGAGACGGGGACAGTACTCCCGCTCGATGCCGGGGTCTCTATCGAAATCCTTCGTGATGGGTCCCTCGTGAGTGAGGAACTCGCGTACCCGATGCTCTCCCAGCAGATGGGGATGCACTATGGCTCTAACTACACGCTCGACGGCGAGGGTGACTACGAGGCCCGCGTTCGAATTGGCGGGACATCGCTCCACCGCACGGGGTCGTTCTCCGGGCGATTCGAGGCCGCAGAGACCGCCAATTTCCAGTTCACGTTCTCGACGGATGACCTCCACGAGGTGAAACTGGAACGTCTCGACGACAAGGCGGGTACCCGCGGTGCCGTTCCCCCCATGAAGATGATGGGGGTGCCGACGGGGGTTGCCCCCGAAATCGAGTCGCTCCCCGGAACCCACCTCGAACGACAGACCAGCGGCGACGCGTACTTCGACGCCTTCGTCGTCGCCGACGGGGCACGATTCGGGAGTGACGGCGCGTACGTCTACGTCTCTGCCCGCACTCCACACAACGAGTTCATCCTGCCCATGATGGGCATCGCGGCGACACTCGAACGCGACGGAACCACCGTCGTCGAAGGCCGACTCCGCCGGACGCTCGACCCCGAACTCGGATACCACTACGGTTTCCCCGTCGAATCGGTCGAAGCAGGTGACACGGTTCGACTCTCCATCGACGTCCCACCGCAGGTCGCCCGCCATGACGGCTACGAGACGGCATTCCTCGACTTCGAAGCCCTGTCGTTCGAAGTCTGACGCCGACGAGACAACAGAAACGTTCAGAACTACCCAGACGATACTTCGAACCAACACGGAATGTCCGATACCGACGCGACGGCCGACGACGGAATCGCTCCCGGTTCGACCGCCGGAGCAACCGACAACGACGGCGGCGATGGCGGCGCATTCGGCAGCGGCGGCGACGGCGGCGAGGCGTCCGACCGCCACGTCTGTCGGACGTGCGATGCTGCCTATCCGTCGGCGCGACTCCTCACGCTTCACCGCGGTGCGAGACACCCAGACGACCTCTCAGCCGAGGAAGTCGAAGCGTACCGTGAGGCGTACTACGCCGAGGAGCGCGAGTTGAAGTCGTTCCGAATCCGCGCGCTCGGCGTCCTCGTCGCGTTATACTTCGGATTCCTCATCCTGTTCATCCTCTTTGCTTCATGAGCCGAACGACCACACTCAGACGAATCGGTCTCTCGGTCCTCCTTGCGAGTCTCCTGTCTCTCCTCGCAGGCCCGGTGGCCGCGAGCAACGGTGCTGTCGGACTCGCGGGCGCGTCGCAGGACAACCTCGCGGTTCCGCAGTGGCTCTATCTCGCCACCGGCGGTGCCACAGTCGGTGCGTCGGCCCTGCTTGCGAGTTTCGTGACCGACAGGCGATTTATCGAACAGGTCCACTCGTGGCGGACGAGCGTCGAACTCGATGCTGTCGTTCGCCGGGGCCTCGGCGTCGTCGGGAGCCTCCTCGGCGTCGTACTCCTCGGTCTCATCGTGTACCTCGGATTCACGGGTCCGCAGGCTCCGACGCTCAACTTCGCCGTCATCATCACCTTTGCGGGTCTCCGCGCCGGGTATACGATGTTCACGTACCTCGTCGGCGACACGTGGCGGGCGGTCAATCCGTGGCGAACAGTGGCGTCTGTCCTTCCGAACGGGTTCGTCGGCTACCCTCGGAAACTCGGACGGTGGCCTGCGGTTGCCGGAATACTTGCGTTGGTGTGGGTCGAGACGGCCGCTGGCGTTACTCGCCAACCCGACTTGCTCGCATGGGCCGTCGCCGGCTATTCGCTCGTCACGATTCTCGGTGCAGTTCTCGTTGGCACGGACGAGTGGTTCGACCGCGCTGACCCGGTTTCGGTGTTTCTCCGGTTCTACGGTCGTGTGGCTCCGATTCGCTGGAACGACGACGGTCTCTCGGTTCGACTTCCGGGGATGCGACTCGTCACCGACGACGAGGTGACAGACCTCGCGGACGTCGCCGTCGCCGTCGTTCTCGTCTGGGAACTCACGTTCAGTGGGTTCGTCACGACCGAGCAGGGTGCGGCCGCTATCACGGCCGTCGTCGAGGCCGGACTCCCGGCGCTCGTCGTCTACGGCGTCCTCTATCTCGGCGGATTTGCGGCATTCCTCGGGCTCTACGTGCTCGCGAGTCGAATCACCGTCAGACGAATCGAGACGTTCGAGACGCCGCGCTCGCTGGCTGTGCGGTTCGCCCCGTCGCTTCTCGCCATCGCCGTCGGCTACCACCTCGCTCACTACTTCGCCTTTTTCGTCTCGTTGTCGCCGATGCTTACGGGTGCGCTCTCCTCGCCGCTGTCGCCACCTGCGAACCCGGTCGTTCTCACGCTCCCTGCCTGGTTTGGTGGCTTGAACGTCACGTTCGTCCTTCTCGGGCATTTGCTGGCCGTCTGGGTGGCGCACTCGCAGGCGTACGACACCTTCCCGAGTCGGATGCAGGCGATTCGGAGCCAGTTCCCGTTCGTCGCGGTGATGATATTCTACACCATCGTGAGTCTCTGGCTCGTTGCGCTGCCGACTGCGTCACCGCCATTCCTCTGAGTGGTTATCAACCTAAGAGAAGAATTTTATTAAAAAATCTTACTAGGGTGCCGGTTTCTAACAGGTGGATTATTAACTACCCCGTGACTACTGCCGTCCATGAGCGAAAACGACGGTCGCGTCCCGGACGACGAGATGGACGCGGCCGATGTCCCTCCAGACGATTGTGGCTGTGGCGACTCGTGTTCGGTCTCCAGCGACGCTGCCACAGACACGAGCGGTCGTGACCCGCGGTCTGACTCGGACTCGGACTCGGACTCGGACTCGGACTCGGACTCGGACTCGGATTCCGACACGGGCAAGCCCGGCACGAACGGACGAAGCAACTCCGATATGAACGACCCGGGCGTGAACGGTTCGTTCGAACGCACCGAGTTCAGTGTCCCGGAGATGGACTGCCCCTCGTGCGCCGGAAAGGTCGAATCGAGCGTCCGCCGCCTCGACGGCATCGACGACATCGACCCGCGGTTTACCGCCGGGCAACTCGTCGTCGACTTCGACCCAGCGCGGACATCCGCCGCGGACATCCGAGCACGAGTCGAGCGCGCTGGATACGAGGTGACTGACGAGCCGACGACCCGAACGCTCACGCTCTCGGTTCCGGAGATGGACTGTCCATCGTGTGCTGGCAAGGTCGAAAACGCGCTCGACGGCGTCTCGGGCGTCGTCGACTACGATACGCGGCCAACCTCGGGGAAAGCCGTCGTCACCCTCGCCGCCGACCCTGACCCCACGGCCGTCGTCGCGGCCGTCGAAAGCGCGGGTTACGACGTGGCCAGCACCGACGCCGACGAACTGGGTGGTGCTGAGGCTGGCAGCGATGTCGATGCCGAATCCCAGAGTGTCTGGCGGAGCACCCGCGCACTCAAGACGTGGGCCAGTGGTGGATTCCTCGCGGCAGGTATCACTGCGGAGTACCTCCTCGGACTCGAACTCGTCGTCGCGTCCGTCCTCGGCGTCTCCTTTACCCTCGCTGAAGTCCTCTACCTCGTCGGTGCCGGTGTCGGCGGGCAGGCCATCCTCCGCAACGGCTACTATTCGGCTCGAAACCGGAGTCTCGACATCGACTTCCTCATGTCGGCGGCTATCCTCAGCGCCGTCACCGCGAGTCTCATCTCGCCCCCGACGAGTCTCTACTTCGAGGCGGCGACGCTCGCGTTCCTGTTTAGCGTCTCCGAACTCCTCGAACAGTTCTCGATGGGGCGAACGCGCGACTCACTGCGCGAACTGATGGACCTCTCGCCCGACGAAGCGACGGTCAGACGCGACGGCGTCGAGACGGTCGTTCCGGTCGAAGACGTCGAGATTGGCGACGTTGTCGTGGTCGCGCCCGGCGAGAAGATACCGCTCGACGGGACGGTCGTCGCCGGAGAGAGCGCGGTCAACCAAGCACCAATTACCGGTGAGTCGGTGCCGGTCGACAAGACATCTGGCGACGAGGTGTACGCCGGGACGGTCAACGAGGCCGGGTCGCTGGACGTTCGCGTCGAATCCGCGGCGGGCGACGACACGCTCTCGCGCATCATTTCGATGGTCGAAGACGCACAGGCGAACAAGACCGACCGCGAGCAGTTCGTCGAGCGCTTTTCGTCGTACTACACGCCGCTTATGGTCGTCGTCGCAATCACCGTCGCCGCGGTGCCGCCCATCGCGTTCGGCCTCGACTGGGCGACGTGGTTCGTCTACGGCATCACCATGCTCGTCCTCGCGTGCCCGTGTGCGTTCGTCATCTCGACGCCCGCCTCGGTCGTCTCGGGTATCACCTCGGCGGCCCGAAACGGCGTCCTCATCAAGGGTGGCACGCACCTCGAAGCGATGGGGTCGGTCGAAGCCATCGCCATGGACAAGACGGGCACGCTGACGAAGGGCGAACTCGCCGTCACCGACGTCGTTCCGCTCAACGGAAACACCGAAGACGACGTGCTCCGGTGCGCTCGCGGTCTGGAACGCCGCAGCGAACACCCAATCGGCGAGGCAATCGTCTCGCATACCGACGGCGCAAACGTCGCCGAGCGCGAGATTTCGGAGTTCACGAGCATCACGGGCAAGGGCGTCCGCGCCGACCTCGACGGAGTCACGCACTTCGCCGGGAAACCCGGCTTCTTCGCGGAACTCGGCTTCGACCTCGGTCACACCCATATCGCCGACTGGGATGGGTCGCTCACCGACGAGGTACGGGAGATGTGTGATAGACAGGGCTGTCTGAACCTCGTCGAAGACACTATCCCGCGTCTGCAATCCGAGGGTAAGACTGTCGTCCTCGTCGGGACCGAAGACGAACTCGAAGGGATGGTCGCTGTCGCGGACGAGATTCGCCCTGACGCCCGCGAAACGGTCGAGCAACTCAAGGCGTTCGGGCTGTCGGTGGTCATGCTCACCGGCGACAACGAGGGAACCGCTCGCGCCATCGCCGACGAGGTCGGCGTCGACGACTTCCGCGCCGGACTCCTCCCCGAGGACAAAGTCGAGTCCGTCAACGGACTGCTCGACGAGTACGGGTCGGTCGCGATGGTCGGCGACGGCATCAACGACGCCCCCGCGCTCGCAACGGCGACGGTCGGCATCGCCATGGGTGCCGCCGGGACCGACACGGCGCTGGAGACGGCCGACATCGCGCTTATGGCCGACGACATCTCGAAGCTCCCCTACCTGTACGAACTCTCACACCAGGCGAACAGCGTCATCAAACAGAACATCTGGGCGTCGCTGGCTGTCAAAGCACTCCTCGCTGTCGGCGTCCCGTTCGGCTACGTCAGTGTCGCGCTGGCCGTCCTCGCGGGCGACGCGGGGATGACCCTCGGCGTGACGGGCAACGCGATGCGACTCGCTCGGATTCGCCCGGACGACTAGCGACTCAGAACCCCATTTCTGTGTCAAGTGCCATCAATTATCATGATTTTCTGGCACCGCGAGAAACGCCATGCGAAACTTATGGTGTCATCAGTAATCACTAGCTATGCCTGACGAAACGCGTACTCGGCGGCACTTCGTGTGGCTAACCGGCACCGCGGCGATGGCTAATCTCGCTGGATGCAGCGGCGATGGCGGGGACGGTGGGGATGGTGACGACACCGAAACTGAAGCACCCACGACGGCCGACGCGGGCGACGGCGTCCCCGAGGAGTACGTCACGGCGACCTCGATCGGTGGGAACGAGCGAAACCCCGAACGCCTCTCCAGCAAAGACGCCGTCTCCTACCAAGAGGAACCGAAAGACGGCCAGCGGTGCTCGGACTGTCAGTTCTACATCGAAGACAAAAACGGGGACGGAATGGGGGCGTGTTCAATCGTCGAAGGGACGATTTCTCCCGAGGGCTACTGCGTCTCGTTCGTCGAACACGAGGGGTAGACGATCCACGAGGGGCGGACGGCTCGAACCAGCGACTGACCGGCAGCTAACCGACCCGACTCGGCGCTTCGATTTGTTAGTCGTCTCTCGATACCGCACTCTGAATGCGGCAGTTCACCGCTTTTTCCTCACCGTCGCGTTCGACTGGTATCACCCACTGTTCGCCACAGCCGAGTACTGTCACCATCTCGTCGCCCTGACGGTGTTTCACGGAGACGAAGACTTCGTTCCGTTCGGGGTCGTGGTCGACGAGTTCTATCAGCACGTCCTCACCGGCGATGAGCAGGTTCTTCGCGCCGTCTAACTCCATCGCGTACGATTCCGTGTTTCCATCGGGGTCGGTGACGAACAGTTCGACTGCGGGGATGTCCTCGCCGTCGGGGTAACTCGCGTCGACCGCCAGCGCACCGTCCTCGATTCGAATGTCGTGGATGTCCACCAGCGACGCCGCCACGCCGACCGAGTCTGCGACCTGCTGGCGGAGGTCACCCATCGGGATTCGAACCGACTTCCGAATCGTTCCCATACACCCTCTTATGTGGGGGGGATGTATGAGAGTGTTCGCTAGTCGGTAGCAAAATCGGGGGCGTCGAGGGCGTTCCTCACCCGGTGTCGTCGAAGTCGGAGAGCGCCTCGGCGAGTCGCGACCCTGACGGGACGGCGGCGGCGAACTCGTCGGACCCGAACGGAACGTCACCGTTCACAGAGAGGAACCCGAGTTCGCCCGCTGCGGCGCTGTCGAGGTTCGTGAGAAACGCCACTTTTCGCGTGGCTGTGACGTTCTCGACGACGGCATCTGGGTCCACGGATTCGTAGAGTGCGCGATGTTCGTGAACGTGCCGGACGCAACGACTCGTCGGCGCGAACAACAAGAGGACGTTGACGCCCGGGCCGTCGCGGGCGAGTCGCGGGCGGACGTGGTGCTCGTCGTCTTTGTAGAAGTACCGCTCCATGCGACGGTACTGGCGAAGCACCTCGTTTGCCCCCGTCGCGTGACGCACGGCGGCGTCCGCTTTGAGTTCGATGAGGTAGTCGACCGGTTCGGGCGTTCGAACTCGCACGTACACGTCGGCGACGCCGCGGTTCCCGTAGTGGTCGTACGGCTCTTCGAGGTGGATGTCAACGTCGTCGAAGGCCGCCCGAAAGTGCTCGACGATACGGGTCGCCAACTCGTCTTCGCGCATCAGTCGGCCGAATAGTCAGCGTCGCCGTGTTTAGGTCCCGCGATTTCGGAGACGTGACCGCGCGACCACGCCACGGGTCGTCGAACAGTTCAGCACAGTTCGAGCAAAACGACTAATATCGATTGTGTGGTAACGAATCGCTCACGTGCTAGACGAAACTACAACTTGTGGTGGTCGTCCTCGATTTGGAATCGAATCAGAGCGCCCCGAGAGACGGGTGACGGGGCGGTTCTGGTGAACAGGCGTGTCGCCGTCGGGCTGTTTGCCCTCCTCGGTGGCCTCTGGGGGAGTTCGTTCGTCGCTATCGAAATCGGCCTCGAATTCTTCCCGCCGCTCCACTTCGCGGCGTTTCGATACTACCTCGCGGGGGGTATCGTCCTTGGCTACGCCCTCGTCTCGACGGACTACTGGCGGCCGCGGACTCGTACGGACCTGATGCTCGTCGGTATCGCTGGTGGATTGATGATTGGCGGCCACCACGCGTTTCTCTACATCGGCCAGCAGTACGTTCCGGGTGCCGTCGCGGCAATCGTCATCAGTCTCGGTCCGGTTCTCACGGCACTCTTCGCGACGACCCTCCTCGGTGACCGACTCTCTCCACTCGGGGCGGCTGGCTTCGCGCTCGGGTTTCTCGGCGTCGGTCTCGTCGCGCAACCCGACCCTGACGCGCTTCTTTCCAGCGATGTCGTCGGCGTCGGAATCGTCTTCGTCGCTGCCGTGTGCTTCGCGCTCGGCGCCGTCTTGACCCGCCCGTACTCGTCGGACATCCCGGCGCGAACCCTGCAAGCGTGGGCGATGCTCTTCGGTGCGGCGCTCCTTCACGTCGGTGGCGTCGCCACACACGAGTCGCTCGCGGCTATCGAGTGGACGACGACAGCCATCGGGTCGCTCGTCTACCTCGCCGTCGTCAGCGGTGCCGCGGCGTTCCTCATCTACTTCGAACTCCTCGCGCGGTTCGGTCCGACCCAGATAAACCTCATTGGATATCTCGAACCTGTCTCGGCGACACTCCTGAGTTGGGCCTTCCTCGGCCACCTCATCGACCCACTGACGGCGCTCGGATTCGTCTCCATCTTCGTCGGATTCGCGCTCATCAAGCGGCGGGCGCTCTCGGAACTGGTCGTCTCCGTTCGTCACCGGTCGAGTTCCTAGCCCGCCTCGGCCGGGACGCTCTCCGACAACCCAGACACCGCTGCGGATGCAACACGCACCTTTTGGATGCAACATACTTCTGCGGAGCAACGCGCACAAGTACCTCGCCAAGCGAATACTCACCTAGTCAGATGTCGGCCGACGCCGTCCCCCCGGAACAGAAAGCACAGATAGCCCACGCGGTTCGTCAGGCCCTCGCCAAACACGGGTACGCCCGACTCACGACGAAGAAAGTCGCCGCCGAGAGTGACAAAAGCGAGGCTGGGTTGTACTACTACTACGATTCGAAAGACGAGATGATTGTCGCGTTTCTCGAAACCTCGGTGGACTATCTCGCACGCCAACTAGACGAGATTCCCGCTGACGGTCCCGAAGAGCGCCTTCGCGCCGTTTGCGACCTGCTTTTGGTCGACGAGGACGACGAGGCCGCCCGCGGCGTCAACATCGCCGTCATGGAACTGCTCTCGCATGCGCCGCACAACGAGACCCTCCGAGAACCACTCTTGGAGATGGAACGCCACACCCTCAGCGTTGTCGAAGGCATCCTTCGTGAGGGTATCAACGAGGGTGTCTTCCGCGACGTGGACCCTGCCGGAACCGCGGCGTTTCTCCTGTCGGCTACCGACGGCTACACTGGATTCGCGCTCGCGCTCGGAATGGATGGCGTCGGCGACGAACTCAGAGACGCGCTCTCGGCGTACATCGACTCGCTTCTGGTCGAATAACCCCCGAAATTAATAGAATCTGTACGATGGTGTCAACTATGGAACTGGAGACCAAGGCGCTTATCACGGGGTTGATTGGACTCCTCGGCGCTGCGGCTTTCTTTGGACTGACTATCTATCCGTTCCAGTACGGATTGGTCGAGAGTTTTCTCCTCGCGGGCCTCGTCGTCATCTTCGTCCTCTTCGAGACGGTTCTTGACGATACGACCTTCTGAGGAAGCACTGTCGCACGGTTTTTCGGGGCATCGAACGACGAATCGAATTGGGCCGAGAACAAAGTAAGTACTTACTCAGTAGATTTATGCTGTTTCTCGAACAACTTGTTTACATGCCACCCACGACACGTCCGCCAGGAGTCTGTTCCAACACGAAGTCGAAGTGGGCGACTTCCATCGCCCCCGGTACCCGTCACGGTGGTGGTTCGCGGTGACCCTCGTCGAAGACGCGACGCTCGGCATTCACATCATCGCCGGATTCGTGGCGCTCTTCGCGGGAATCGGTGCCATCGTCACGACGAAAGGAGGGTTACGGCACCGTCGGGCAGGTCGGGTCTACGTAGGTGGGATGGCAGTGGTCGCCCTCACGTCGTTGCTGCTTTTCGTCTTCGACCCAACACCGAGTCGAACCTTCCTCGCGCTCGTCGCCGTCTTCAGTTACTACTTCGTCTTTTCCGGCTACCGGGTCCTCTCCAGAAAACGGCCCACTGACAGACCGGAGACGGCCGATTGGGTCGCAGTCGGCCTGCTCACGGGTGCAGGCGTCGGCCTGCTTGCGATGGGTGGACTCCTCTTCCAGTCGGGGGACAGATTCGCCGCTGTGATGCTGGTGTTCGGTGCTGTCGGAACTGGATTCGGACTCAAGGATATTCGGGCATTCCGCCGGTCACGTGCTGACTCGCGCGAATGGTTCTACGAGCACATCGGTCGGATGGGAGCGGGTTATATCGCCACTGTGACGGCCTTTTCGTCGGTCAACTTCGATTTCCTCCCTCCCGTGGCGGCGTGGTTGTGGCCGACTGTCGTCGGGAGTCCGCTCATCTATCTCACTATCAGGAAGTACAAACGTCGGTCCAGTTCTGGTCACGCCCAGGCGGCAGACTGAGGCCTCTTTCCCTGCTCCACTCTTTTTCCGCCTTTTCACTCCTGCTTTCATCCTTCTCGCACTCCCCCCTATTTTCGACCCTCTCGCCGACGTTTACTCGCACCGAGTAAATAACAACATCCAGATTTAGAATAATAGGTCTTATTATCTAGGAACAGAATTCTATTAACATGAACTTGAGAACTCGGCGCGGGTTCGTCACCGCGCTCTCTGGGGCGGCCGCCGCCGGACTCGCAGGATGTCTCGGCTCAGCGACGGGGGGCCAACCGTCGAACAAGACGCGCGCTTCGGCTTCGTTCTTCGTCTTCGGCGACATCGCCCGACACGTGGCTGGCGATGCGGCGACTGCCGAGACGCTCGTCCCGACTGGACAGCACGGCCATGGATGGGAACCTGGACCGGACGTGCAGGGCCGCGTCTTGGAGTCAGACCTGTTGGTCCACGGCATGCCGGGATTTCAGCCGTGGGCCGATGACATCCGAACCTCGCTCGACGCGGATGGCGCATCCGTGGTGAGCGTCGATATCACCGCGGACGTTGACCTCCACGAACTCGGCGCTGATGGTGGGCACGCACACGACGAGCACGAAGGCGAGCATGCTGACGACGACCACAGCAACGAGGACCACGAAACATCAGAGTCCCACGACCACGACCACGACCACGACCACGGCAACGTAGACCCGCACTTCTGGTTGGACCCGAAACGGGTCGCAACCGCAACGCAAACGCTCCGAAAAGCGTTCCAGTCCGTCGATGAGGCTAACGCCGAGGCCTACGCGTCGAACGCGGCGGCCTACGAAGACACGCTCTCCGACCTCGACTCGGCGTTCGAATCCGAACTCGCGTCCAGAACACGGGATGTCGTCCTCGTCGCCGGACACAACGCCTACGGGTATCTCGAAGACCGCTACGACCTCACCGTCGTCACGCTCTCCGGTCTGTCCCCCGACGACGACCCGACACCGCGTGATATCGAACGGGCGCAGGCGGCAATCGCTGACCACGGAATTCAGCACATCCTCGCCGACCCGCTGGAATCGGACCGCGCGGCGACGCAACTCGTCTCGGAGACGGACGCGACGGACGTGCTTCCGTTCACGTCGATTCCGGGACTGACGCCTGAATGGGAGGAAAAGCAGTGGGGATACGTCGACATCATGCGGAACGTGAATCTTCCGTCGCTTCGGACGGCGCTCGGTGCGGAATGACGGCCATCTCGCTCCGTGATGTCGCGTTCTCGTACGGCGACGTTCCCGTTGTCGACGGCGTCTCACTCGATGTCGCAGACGGTGAGTTCCTCGGACTCGTCGGTCCGAACGGGTCGGGAAAGAGCACCCTGTTGCGCTTGATGCTCGGTCTCGAACGTCCGGACCGCGGCGAGGCACGCCTGTTCGACGAGCCAGCACACGACTTTGCAGACGGCGAGCGCATCGCTTACGTCGCACAGGACGTGACCAACGCGGCCCGCGATATGCCGATTACCGTCCGCGAAGTCGTCCGCATGGGTCGCTACCCACGCAACCTGTTCGGACGATTTTCGGACGCGGACCACGCCGCTGTCGACGGCGCGCTCGACAGAGTCGATATTACTTCCCTCGCGGACCGCCGCGTCGGCGCACTTTCCGGTGGCCAACGCCAGCGCGTCTTCGTCGCTCGCGCGCTCGCGGCCGAATCAGACCTCCTCGCGCTCGACGAACCGACCGTCGCGCTGGACGCTGAGTCGCGCGAGTCGTTCTATGACCTCCTCGCCGAACTCAACGGCCGCGGACTGACTATCGTGCTTGTCGAACACGATATCGGGGTCGTCACCGCGCGAGCCTCTCGAATCGCCTGCCTGAACCGACGGCTCTACTTCCACGGCGATTCGGAGGACTTCGCCGAGAGCGACGCTCTCGCCGCGGCCTACGGGGCGAACCAGCGCGTACTGGACCACTCGCACGGCCACCACGATGCCGACGCTCAGGGTTCGGATTCGGGGTCACAGGCGAGTCCGGATTCGGAGGTGCAGCAGTGACCGGCATCGACCTCTTCGCTCCGCTCTTCGTCGTCAACACGCTCACGGGACTCCTCGATTGGTTCCTCTCCGGCGTCGACGGCGGCTTTTCGTGGGTCGCCGACACCACGGGCGCACAGTTCCTTGGGTATCCGTACATGCAACGGGCGTACCTGGCGGTTCTCTGTATCGGAATCGTCGGCCCGCTGGTCGGGTCGTTCCTCGTCTACCGCGACCTCTCGATGGTCGGCGACACCCTCGCGCACACCGCGTTCGCCGGGGTCGCGGTTGCGCTCTTCCTCGACGCCACGCTTGCGATTTCTGTGCCGCCGCTCGTCGGTGCCCTCGTTGTCGCCATCATCGCGGCGCTGCTCGTGCAGGCGCTGGTTGAGTTCACGGACGCCCGGAGCGACGCCGCACTCGCCATGGTGTTGACTGGGGGTTTCGCCCTCGGGAGCGTCCTCATCTCGCTCACCGGTGGCGGTATCTCTGTGGGAATCAATCAGTATCTCTTCGGGTCGCTGGCGACCGTCTCCCGCGCCGACATCGGATTGCTCGTCTCGATGGCGCTCGTCGTCGTCGCGGCCATCGCCGTCGCCTACCGCCCGCTGGTGTTCGTGACCTTCGACGAAACCGCGGCCCGCGCCTCCCGTGTCCACGTTCGCGTCGTGAACACGCTTCTGTCGGTCCTCACCGCGTTCGTCGTCGTCAGTGCGATGCGAATCATGGGAGTCATCCTCGTTGCGGCCCTCCTCGTCGTTCCCGTCGTGACCGCCTCCCGACTCGGACGGAGTTTCAAACAGTCACTCTGGTACGGAATCGCCGCCGGTGAGTTCGCCGGATTCGCTGGCGTCACCCTCGCGTATCAGTTCGGATTGGCTGCTGGTGGGTCGATTGTGCTCGTCGCTATTGGCGGGTTCATCGCTGTCGCGGTCGGCTGGCGGTTCTCGACCCGGCGTGGTTACGGCGCACGTTGACCATTCATTCGATTTCTACTCGGCCAAATCGCGAGACTGCTCCGTGCTGTCCACTGATTCGAGACGGGAGAACCGATTCACCATATTTTAACATCCTCTACTTCATAAAACACCCAATGCCAGATATTTCAGATTCTCTCCGACTCCTGTTCGAGACATCTATCGAGCGTCACGATGGTCGATACGTCGTTCCGATTCCCAAAGAACTCGTCGAGGGTGGGTCGCTCTCGACCGACGAACTCTACCGTATTGCACTGCTTTCCGCACCGAACGCCACCGAGACGCCGGTGGAGGCCGACTCGTCGACCACCTCGACGAAACAGCAGTCCGCTACCAACGGCGACCAGTCCGAGTCTTCGGACCAGAAGTACCAATCGTCGAACCAGAACTACCAGTCGTCGGACTACAACACTCGCCGGTCGCGCACGCCCCCCGTCGAGGAGGGTGAGGTTCGCTCTGTTACCATCGACACCCTCGGCGACCAGGGTGACGGTATCGCAAAGGTCGAACGCGGATTCATCATCATCATCCCCGGAACCCAACCGGGCGACGAAGTCGACGTGAAAATCACCGACGTGAAGAAGACGGTCGCCTTCGCAGAGCCGGTCAGCGAGCCGACGGTCAGATAACTTCCCGACTCTATTTGGATTTTTAGAAGCCGTTCGCTGAGACTGTGCTGAAGAGAGCGCGCCAACTATCGAGCCGGAACGGTTTTTGCCCACTCCTGAAAATCAAACGTCATGTCTCTCGGTACCTCGCTTGCGAAGTCCCTCCCAGATGAATCCATCCCACTCCGTCGAATCGGTCGCTACGCGTGCTATGCTCTCACCGTGGCCGCACTGGGGTTTCTCGGTGCCGACATCGTATTTTTCGTTCTCGATTTGTTCACCGGTCTCATCGAGAGTGGTCTCGGGCGGTTGTACGCCGGACTATGGCTCGATTTGCTGGACTTCGTCCAAGAAGTCGTCGAGGTGTTCTCGGTGCTCGTGGGTCTGGGCGTCTTCCTCTCGCAGTTCGAGAGAGGAGACCTGTGAGTGGTGCTTGCATGAGAGTCTGAAATCGTAGCAGAACGAGGTAGCACACCCACTCTTTTCCCTTGGTTCTCCACACCTACCGGTCGCGGCCGCCGCGTCGGCGTACGTGAAGTCAGTACTCGGCCTGCGCTCAGCCGAGCAGTCCGAGTTTCTGCACCTCGTCTCTGACGACCTGAATGGCCTGTTCTGCCTGCGCAACTTCCTTCGCACCGGTGATGACCACCTTCCCGCTGCCGAACATGAGCACGACGACGCTCGGTTCTTCGAGGCGGTAGACGAGTCCGGGGAACTGCTCGGGTTCGTACTCGACATCTTCGAGGCCGAGACCGATTGCGAGGGCGTTCAGGTTGAGGTTACTCCGCAGGTCCGCGCTCGACACGATGTTCTGGACCGTAATCACGGGTTCATCCGGAAGCGGGATGCCGAGTCCGCTGAGTTCCTCGAACAGGATGTCGAGTGCTGCGTGGACTCCGTCGACGCTGTCCGCGCCGGTACAGACGATTTTCCCAGACCGGAAGACCAGACAGGCGGACTTCGGGTCGCTCGTTCGATACACTAACCCCGGGAAGTTGTCCGGGTTGTACTCCGTACCTGCCATATCGAGTGACAGGCTCTTGAGGTCGAGTTCTTGCTCAATTCCGGTCGAGGCGACGACATTCTGTATCTCAATCGACTCGACTACGTCCGTCCCTGACATTTCGTGAACAAGATTGCACCCAGACGTGTTTAAAGTGGGGGTCTTTCGTCCCGCCCGACTCCCGTCCGCGAATCGCCGCCGTTTCGTGCGAACCTTTTATGGTTCGACGTTTGCTGTGTTGGTCCATGTCGAACGGTCGGGAGTCGGGCACCCCGGAGCAGTCGGCCGAACCGAGCGGTCGCCTACCGCCGACAGGGTTTGTCGAGCAGGCGAACGCGGCCGACGCGTCCATCTACGAGACGTTCGAATCGACGTGGCCCGACTGCTGGGAGCAGGCGGCGGACCGACTCACGTGGAACGACGCCTACGATACCGTCCTGTCGGGAGACGGCCCGCCATTCGAATGGTTCGCGGGCGGCACGCTCAACGCCTCCGTCAACTGTCTCGACCGGCACGTCGAAGGCGACGGGAAGAACCGGGTCGCCATCAAGTGGGAGAGCAGAACCGGCGAGACGCGCGTCTACACCTACCAAGACCTCTCCCGCGAGGTCAACGAGTTCGCGGCGGGACTCCGCGAGTTGGGCGTCGAAGCGGACGACGTAGTCACGCTCTACATGCCGAACATTCCCGAGTTACCCATTGCGATGCTCGCGTGCGCCCGCCTCGGCGCACCGCACAACGTGGTCTTCGCCGGTCTCTCGGCCGACGCGCTCGCGACACGTCTCGAAAGCGCAGCGTCCAACTATCTGGTCACGTGTGACGGCTACTATCGCCGGGGGAATCCGATACTGCTCAAGCGGAAGGCGGACGACGCACGACTCACCGTCGACCACGACGTTCGGGAGACGGTCGTCGTCGACCGCCTCGACGGCGACACCCACCTCGGAGCGAACCAACACGACTACCACGAACTCGTCGAGCGCCACGCCGGGACAGTCGTCGACCCTGTCGAGCGTGCGGCGAACGACTGCCTGTTTCTCATCCACACGTCGGGGACGACAGGCGAACCAAAGAAGGTCAAACACACGACCGGCGGCTATCTCGCACACGTCACGTGGACGACCGAGACGGTCCTTGACCTCGGTCCCGCCGACACCTACCTGAGTACGGCCAACATCGGGTGGATTAGCGGCCACTCCTACGTCGTCTACGGCCCGCTCGCGGTAGGTTCGACCGTCGTGATGTACGAAGGCGCGCCCGACTACCCCGAAAAAGACCGCATCTGGAATCTCATTGAGTCGAACGCGGTGGACGTGTTCTACACCGCACCGACGGTGATTCGCTCCTTCATGAAGTGGGGTGCGGAGTACCCTGACGCACACGACCTGTCGAGTCTCCGTCTTCTCGGAACGGTCGGCGAACCCATCAACCCCCGCGCGTGGAAGTGGTACTACGAACACATCGGCAACGAGGACTGCCCCATCGTGGACACGTGGTGGCAGACCGAGACGGGCGGGATGATGGTGACGACCCTTCCTGGCATCGACGAGATGAAACCGGGGTCGGCCGGGCGACCCATCCCCGGAACCGACGCGCAGGTCGTCGACGGAACCGGGGCGGCCTGTGCTCCTGACGACCCCGGATACCTCGTCATTCGACGGCCGTGGCCGGGCATGCCACTCGCACTCCAGCGAGGCCGCCGGTGGGCGGACGACCACGCCGCCCCGGTCGATATCGATGGGTGGTTCTACTTTACGGGCGACGGCGCAAAAGTCGACGACGACGGCTACATCACGGTACTGGGCCGCGTCGACGACGTTATCAACGTCTCTGGGCACCGCCTCGGGACGATGGAAGTCGAAAGCGCCATCGTCGATGTCGACCACGTCGTCGAGGCCGCAGTCGTGAGTATCGACGACCCTCGGGAAGACGGCATCTACGCGTACGTCACGCTGGAGGCAGGCGTCACCGGCGACGAGGCGATTCGCAACCACATCGTCGACCGCGTCCGCGAGCGAATCGGTCCCATTGCAATCCCGGAGGAGATAATCTTCACTCCGGACCTCCCGAAGACGCGGTCTGGCAAGATTATGCGTCGGTTCCTCGAAAACATCACCAACGGCGAGCAGTTCGGCGACACCTCGACCCTCCGAAACCCCGAAGTCGTCGGCGAACTGGAGTCTATCGTCCGGGACCGAACGGGAACTTCGGAAGATTCTGAATAACCGAAACCCGAATTCTCCTTCTCAGCGGATATTCTGAGGACCGAGTGCGAAGTTGCGGAGAATTTCCACCGCCACCGGAACGATTTAGTTCGTCTTCCGTGACGATACCGAAAGATGAGTTGGCCGCGGGATACGTCCGGCACGGCCCAGGAGTGGGAGACCGCCTACGAGCGACTGCGCCGTGCGACCGAGACGTACCGTGAGGACCTCGTCGTCAGACTGGGTGCCGAAGTTGGGTTGACTCCGACCGAGATGAGTCGCCTTACTCCTGCTCACGTCGCGAACGACCGCGCACACGGAACGGACCTCACCGCGCTTTCGGTGCCTGCAGATGGCCGTACTACGTATCTCCCGTCCGACGTGGAACACGACCTGCGGAAGTTCGTCACAGCCAACAGCGTCGGCGAGTCAGACCGCGTGTTTCCGGTCACGCCGCGGCGACTCCAGATGCTCGTCTCGACGGTCGGTGACCGTGCTGCAGAGCGATTCGGACAGGACGAACTCGCGGCGCTCTCGTCGCGCGACCTACGGCACTACTTTGCCAGACAACTGCTCGCTGATGGCGTCCATCCGGGCGTCGTACTGAAAGTCGGCGGATGGGACCGATTGGAGCGTCTCGACCCGTTCCTCGACGACCCCTCGGACGCAGCCGTCGTCGAAGCGCTCTCGTCCGACCCTGTTGCCGGTCAGTCCCATACTGGCGCGGCCCACGGTCACGCCGGTGCTGTCGGTATCCGTCCGGACACCGCCGCTTCGAGACGATTGCGCTCGGTCGTCGAACTCGTTCGGGAGGCCAGTGATGCACTCTCGAACGCGACGACGCGGGACGAACTGGGGCGAACGCTCTGCGAACAGTTTGGCCGGTCGGGTGCGTATCGCTTTGCGTGGCTGTCGACAACCGACACGGCGGCCGACGGGTCGCAGAATGCTGTCGGCATCGACGAGGTGGCACTCGAAGATATTCGGGATTCAGCCCCTGACGCGGACATTCGAGGTAACTCCGACCAGCCAGTTCACACGGCGAATGCAACCGTTCAGACTGATGAGGGGGCGGTTGTTCTTATCAGCGTGTCCCTCGTCCACGGGGAGACAACATACGGCAGGTTGCACCTTGCGGCACCACCGGGGACTGTCTCCGCGGGCGAATCGGACGTGTTGGCGGCGCTTGGGCGACAGGCAGGTGCCGCGCTCGCGGCTATCGAGCGGCGGAAACTCCTTCTGGCGGACACCGTCACGCGGCTTGGATTTCGGTGTTCCGACGATGCAGCGGTGTTCGTGCGCATCTCCGGAACGCTCGGGTGTACAGTCGAACTCCGCGGTGTCGCACCAATCGAAGACCGGTCGCTGCTTTGCTTCCTCGCTGTGCGCGACGTGACGACCGAACGAGCGTTCGACGCGTTCGACGACGCCCCGGAGATTTCGAACGTTCGCTTGATTCGTGACCGCGGCGAGGAGTCGCTTTTGGAGGTCGTCCTCTCGGGACAGTCGCTTCTTTCGGCGGTCTCGGCGCACGACGGCACCGTCTCGGCGTTCGTCGCCGAGGACGGCACCGCGAATTTCGCGGTAGAGCTTCCGAACGAAACGCCGCTTCGGACCGTCATCACCGAACTGACCGACGCGTACCCGGACACCAAACTCCGGTCGAAGCGAGAAGTGGAGCGTGACCCGCAGACGGCGACGGACTTCCGGGAGTCGGTTGAGGGGCGACTAACAGCTAAGCAGCACTCCGCCCTCCGTGCCGCCTATCTGGCGGGATACTTCGAGTGGCCCCGTGAGAGTACCGCTGAGGACCTCGCCGACTCGCTCGACGTGTCGTCGCCGACCCTCCACCAACACCTTCGGACCGCCCAGCAGAAGTTACTCCACTCGTTCTTCGACGACCTCGACACCCCGACGAACCACTAAATCATTAGGGTCGAAAACCGCGTTTCTGTTCTCTCCGATTGTGTCTGAAAGATGATTAAATAATTCAGACACTTTGTACTGGTGAAACAGAGCGGGTAGAGGCCCTCTACGTGAGCATCCGAGAAAAATATCTTATTGTTCATGATAGTTAGATACTCGACTTATACCCTTGTCTGTTCCTCGCTATCACAGAGCATGTCGGAAGAAGTCCAGGTAGAACTTGAGGCACGACTTGCAGAACAAGCGGAGTTCGAACCGTCGGCGGAGTTCGTCGAACAGGCGAACGTCTCCGACCCGGAAATCTACGACGAGTTCGAAGAGAACTGGCCGGAGTGTTGGGAGCAGGCGGCCGACCTCATCGACTGGGACGCACCCTACGACGAGGTGTTAGACGATTCGAACCCCCCGTTCTACAAGTGGTTCACGGGCGGGAAACTCAACGCCTCCTACAACTGTCTCGACCGGCACGTCGAAAACGGCGACAAGAACCGGGTCGCCATCAAGTGGGAAGGCGAACACGGCACGACGCGCACGTACACGTATCAGGACCTCTACCGCGAGGTGAACGAGTTCGCGGCGGCGCTTCGAGACCTCGGTGTCGAGGAAGACGACGTTGTGACGCTCTACATGCCGATGATTCCGGAACTCCCCATCGCCATGCTCGCGTGCGCCCGCATCGGCGCGCCGCACTCGGTGGTCTTCGCCGGATTCTCCGCAGAGGCACTCGCCACGCGGATGAACTCGGCGAACTCGGAGTTCCTCGTCACGTGTGACGGCTACTACCGCCGCGGCGACCCCCTCGACCACCTCGACAAGGCAAACGAGGGACTCGACAGCGTCGACCACGGTGTCGAAGCGACCGTCGTCGTGGACCGTCTCGGCGACGACGGGTTCGGCCACGAACTCCGCGGCAACCAGCACGACTGGGACGACCTGTTGGCCGACCACGCAGGTGACCGGGTGGACCCGGCCCAGCGGGATGCCGAAGACATGCTCTTTTTGATGTACACGTCGGGAACGACGGGTCAACCGAAGGGTGTCAAGCACACCACCGGCGGCTATCTGTCGTACGCGGCGTGGACCTCCCACGCGGTGCTGGACATCGAGAAAGAAGACACCTACTGGTGTTCGGCAGACATCGGCTGGATTACCGGTCACTCCTACATCGTCTACGGGCCGCTGGCACTCGGCACGACCACGGTGATGTACGAAGGCACGCCGGACTACCCGACGCGCGACCGTCTCTGGGAGATTATCGAGAAGTACTCGGTAGACATCTTCTACACGGCACCGACGGCGATTCGGGCGTTTATGAAGTGGGGAAGCCAGTTCCCCGAACAGCACGACCTGTCGAGTCTCCGTCTTCTCGGAACGGTCGGCGAGCCAATCAACCCGCGTGCGTGGAAGTGGTACTACAAGCACATCGGCAACGAGGACTGCCCCATCGTGGACACGTGGTGGCAGACCGAGACGGGCGGGATGATGGTGACGACCCTTCCCGGTGTTGGGAAGATGAAACCCGGTTCCGCCGGGCCGCCGCTTCCCGGCATCGACGCCCAAATCGTCGATACGACCGGTGAGGTAGTCGAGGCGGGACCGGCCGGCTATCTCACGGTGAACAAACCGTGGCCGGGGATGCTCCGCACGCTCTACAAGAACGACGAGCGCTTCATCAGCGAATACTGGCAGGAGTACTCCGACACCAAAAGCGACGACTCCGAAGACTGGGTGTACTTCCCAGAAGACGGTGCAAAGGTGGACGACGACGGCTACATCACGGTACTGGGCCGCGTGGACGACGTTATCAACGTCTCCGGCCACCGCCTCGGGACGATGGAAATCGAGTCCGCCATCGTCGGCGTCGAGGGCGTTGCCGAGGCGGCCGTCGTCGGTGCGAAACACGACCTGAAAGGCGAGGCGGTCTACGCCTACGTCATCACTGAAGACGGGTCCGAGGGCGGCGACGACCTCCGCGGTCGAATCGTCGAGGGCGTCGAAGACGCCATCGGCCCAATCGCCCGTCCCGAGGAGGTCGTATTCACGCCCGAACTGCCGAAGACGCGGTCTGGGAAGATTATGCGCCGCCTCCTCGAGGACGTCGCGAACGGCGACGAACTCGGGAACACCTCGACGCTTCGGAACCCCGACGTAGTCGAGGATATCCAACAGAAGGTCCAACAGCAGCAGCGCGACTGAATCGCTCGCACACTACGTCGTTCGGACGCGCTGTGGCTGGAGCGTCCGGGTGGTACGGGAGTTCCACGGGTGGCTGAGCGTGGGAACTCATCGACGTCGTGAGCGACGCGAACGGAACTGACACGGGATTCGACACAACGAAATCAATGACAACCGACACGGCTGGGTCCACTGACCCGCACGAACCGCAGACGAAGGCCGCACAGCACGAACAGATAGACTACCTCGACCGGGAGGTGAACCTCCTGAAGCCGAGTACGCCCTTTATGCGCGACCATCTGAGGGTCATCTGGGCTGGATTCATCGCGTGGGCGCTTCTCACGTTCGGGCCGCCAGTGCTGACGTATCTGGCACCCGACCTCATGACGACGCAGTTGCCGGTCATCGGGTTCCCGGCGCACTACTTCGCCGTCGCGGTCCTCTCACCGACGAGTTCGCTCGTCCTCGCGTTCCTCTACTCGCGCAAGCGCGACCAACTCGACCACCGATACGGCATCGACCACGGGAAAGCGGCGAGTGACGCTGCGAGCACCCACGGCGGCGAAGCGGCGGCCGCAGACGGAGGAGTCACCGAATGAACTCGCTCGTCCTCCAGTCGGGCGACTTGCTCCCCGAGGCGCTCAACATCTCGTTCAAACCGATTCCGGCGCTCATGGTCGTCGGGATGTTGAGCCTCTTTCTCGCCATCGGCTACGTGTTCAAAGTCGCCGACACCGAGGGTATGTGGGTCGCCGGGCGGTCGATTGGCAACATCGAGAACGGGATGGCCATCGGAGCTAACTGGATGTCCGCGGCGTCGTACCTCGGGTTAGCGGGACTCGTCGCGCTCGCGGGCTTTTACGGCCTCGCGTTCATCATCGGCTGGACCACGGGCTACTTCGTCCTGCTCATCTTCCTCGCCGCCCAGATGCGCCGGTTCGGGAAGTACACCGCGCCGGACTTCGTGGGTGACCGATTCAACTCGGACACCGCCCGCGCTATCGGCGCGCTGACGACCATCCTCATCGGATTCGTCTACTCGGTCGGCCAGGCTCGCGGGATGGGCCTCGTCGGCCTGTACGTCTTCGGCACCGACTACGTGACCATGGTCGTCGTCATGATGGCTATCACCGTCGGCTACCTGACCGTCTCGGGGATGCTCGGCGCGACGAAGAACATGGCTGTGCAGTACGTCATCCTCATCGTCGCGTTCCTCGCGGCCATCTACACCGTCGGCTACGTCGGCGGCTACTCGACGGTCCTCCCGCAAATCGAGTACGGAAAACTCGTCGGTGAGCTGTCGGCGGAGTTCTCCGAACCCTTCGCCAACGCGGGCTTCTACCTCTGGATTGCCACGGCGTTTTCGCTCATCTTCGGCACCTGCGGCCTCCCGCACGTGCTGGTTCGGTTCTACACCGTCGAAAACGAGAAGACGGCGCGCCAGTCCACGGTCTGGGGCCTGTTTTTCATCCTGCTCCTCTACTGGAGTGCGCCCGCGCTGGCGGCCTTCGGCGTCGACCTCTACGACGCCTCGCAGTACGGCCCGACCTTCGCGGCTAACGGCGGCATGAGCGGCGGCGAAGGCGACCTGATTGTCGTCCTCGCCGCGCAGTTGTCGAACCTCCCGACGTGGTTCGTCGGCCTCGTCGCCGCGGGCGGTATCGCGGCCGCAATCGCGACGACCGCTGGACTGTTCATCACCGCCTCGTCTGCGGTCTCGCACGACATCTACACGAATATCGTGAACCCCGATGCAACCCAACGGCAGCAGGTGCTCGTCGGCCGCGCGACTATCGTCGTGCTCGGTGCAATCGTGACGATTACCGCCTTCGACCCGCCCGCGCTCGTCGGCGAACTCGTCGCACTGGCGTTCTCGCTCGCGGCAATCGTCCTGTTCCCGATGTTCTTCCTTGGCCTCTGGTGGGAGAACACCAACCGTCAGGGCGCGCTCGCGGGGATGACCGTGGGCCTCACGCTCTGGCTTGCGGCGGTCGTCAACGACCTCATCTTCCACTTCAGCGACGCGTTCGCCGAATTCGTCCCCGCAATCGGGGCCGCACTCGTCGGAACGCCGCTCGTGTTCGTTGTCACCATCGCCGTCTCGATGGCAACCGCCGAACCGCCGGAGCGAATCAAGAAGATGGTCCGGCAGTGTCACAGTCCCGAACCGATGGGACAGCAGCAATCCGCAGAAGATGTCATCGCTACCGACGGGGGCCAGACCCCCGCGGACGACTGACCAATGTACGACCACATCCTCGTTCCAACCGACGGGAGCACGACCGCAGAATCGGCTGTCGACCAGGCGGTCGACCTCGCATCGAAGTACGACGCCGTGGTTCACGCGCTGTACGTCATCGACGTGGACGCCACCAGCTACTCGCTGGGGACCGAACAGGTCGACCGACTCCGACAGGGCCACCTCGACGAGATGCCGGAGGTGAAGGCGGACGCCGACGAGGCGACTGGATACGTCGCTGATGCGGCTGCCAAACACGGCCTCACGGTCGAAGAACACGTCACTGCCGGGGAACCGGCGCGTGCAATCCGGAAGTTCGTCGAGGACAACGACATCGACCTCGTGGTGATGGGCTCGCACGGCCGCTCCGGTCTCTCACGGGTCGTTCTCGGGAGTGTCACCGAAAAGGTGCTCCGCCGGACGCGACTCCCCGTCCTCGTCGTCGACGTGCACGGCGAACAGAAGGCAGAGGTGCAGTAACACCCCACTCTCACGATGATTTCACACCCCACGCGACCGGCCCGAGGTGCAGACCGATGAGTCTCACAGAGACGATTCGAACACACGTCGTCGACAACCGCTCGGAGATGGTGACGGACCTGCTTTTCGCCCTCGCGTGGGTGACTGCCGTGTCGATTCTGTTCGACGTGGTGGACGGTCCACAGTGGGCGTACTATCTCTGTCTCGCTGCGGGCGTCCTCGCCCACTACGGTTTCTTCACGTCCGTCGACGCCGCGCGAGCGCACGACTAACCAGTCGTTTCCCCTGCCCTATTCCCACCTCTCCCCCAAACGCCTCCTCCTATTTTCCCACCTTGGCGTGCAACGTTTTCGCCTCCGTGAATTGTGCCCGAATGATTAGGTAGAATACGGCACGCTGCGACCACGGTGTATGGCGCTTATCGAGGTTGGTACTGTCTCGGTTCTCACATCACCAACCAGAGACGGATGGCCGACCCGAGGGAGACTCGTATCGTCTCCGGACGCGGGTTCGTTCTATTCCCACCGTCGTACCATGGTCGGTAGGTTCAATTAGGTGATTTTCGTGCGATACGATATGAGTCGTCGTTCGTCGTCGTCTTCTGGGGTACCCGATTCCAGTGGGGAGATTCGATGTGACGGTTCCGGTATGCCCCCTGGCCAAGAGCGTACGCTCCCGCCGCGGATGTTCAAGGAGGCGGTGGATAACGCGGGCCACGCAATCGTCTTCACGCGTCTGGATGGAACTATCGAGTACGTCAACCCCGCGTTCGAGGAGACGACCGGTTACGAGGCTGACGAAGTCATCGGCAAGGACACGAGCATTCTCCAATCCGGTATCCACGACGCCGACTTCTACAGCGAACTCTGGGAGGCCATCAGCGAGGGCCAAGTGTGGGAAGGAGTGATTCACAACAAGCGCAAGAACGGCGAACCGTACATCATCGAACAGACGATTTCCCCGATTCAACAGGACGGGACCACTGTCGGATACGTCGCCGTCAACAACGAAATTACGGACATGTGGAAGCGGGAGCGAAAAATCGAGGCGCTCCACGAGGCGACGCGAGAACTCCTTCGGTCCAAAAGCTTCGAGGACGTTGCGACGGGCGTCGGCGCCGCCACCGACGCCATCCTCGACTTCCCGATAAACGTCGTCAGACTCCGAGACGGCGACCGATTAGAGCCGGTTCACGTGGACGAACAGACCCGCTCGTTACTGGGTGACCGGCCGGTGTACCACTTCGACGAGAGCCCCGTCGGTGAGGTGTTTCGCGAGGGTGACCCCCGAATCTACGACGATGTGCAGCAACTCGACGACGACTACGACCGCGGCCCGGTTCACTCCTGGTTGTACGTCCCCATCGGTTCCTACGGCGTCATCAGCGTCGGCCAGACAGAACCCGGTTCGTTCACCGAAACTGATGTCAGACTCGTCGAAATTCTGGCGACCAACGCCGAGACGGTGCTTCGAAGCCTCGAACACGAACAGGAACTACAACGGGAGAACGAACGCCTTGAACGGTTCGCGAAGGCCGTTTCCCACGACCTTCGAAACCCGTTGAACGTCGCCGAAGGGACGCTCGAACAGATGCGTGAGTTCACAGAGCAACTCGACCGGATGACCAGAGCGCACCAGCGCATGGAAGAGGTCATCGAGGGCGTCCTCACGCTCGCGCGGCAGGGCCAGCGCGTCGAGGAAACAGAAGCCATCGACATGTCGGAGTTGGCGTCGGACTGCTGGTCACACGTGAGCACGCCGGGTGCAGCCCTCGCCATCGAGTCGAACGAGGAGTTCGTCGTCGAAGCCGACGACACCCGCTGTAAGCACCTTTTCGAGAACCTCTTTCGAAACGCCATCACCCACGGGAACGCGACGACGGTGACAGTTGGGCCGCTCGAAGATGGCTTCTACGTCGAAGACGACGGAACCGGTATCCCGGCCGACAAGCGCGACGACGTGTTCGACACCGGATACACGACGGCCACGTACGGGACCGGTCTCGGCCTCTCGATAGTCAAAGAAATCTCGGATGCACACGGCTGGGAGGCGTCACTGACAGAGAGTGACGAGGGCGGCGCGCGGTTCGAATTCCGTCGAAGCCGGACGTACTAATTCGGGTCTACGCCTCCTGAGTCGTCCGGTCAGAGTGTTCTAGAAACCAAAACATATTCGTTCGACTGAATTATTAGATATTTATCTATTGAAGCGAACACTCCTGTATGCGTGTCGTCTCCCTCGTTCCCTCTGCGACCGAATTACTGGCTGCTCTCGATTTCGACCCGGTTGGTGTCTCTCATAGCTGTGACTTTCCGCCACGAGTTGCGGAGCTTCCGACCCTCACGAGTACGGCCATCGACCACGAGAACCGGTCGAGCCGTGAAATAGACGAACAGGTATCGTCGATAGACGGTGCGGTCTACGACCTCGACACACACCGCCTCTCCGAACTGGACCCGGACCTCGTGGTCACACAGTCGACGTGTGATATCTGTGCGGTCGATTCGTCGGCCGCGGTCGAAGCCGTTCGCAACAGCAGTCTCGACGCCACGATACTCGCGCTCGACCCACACACGCTTGACGACGTGTTGACCGCCCTGCTGCGGGTCGGAAAGGCAGTCGGAAAGACGATGGAGGCGACCGCGCTCCGATTCCAGATTCACGAACGAATCAATAGAGTCCAATCGAGCGTCGTCGACCGCGACCGTCCACGGACCGCCGTGTTGGACTGGACTGACCCGCTCATCCTGAGCGGCCATTGGGTTCGCGACCTGATTGAACTCGCTGGCGGCGACAACTCGTTCCAACCCGACGGCCGGTCGACGCGGACGCAGTGGGATGCGCTCGTCGAGTACGACCCCGAGCGACTCGTCGTCGCGCCGTGCGGGTTCTCACGCGACCGGGCAGTCGATGCGGTTTCTGAACTCGCGGTCCGCGACGGCTGGAACGACCTCACGGCGGTTCGGGAGGGCCACGTCTACGCCGTCGATGGCAACGCGCTGTTCAACCGCCCCAGTCTCCGACTCGTCGACTCGCTCGAACTCCTCGCGGGGTGTATCCACCCCGACACCGAATTCGATGTGAACGAATCGTGGGTCGAGCAGGTTTCACAGCAGGTACAGACTCCCTGAAAATCCGCGTTTTCGTCTCTTTTCTCGATTCGTTAGTCAGACTGGACTGGAGTGTGGTCGGATGCCGTCTCGTCCAGTCGCCGGACCTTCTGTGTGAGGCCGCCGAGGTCGAACTCGGTGGTCGAGAGCCGCGCCGCGCCGACTGCCACCACTGCCGAGACGACGAACGCGCCAGCGAACGACGTGAGATACAGTGGGTCGGCGGCGGGCAGCAGGTCGCCAATCAGGGGAAGCCCCGTCGTAACCGACCGGAAGTCCGGGAAGTATGCGATGCCGACGCCGAGACCGGCGAGACTGCTCACGAGCGCGCCGGCCCCGGTGAGGCGCGCGGAGTACAGTCCGTACACGAGCGGGAACGCGACGGCGGCCCCGAGGAGGTCGGCGAGGAAGAACAGTCGAAGCACACTCTGCGCTCGCAGGCTCACGAAGACGGCGGCGAGCGCGACGATGACGGTGAAGACACGCGCACCGAGCGTGAGTCGTCGGTCGCTGGCGTCGGAAACCATCCGTGCGAGGTCCACGGTCACGAGGCACGACAGCGCGTTGAACAGCGTGTCGACCGAACTCATCACGAGTAACAGCGCCACCAACACGACGGCGAGGACGACCCACGAGGGGACCGCGGATTCGAGGAGGACGAAGAAGGCGACATCCGCGTTGTAGTTCGCGCTCGTCACGTCGGTGACGATGTTGGCGTGTCCGACGGCGACGACGCCGACCAGTGCGGCGACGAAGACGACAGCACCGTTTGCGAACACCGCGTTCCGGAAGCCGCGAGAGACCGTCTCGCTCGTCTTTCCGGCGTAGATACGCTGCCACCACGTCTGATTCACCAACTCCGCGCCGAGGATGGCGAACGCGAGCGCGAGACCGAACTGGAGTCCCGGCACGAATCCGGGGTCGAGGAGCGTCGGGTTGGTCGCGGCGACGCCCTCGTAGACGGGGCCGACGCCGCCGAGAGAGACGAGGACGCCTACGAGGGCGACGATGAGCAGTGGGAAGACGACGAGCGCCTGTACCGTGTCGGTGAAGATGCTCGCTCTGAGTCCGCCGTAGGTCGTATACAGGAGGACGGCCCCGCCGACCAGAACCGCGGTCTGCCAGTGCGGGACACCGGCGACGAACGCGAGCGCGCCCGCGATGCCTGTCAACTCGGCGGCGACGAAGATGAACATGTAGAGTGCGCTGATGACGAGCACGAACGCGTACATGGCATCACCGTACCGTGCGTGGGCGTACTCGGTCAGCGAGTGGCCATTGGGAATCAACTGTCGAATCCGCGGGCCGAGTTTCGCGTAGACGGCCATCGGGACCGCCTCACCGATTGCGTAGCCGATGACGGCCGCGATGCCGAATCCGGCCCCGGCCTCCGGCGCGGAAAAGAGAATCCAGACGCCCATCACGGACGCGACGAGAGTGGCGGTCGTCCGCCTCTCGCCCGCCGAGTTGCGCGCGGAGACGAGGTCTTCGACCGATGCGACACGCCCTCGCGAGTACCAGATTCCGAGTCCGGCGAACACGACGAGGGTGACGATTGTGAGTCCGAGCGCGAGGTCGGTGCTGACCACTACCACCCACCCCCATTGCGTGCAACTTCTTCGGCGGTCATAGCGGCCACCCCGTCTGATTCCACGCGGCGTCCCAGAACAGGTACTCGTAGCGAGCGGAGGTCCGGAACAGTTCGCGGTAGCGTTCGCGGGTCTCTTCGCTAGCGTCTTCGGCCACGTCGTCCATGAGCGACTTACACCACTCCGTGAGTTCGGTGAACTCGTCGCTTGCGTACATGTCTATCCACGCGGCGTACTGCTCGTGGTCGGGTTTCCCATCCGCCGCGAGTCGCTTCCCCGTTTCGTTGAACCCCCACATGCACGGGAGGAGTGCGGCGATGGTATCGCCGAAGGTGCCGTGAGAGGCGGTCCGAACGAGGAAGTCGGTGTAGCCCTGCGTCGTCGGCGACGGCGCGGTGGCTTCGAGTTCAGCCTCGCTGATTCCGAACTCAGCGGCGTACGACCGGTGGAGGTCCATCTCCTCGTTGACGGTCGCATCGAGCAGGTCGGCGAACGTTCCCATCGACGCCAGCGTCGGTGCCTTCGCGGCCCCGAGCGCGAAGACGCGACTATACTCGATGAGATAGACGTAATCCTGACGAACCCAGTACCTGAAGGGTTCTTCGTCGAGTGTTCCCGCCCCGAGACGTTCGACCATCGGATGGTCGACCATGGCCGCCCAATACTCGTCGGCCTCGCCTCGGAGGTCGTCCGTGAATGCCATGTCTTCAACTCTCTTTGAGAATTTAGAAAAGGGTTATGATTGGGTAGTATAATCCAGTTATCTCATCTTGTGTCCTCATACAGGCGTTATATCGGTTCTAACGCCGCTGGAAAACCGGACAGATTGGCCGGGATGTGACTATCTATAAAAGATATAGTTGTCTCTGAGGCTCTCTATACGACGAATCCAAATATCTCGCGTGATAATGTTACCAAATGCTTATCACCTGCTGTAGTATAGTATTGCCATATGACGAGTGAGCGAGATTTTGAGGGGAGAGACGGTCTGCGGCCCGAATTCGACGGCGGAACCGTCGCTGGCGAGACGCTCGGTGCGGGAGCGACTGATGCTGACGACGTTCTCGACGACGTAGACGACACAGACGACGCGACGGCCGAGATAAACGCGGCTATCGGGGAACTTGCTGAGGCATCGGAAGATATCGCTATCAGCGCACAGGAGATTAGCGACCTCGCGGACGACCAGTCGACGAACATGGACGAGGTGGCGGGCGAGGTGTCGAACCTGAGCGCGAGCGTCGAGGAGATTGCCTCCAGCGCCGAACAGACCAAGTCGATGAGCGACAAGGCGCGCGACATCGCTTCCGAGGGGCGAGCGTCCGCCGACAACGCGGCCGATGCGATGGAGTCGGTCGACGTGGTGACCACTGAGGTGTACGAGGAAATCGTCGACCTCCGACAGAAGGTCGACCAGATCGACGCGGTGGTTGAAGTCATCAACGAGATTGCCGACCAGACGAACCTGCTGGCTCTTAACGCCTCTATCGAGGCAGCGCGCGCCGGTGACGCCGGATCGGGGTTCGCCGTCGTTGCCGACGAGGTGAAGAGCCTCGCCGAGCAGTCGCGCGACAGCGTCTCTGAAATCGAAGCCATGGTCGACGATATTCAGGATTCGACCTCGACGACAGTCACCAACATCGCCGAGGCGAACGACGAGGTCAACGAGGGTATCTCGGAGGTTTCCGACGCCGTGTCGGCGCTCCGGAGTATCGACGCGGCGGTCGAAGAGGCCGCCGCGGGTGCCGAGGAGGTCGCCCGGGCGACAGACCAGCAGGCGGCGAGTACAGAAGAGGTCGCAAGCATCGTCGACGAGACCGCCCGCGGTGCGAAGCAGGTCGCTGGCGAGATATCCGACATCGCCGCGGCGACCGAAGAACAGACCTCGAAGGCATCCGAGATTCGACTTCTCGCGGACCACATCGACGACGAGGTCGAAGACCCCGAAACCGCCGCAGAAGACGGTGGTGGTGCCTAAATGGCGACCAGCGACGCGACCGAAGCGACTCCCGACGAACCAGTACAGGTCCTCGAATTCGAACTCGGCGACGAGCGATACTGCGTCGAACTCGATTCCGTCGCCGAGATTATCGACCGCCAGTCCGTCCGACCGTTGCCCGACACACCGCCGCACGTCGTCGGTGCGATGGACTACCGCGGTGTGACGACCACCGTGGTGGATACGGCCAGTCTCCTCGGCGTGGGTTCGAACCCGGACGCGCCGCGCGTCGTCGTCTTCGACGAGGGCGACGAAGACTCGAAAGTGTACGGCTGGCTCGTCGATGAAGTAGACCGCGTGGCCACTATCGACCCCGAAACCGTCGACGACGCCCCCTTCGGTGGCGACTACACTCGCGGTATCGTCAGACAGGACGAAGGGCTCGTCGTCTGGGTCACGCCGCCGAACACCACCGACGAGTAAGCCCTCGACGCGACGGATTCTCGTCGCTCAGTCTTTCGATTCCCCTACCTTCATTCTGCGGTCGGCCGTGGACTACGTCGATGGCAACACGCCGAGACACCGTCGATGCGTTCGACTCCTTCCGGCAGTTCGTCGGACTCGAACGCGACGTACTCGTCCTCTCGCTCGCGATGCTCGCGTTCAGCCTGTCGTTTCAGATGACCGGCCGGTACATCCCCGAATACCTTCGCGTGCTCGGCGCGGGCGCGACTGTCGTTGGGCTGTACGGCAGTGTTGGGAACCTCATCGGTGCGCTCTACCCCTATCCCGGTGGCGCGCTCTCGGACCGTCTCGGTTCGCGTCTCTCTTTGACCCTGTTTGGAACCCTCTCGTCGGCTGGCTTTCTGTTCTGGTTCGTCGCGCCGACGGTTCCACCGGTGACGCTCGCGGGCGTCTCGCTCGAACCGTGGCTATGGATTTTTGTCGGGCTCTTTCTCACGCAGGCGTGGAAGTCGTTCGGCCTCGGCGCGACGTTCGCAATCGTCAAGCAGAGCGTCTCGACGGACAAACTGGCGATGGGATTCGCCAGCACCGAAATCTTCCGCCGAATCGGGTTCCTCCTCGGCCCGCTCATCGCGGCGGTCCTGTTGGCAGCCACGGCGTCGTTCGTCGTCGGCTTCCAGTACGTGCTCCTCGTCGCGGCGGCGTTCGGAATCGTCGCTACCGTCGCACAGCACGTCCTCTACGACGCGGGCGAGGATTCCATCGGGAAGTCGTTCGAAGGCCTCGCACAACTCCGTGCGGACGTTCGGTCACTCCCGGCGACGCTTCGTCCGCTCCTCGTCGCCGACACGCTCGTCCGGTTCGCCAACGGGATGGTGTACGTCTTCTTCGTCATCGTCGTCACCGACTTTCTCGCCGTCGGGTTCACCGGCTTCGGGGTGTCGCTTCGGCCCGACGCGTTCTTCGGTATCCTCCTCGGCGTCGAGATGGTTATCGCCATCCTGACGAAACTTCCCGTCTCGAAACTCGCCGAACGAACTGGGCTCAAACCCGTCGTCGGACTGGGGTTCACCATCTACGCGGTCTTTCCGATTCTCCTCATCCTCGCGCCATCGAATCAGTGGGTCCTCGTCGCGCTCTTTGCGTTCTCCGGGCTTCGGTTCGCCGGGCTTCCGGCACACAAGGCGCTCATCGTCGGCCCCGCGGAGCGGAATTCGGGCGGGCGGGTGACTGGAACGTACTATCTCGTCAGAAACACAGTCGTCATTCCGAGCGCTGCGCTCGGCGGGTGGCTCTATGCGACCGACCCGACGCTCGCGTTCGGGGTTGCATCGCTCGTCGGACTCGTCGGTGTCGGGTATTTCGCCGTGCGCGGTGAAGAATTCGAGGCGTACGCTGGCGGTGTCTAACCACGCTTACGCGGGGTTGACCAGCGAGATTTCGAAGTAGTACATCTGGCTGATGTCGCCTTCGAACGCGAGGTGAATGAGGGCCTTTTCGCCAGCGGGGATGTTGTTGCTTACGTCCTTGTCGCTTCCGACTACCTCGCCGTCGGCGTCGTACACCGTGCCGACGACGCTCAGCCGACCGATGGAGGCGGTCGAGGTGACGGAGAGACCGACCTTGTACGCGCCGGTATCGTCGTCGACCTTCGCGTAGTTCTGCCACGCATCGGCGGATTCGTAGTCCGTCGAAACGATGACGCCCGGAATGTCTCCCTTCAGCAGGAGCGTTCCGACGACTTCCGGGTCGTCCTCGTCGCGCGTGAACGTGATGCGGTCTTCGAGGGATTCGGTCGTGTCTTCGGGGGTCGGCTCGGGTGTGGGTTCAGGCGTCGACTCGGGCGTCTGCTCCGCGTCCGAGTCGTCGGACCCCGTCTTATCTTTCTTCTCGTCGGACCCGCCTGAGCTACCGCCACTTTGGGTGTTTCCGTCGTTGTTCGAGTCGTCTGGACCTTCGAGGAGTCCGGTCCCCAAACACCCCGAGAGTGCAACCATGCCAACTCCGATTCCGCCAAGGAATCTGCGTCTGTTGTGCATGGAATATGTATCGTGATACGATTAGTAAATTATGAATGTCGTAATTTCAAGAATGTTTTTTCTCAGTGGTTTTTCGTGGCTGTTAGTCAATTCATTACGATATGACGTTACCGTGGTTCCGAATGTAGACGGTTTTTCCCGTGGGATGTGGTTTCCATGGAACTACTGGTGTCACGGCGCTCGTACCGTGGGACGACCAACGCGTGCAGCGCGCGAGCTACGACGGATACGTTGACTGATTTCCGTAGTGTATGTATATGTTTGTGAATTGACGATGGTGGTAATATACCAAAATCAAAAATATAATATAAATACATAATTATTGTAACAAATATAAAATTTATATTATAAAATACATGGATATAAGACGGACTCAGATTCCGGATATTCGGGGAATTCTGAAGGTATAGGTCTTCTTGTGGCGTAATAAAAATTCACGTAAATTGGAATAATGTTGGGTGTTGCCGCTTAACAAAGATGGCTCTCACAAAAGGTCCGGTTGAGGATATCTATGAGTATCGACATACACTTCCTATCGATACGAGGCTTTGGGCAGCTCATCGGCGTCACAGGAGGTGTCACTCGTGTACCTCGGTAAGACGGTCGCGGTCGTCGTGCCGGGCTACAACGAAGAGCGATTCGTGGGTGAGGTCATCGCCACACTCCCGGAAATTGTCGACCGAGCGTACGTCGTCGACGATTACTCAGACGACGGTACGTGGCACGTAATCCGCGAGCACGCCGACCGGGCAAACGCGGCACGTGCGGCTCCGTCAGATACTGCTGCCGATGACCGAACGCCGAATCCGCCTGGAACTGTCGGAGACGACTTGCTCTCTTCGGCCGAGACTCTCTCTGATGGTGGTTCCTCCGCTGGCACCTTCGTGGTCCCAATCCGCCACAAAGCGAACCTCGGCAGGGGCGCGGCGGTCAAGACCGGGTATCGAGCAGCGCTCGACGACGGCTTCGACATCATCGCAGTCATGGACGCCGACGGACAGATGGACCCTGCAAAACTCGAAGATATTATTGCCCCCGTCGCGCGCGGCGAGGCAGTCTACGCGGTCGGAAATCGACTCTCTAACCCCTCCTCGTGGGCCGGGATGCCTCTCCACCGTCTGTTTGGAAACGTCCTTCTCACGCTTTTGACCTGCATCGCCAGCGGCTATTGGCACATCCGCGACCCACAGAACGGGTATACCGCAATCGACTCCGAGGCTCTCGCTGTCGTTTCGATTGACTCTCTGTACGACGACTACGGATTCCTCAACGACTTGCTCGTCCGGTTGAGCGTGGCCGACCTCCCGGTCGTCAACGTGCCGATGCGGGCCCGCTACGGCGACGAAGAGAGCGGAATCGATTACCGGTCGTTCATCCCGAAGCTCTCGACACTCCTGCTCAAAGGCTTTCTTTGGCGCCTCTGGCGAAAGTACGTCCCAACCGGGCATCCTGTCGTCGTCTCGTACGTTGCGGGTGCAATCGTCGCTTTCCTTGGACTCCTCGGCGTGCTGCGCTCACTCGTTCGGCTCTCGACTCCCTCTAGTCGGTCGCTTCAGCGGACGATGGTGGGTATCCTCGGATTAGTGTTCGCGATGGTCCTCGATTGGCGTGAGTCGCACCGTCGTGGGATCCGCGGTTCGACGCGGCGGCGCGACTGACCGATTCCGGCGTCTATTCTCTGGACTGGTGCGGTTCGCTCGCTCGTCGGAGGTCTCGCTCGTCCTTCAGGGGGCCTCACTCTACGCTCCGCTGGCTCTTGCCCGGCGGGCACTCGCACCCACCCAAGATTCAATGCCTTTAACGTCAATTGTCGTTCATGAACATTGGAATTCTCGGCGCAGGAAAGGTGGGTGCAACGGCGGCACAACTGTTCGTCGAAGTCGGCCACGACGTGGCGATTGCCAATCGGAGCGGGCCGTCGTCGATGGACGACCTCGCGGAGAATCTGCCGCGACTCGAACCCGTAACACCGGAGCGTGCGGTCGAGTTCGGTGAGGTCGTCCTGCTTGCCATTCCGTTCCGAGAGCGGGAGTCGCTCCCGGATGCCGAGTTATTCGAGGGCCGAATCGTCATCGACGCGATGAACCCCTACACCGAAGACTTCCACGTGATGGACCTCGGCAACGACACCTCCTCAGAACTCGTCGCCGAGCAACTGCCGGGTGCGCGCGTCGTCAAGGCCTTCAACACGATGTACTGGGAGACGCTTCGTGACCGAGGTCACTCGGAACTCCCCGAAGAAGAGCGGTTCGCCGTCTTCGTGGCCGGTGACGACCCCGAAGCGAAAGCGATTGCCTCCGACCTGATCCGAGATATCGGATTCGGCCCCGTCGACACCGGGAGTCTCGCCGAGGGCGGCGCACTCCAGGAACCGGGGTCGGTGTTCTATCACCGGGAGATTTCGACGGCCGAGGCTCGGGAGAAGGCCCGTCAGTTGTCTGCTTCGCGGTAGCCCATCTCGACCCATTCACCGTTGGCCGTTCGACCGGTGAGTTGCGGGCAGTAGCCGGGTCCCACCGGCAGACAAACATCGGCTTCGGTCGAGCGCGTCTGCATCTTCGAGTGCACTCCCGGCGAACCCACCGATAGCGGCCGACCCGACCGATGTTGATCGCTTCTCAAACTGGCGTCACGAGGCGGTGCCAACGTATGGTTCGGTTGAGAATCACTTCGAACGCGTTCCCGAGGCCTGTAGTGGCCGAATACGAACTTGTGACGTTCTCCGAACATATTATGATTCATTATAGATGTTCTCGAACACGCGAACTATTGTCGACCACCCAAAGAGATTATTTCGGGCTCTTCTGCTCTCTCAGTCCGTAACTCCATATTCACAAATCCGTGATTCTCACGAATCACAACTGTTCACAAATTGCACGGTTTTAAGAACCACCACGGTAGAGCAATCACTGTCTCTCAGCATGATGGCACAGACGGAACAATGGATGCAATCTAACGTAGAGTTCGACTCGGCGACGGGACTCTATCGAATCGGTCGAGACCATGGTGAGCCACTCAGTACGAATATCGTGTTGAGTGTTGCAGCGATTGAGGGCGTTCGCCCGACTGAACTCCCACCACTCGCACATACGCTAGACCCCGACGCCTTGGATCAACTCTTTCACAGAACAGAAAACGCGGCGATTTCCTTTTCTTATGCCGGTTACCACGTTTCGATTCACGACGCGGAGCGAATCGAAATCACGTCCGTTGACGAGACACGGGCCTTGACTCGGAACTGACCTCCGACTCCGAGAACTCGCTGTCGTCACTTGCTTACTGGTCGTCTGTTTGCGGGTAGGAGACGCCTGAACTGCACCGTGTGTCAGTAGGCGACACATACCAAAACAACCCTGTGTCATCTGTTACGGCATGTTCGGAACGAGTGGCATCCGGGGTCCTGTCGGCCGAACCGTCACTGCAGACCTCGCCCTCCGAATCGGTCGTGCAGTCGGTTGTGACGCTCGGACTGTCGTCGTCGGTCGGGATGCCCGTCTCAGTGGAGGCGTCCTCGCCGACGCGGTGAGCGTGGGACTTCGCGAATCGGGTGCCGATGTCGTCAGACTCGGCGTCGTCTCTACGCCCACAGTCGCGCGCGCGGTCGGGTGGACGGGTGCCGATGCCGGTATCACAGTGACGGGGTCTCACAATCCGGCCGCCGACAACGGACTGAAACTGTGGACACCTGACGGGAGTGCCTTCGACCGGGCACAGACCCGAGAAATCGTCCATCGCCTCAACCGCGGCGACATCGAGCGCGCCGAGTGGAACGAGTTTGGCCACGAGCGCACGTGGTCAGACGCGAGTGCACAGCACGTCGACCATCTCGTCTCGTCGTTCGACTCGTTCGACGACCTTTCGGTCGCGTTCGACCTCGGGAACGGCACGGGCCGCGTTTCGGTCGAGGCGCTCTACGAACTCGGAGCGACCGTCAACACCCTCGACGGGCAACGCGACGGTCGCTTCCCCGCCCGAAAGAGCGAACCGACCGACGAGGCACTCTCCGCCCTCAGGCGAACCGTTCCGGCGCTCGAAGCCGATATCGGATTGGCCCACGACGGCGACGCCGACAGACTCGTCGCAGTAGACGAGGCGGGAGCGTACGTCGCTGGCGACTCCCTTCTCCCTGTTCGCCCGAAACGCGGTCGAACCGGGCGACGCCGTCGCGGTCCCCGTGGATACCAGTCTGCTCGTTCAGGATACCGTCGAAGAGGCGGGCGGGTGCATCTCGTACACGCCAGTCGGTGACGTATACGTCGCCGAAGCGGTGTCGGACCCGGGATTCTCGTTCGGTGGCGAACCCTCTGGTGCGTGGATTTGGCCCGACGAGACGCTGGCACCCGATGCCCACTACGCTGCTTTGAAACTCGCAACGCTCGTCGCCCGCGCCGGACCGCTCTCGGAGCAAGTCGCCTCGCTCGGCGAAACGGCGTACACGACGCGACGAACGAGCATCGTCACCGAGAACAACGACCGAGCGATGGACCGTATCGCCCGAGAATTGTATGCCACGTACGACCAGATTGATGCGACAGACGGTCTCAGGGTCGATACGGACGACGGGTGGTTCCTCGTCCGCGCCAGCGGCACCGAACCGCTGATTCGCATCACCGCCGAGGCCCGCGACCCAGACACTGCTGACGAACTCCTCGACGACGTTCGGTCCCTCGCTGAAGGCGTGCGAGTCACCGCATAAGCGACTCTCGCCGAACCTGTGGCGATGTTTTTGCGAACCTACGACGCTGTTTTCGTACGGGCTCGACGAGCGACAGTGTGATTTTCGAATCCCGCACCCATACCTCGAGTTTTAAATACTATGTGGGACCGAGTCCTGCGTAGACGAGTCGATGGCCCCCAACCACACACCGGACTCTCGGACGAACCACCCACTCACTCGACGAACAGTGACGAAGGCCGCCTCCCTCGGCGTCGTTGCTGCTCTCGCAGGGTGTCTCAGCGGCGACGAGTCGGCGACGAAACCGGAGCCAATCGACCTCTCCGGCGGGAAGCAAGACGACCAGGGTGGGATGGTCATCGGCGTTCACGCCGGACCGAATGGCCAGATATTCTACCGCGACAACTCACCGGAGGGCCACGACAACCCGGCGTGGTTCCATACCCTGAGCATGGGGTTGTTCCCCTACTACTTCGACCACAAGCGACAGGGATGGGAAGCAGTCGCAATCTACGTCACCGATTACTCCACTGTCGAGTACGAACTCCGAACTGACGAGGGAACGACGTTCATCTCGACGCACACCGATGCCGACACCTTCGGCGACGCCGAGAAGATGACCTACGTCGTCGATAGCGAGGTTCACGGTGGGATGGGCCCCGACCTCATTCCGTTCTCCAACGGCGACGATGCGAGTTCGTTCGTCAAGGAACACGGTGGAACCACTGTCGGGTTCGACGACATCACCCGGGAGTGGATAACCGGCTACCTCAAGCGGTGAACACACGTCGGCAGTGCGAAGCAGACCGGGTGGTCCGCCGGTGAACACCACCTTGTCCGGAGTAGACGCGGTCTCTGAATACTGTACCGCCTACACATGGTGGGACTGTGGTTCGCTCCGCTGTTCGATTGGTGTCTACAGAAATTCGGGACAGCACGTCTCGGGTCGGGTCACGGGAAACCGTAGAGTCCTCGCACCCAGTAAATCGAGTGGCGATTTGTGAAACTCCGTCCCTCTTTCACCACGGGTCAATTGTGAGACTCAGTTACCGAAACTCAGCATGTTCGGTCCCGGCGGATGCGCGACGCCGCAGAATGCTCTCAGCCGGTCGGCGCTTGGCACCGAAGCGTGCTTATACGTCGAGGTCGACGTGCTGGTTCTCCCACCCTCGGCGCTTGCGAATTGCCGTTTTTCCGTCCTCCGATATCTCGTAGAAGTTCGTTCGACGGTCGTGTTGCCCTTTGTTGACGTATCCGTGTTCGACGAGCGCGTCGAGGTTCGGGTAGAGCCTGCCGTGATTCACTTCGCCGACGTCCTTACTGATTATCTCTTTAATCTCTTGTCCGGACGGCCGTTCCGTTCCGGCGATGACGTACAGGAGGTCGCGCTGAAAGCCGGTGAGTTCGAACATGTAGTCTCGAACGTAAATATTGCTGCCATTGGGTATTGTTAGCCACTGCTATACTTCCAGTTTGTAGGTATTATCGCTGGAACTAACGATTTTTCAGGTTTGCATTCACGAACCCTTTCATATCTCTCAAATTCAAATAAACATACTTACTATTCGGATAAATTGTGGTCGCTGACCGTCCCCCGTATAGCGAATTTCCTGTGAACATGAGATTAACTTTGTACGTTCATCGGTCCACAAACCCGGGGAAACGTCATGATAACAAAGGCCATCTGCCTCGTAGAAAGGGTACGACCGGAGACTGTCCTCTCGTGTAAACGCGGGGACGCCCGCACACGACGATGACAGAGTTATCCAAAGACGAGTTGTTCCGAATCCTGAGCAACTCGCGACGACGACAAATTATTTATTTCCTTCATCGGAAAGGGGACGCCCTCTCCCTGAAGGAACTCGCCGCGATGGTCGCTGCACGGGAAAACGGCACTGCAGTCGATGAGGTGACCGACGAGGAACGACAGCGCGTGTATATCTCTCTGTACCAGACGCACCTGCCAAAGCTCGAGTCTGCGGAGTTGATTCACTACGACGACGAAGCGCGCACCGTCGAACTCGTCTCCGACGTCGCCCAGCGCGGATTCTTCTGGATGCAGTCTGACTCGACTCGCCCGTGGAGCATCTACTACGCGGCCGTGGGTATCCTCGGGTGGGTGCTCATTTTGGGGTTGTGGCTCGGTATCCCGGGGTTCGTGCTCCTCTCGTGGTCGGCAATCGCCGTGCTCGTCTCGACGGCGCTGCTTGGGCTAGTGCTGGTTCAGTACCTCGTCGAAGGCCGGACGGACGCCGCGGACGACGCGTTCGAGATGCTGATAGAATGAGGGCAAACGAAATGATTCTGAATTGACCAATTGAACTGTCATTTGTTGACATTGGTCATTCTTGGTCGTTCTCAGAGTCTGGAAATCTATTCGCGGTTCGTCTCGCCCTGAAGTAGTCGAAAAAATAGGTAGTCTGTGCGTATCTACTACGATTACTCGTTCTAATTCGTGGACTGAAGCCCTTTCATGGAAGTCACTCATTAACATAATTTTCCAAGAATGTCTGTCTATCTATGGATTGTTCCAGGATATAAAGTTGCAGAATTTGCAGTTTTAATGGGTGGACAAATCAGTGCGTGAGACTGTCAGACAAGTATTTACCCCTGTTTAACCTATTATCTCGTTGACCCTCTGGTGTCAGGGCGTGCCTGGTGGGGCCGCCTTGGTGTCGTGCCACAGTGGTAGTCGAAAGTCGGTTTCGGCTCCACGCGGTCGTGGATGCGGCAAGCTACTCGCTAGTGGGGGGAGGAAGACAATGGCTACAGATTCACTGCAACCAACAACTGACGCGGTCAACCAGACAGACATAGAACACCTAGGTGAAGCAACCGGGGGGCAAAGTCCCGTTTCCGAGCAGTCACAACCAGAACTCCTCTCGAAGGATGTCGTCTTCGAGATTCTCAAGAACCAGCGTCGACGCGACGCACTCAGGTATCTCAAGGAGAACGATGGTGAAGCAAAACTCGGCGACATGGCTGAGTTCATCGCCGCCAAGGAGAACGAAATCGACATCGCAGCACTCTCGTCGAGCCAACGCAAGCGTGTGTACATCGGTCTCTACCAGTGTCACCTGCCGAAGATGGATTCGGCCGGAATCGTCGACTTCGACAAGAACCGAGGCGACATCACGATACTCGAGACTGCGTCGCAACTCGACCAGTTCTTGGATGGAGATATCATTTCGATGCCCGAGTCGGGAACGGCAACGGCCGACGCGCACTCCGGGGCGAAGCGCAACCTCTCTATCGCCGCCGGTGTGGCCGCTGCCGTCTCGGCAGGGTTACTCGGTGTACCGGGTCTCGAACAAGTTCCAGCAGCGGGATGGGCTGTCGTGAGTACTGCGACCCTTATGGCGATCACTGCGATGGAGTCGTACAAGGAACGACTTCCAGTGTAAGTAGCGCCGTACCGTCAACCGTTCACGATTTTCTCAGCATCTGTATACAGACCGATTAGGGACCTCAATACCGTTGAGCGTCCCGAATTCGACCGCTTCGGCCCAAAAAACTAGCTTCGCCTCCCGTCTTAATACTCGTTTGCGAGTATGTAACACAGTTTATAACAATCCTCGTCGGTCGCCCCATCTCCTGTATGACTTGGATATGCTCACGTAGTGCGCAGTCTCGCCCCTCGGGAGCCGGGAGGGACAGATGAACGACCGTCTCACCGAGGCTGTCGTCCTCGCCGCAGGCGAAGGGCGCAGACTTCGTCCCCTCACGACATTCCAGCCGAAACCCATGCTTCCGGTCGCCAACCGACCAGTGCTCGAATACGTCCTCGACGCCCTGCTCGAATCCGGAATCGAACACGTCGTCTTGGTCGTCGGCTACCGAGGAGACCGTATCAGGACCTTCGTGACGACTCGCTATCCCGACGCGAACATCGAGTTCGTTCAGCAGGACGTCCGACTCGGGAGTGGACACGCCCTCCTACAGGCTGAAGGGACGGTTGACGGACCGTTCCTCGTCTGCAACGGCGACAACGTCATCGACGCCGACATCGTCTCGTCGGTCCTCGAACGGTTCTCGATGACGAACTCTGTCGCGACGGTTGCCGTTGCGAAATCCGAGACGCCCGAGGAGTACGGCGTCGTCATCGCGAACGAAGGACGAATCTCCGACATCGACGAACACCCGACCCAGACGGCGGGGTATCTCGTGAACGCTGGCGTGTACGTCTTCGAACAGAACGTCTTCGACGCGCTCCGGCGCACCCCTCCCTACGAGGGTGAGACGCGACTCCCCGACGTGTTCCAGCAGTTCGACGGACTCGTCACCTCGGTCCTCGTCAACGGTGGATGGCTCGACCCGTCTCACCCGTGGGGACTACTCTCCGTGACCGAATCCCTGCTCTTACGACCTGGATTGTCCGGTATTGCGGACTCGGCACGACTGCACGATAACGCGGTCGTAGAGGAGTCGGTCGTCGTCGGCACGGACTGCGATATCGGGCCGGGGGCGGTCATCCACGCTGGAACCTGCCTCCAGAACAACGTCGTCGTGGGTGCTAACACCGTCGTCGAGCGGTCTATCATCGCGGCCGACGCCCGTATCGGTGCTGGCGTCGTTCTCCGCGACTCGGTGGTCGGTCCCGGTGCGACCATCGGCGACGGCGTCGTCTCTCCTGGCGGTCGCGGCGACGTGGTCATCGACGGCCGACTGTACACTGACCGTCGCCTCGGGAGCATCGTCGGTGACCGCGCGTCTGTCGGTGCCAACTCGACACTCGCGCCCGGAAGCCGTGTCGGAGCGGAGGCGAGCGTGGGGGTCGGAATGGTCTTGAGTGGCGATGTCCGCGAACGCGTGGAGGTGACGAACTGATGTGCGGAATCACCGCCTGCATCGGCACCGCCGATTCGGTCGACCCGCTCATGTCCGGACTCAAGCGACTCGAATACCGCGGCTACGACTCCGCCGGTCTCGCCGTCAAAGGGCAGGACGGTCTCTCACTGACCAAGCGCGTCGGCGAAGTGTCGGAACTCGCCTCCGCTGTCGAACAGGACTCGCTCGACGGGACGTTCGGCATCGGCCACACCCGCTGGGCGACCCACGGCGGCGTCACCAACGAGAACGCGCACCCGCACACCGACGAGTCCGGGAACATTGCGGTCGTCCACAACGGAATCATCGGGAACTTCCAATCGCTCCGGACTGAGCTCGAAGCCAACGGCCACGTCTTTTCGAGCGAAACCGACACCGAGGTCGTTCCCCACCTCATCGAAGAGAGCCTCCGCGACGGTGCAACCCCCGAAGAGGCCTTCCGGTCCGCCGTCGGTCGCCTCTCGGGAACGTACGCGCTCGCTGCAATCATCGGTGACGAAGACGCGATTTTCGCCACGCGTTCCGGGTCGCCGCTGGTTCTCGGCATCGGTGACGGGGAATACTTCCTCGCGAGCGACGTGCCCGCGTTCATCCCGTACACAGACCGGGTCGTCTACCTCCACGACGGCGATTTCGTCGTCACGACGCGTGACGGATACACCATCTCCGACGCGGCGGGTCGCCCCGTCGACCGTTCAGTCGAGACGGTCGATTGGGACCCCGAGACGGCGACGAAAGGCGGCTACGAGCACTTCATGTACAAGGAGATACACGAGCAACCGGGCGCGCTTCGGCGGACTATCCACGGGCGCTTGAATCCGCTCAGTGGTGGCGTCGAACTCGAAGAGTTCCCGTCCGGAACCTTCGCCGACGTGCGGCAGATACACCTCGTGGCGATGGGGACTTCGCACCACGCGGGGATGTACGCCGCGTCGCTCCTGTCCGCGCTGGACATTCCGGCGTTTCCCTTCATGGCCGGTGAGTACGCCGTGACCGTCCCGCCAGTGACGCCGGGAACGCTTGTCATCGCCGTCTCGCAGTCCGGTGAGACGGCCGACACGCTCGATGCGGTCCGTCGCGCACGCGCCGCCGGTGCGAAGACGCTCGCGCTCACGAACGTCGTCGGGTCGTCGATAACCCGCGAGTGCGACGACGAGTTGCTCATCCGAGCGGGGCCGGAAATCGGCGTTGCCGCGACGAAGACGTTCTCGTCTCAGGTGACGGCGCTCACCCTTCTCGCCGAGCGTATCGTCGAGGACGTGACCGGAACCGCCTCTACCGATGCGGCCGAGATAATCGACGCGCTTTCTCGACTTCCCGGCGACGTGCAGGAAATCCTCGATACCTCGACTTCGAGGGACGTTGCGGCGGAGTACCAAGACAGCGATGCGTACTTCTTCATCGGCCGTGGAGTCGCCCACCCCGTCGCGCTCGAAGGGGCGCTGAAATTCAAGGAGATATCCTACGAGCACGCCGAAGGGTTCGCGGCGTCCGAACTCAAACACGGGCCGCTCGCGCTCGTCACTCCGTTTACTCCCGTGTTCGCCATCTTCACCGGCAAGGAGGACGAAGCGACGTTGAGCAACGTCAAGGAGGTACAGGCACGCGGTGCACCCGTCATCGCCGTCACCAGTGACCGCGACGGCGAAATCGCGGAGTTCGCCGACCACGTACTCTCCATTCCGGAGACGCACCCGGACGTGGCGGGCATCCTCGCGAACGTTCAACTGCAACTCGTGGCGTACCACGCGGCGAAACTGCTCGACCGGCCAATCGACAAACCACGCAACCTCGCAAAGTGTGTGACTGTCGAGTGAGCGACCCAGATTCGCTTGTCGGTTCCTGAACCCGCGCTTTCCCTCACCCGCCCTCTCGACTCGCCCTCTCGCATACTCTCACTCGTTTCTTTCTTCAACGCTTACTTCGCTTCCCTCTCGCTCACCTCCGCTTCTCCTCTTACCTACTCCCCTCTCACTCACCCGCTTCTCCCCTCACCTTCCCCGCCGACCTCAAATATTTAGTATTCGAGCAGTAGAAGCGCTGACGGACGGAAGTTCGATATTCATTTCCATTTATATGCCACTGTTTCCCCACCATTACATAACCCTCGCGGGCGTTACTAGGTACCAATGACCCGACGGGATATCGTAGACGACGTGCTTTCGTCGTCGGACGAACTGGACGGCCCGTTGACCGACGAGTCGGTCACGGCAACCGAAGGGTCGGTCCCCACGGTGCCGCAGAACACCGACGAAGAACTCCTCGATGCACTCGGCGACGAGGTTTCGAGGGACGTGATTCGGGCGTGTAAGCAGAACCCGATGACGGCCGAGCAACTCGCCGAGAACTGCGGCGTCTCGGAGTCGACGATTTACCGCCGTTTAGAGATGCTCTCGTCGCTCGGTCTGGTCGAGCGGACACAACGCGTCGAGTCCCCGAGCAAGACGTGTTACGAGACTGTCGTCGACGGGCTTTCCATCCACATCGGCGAGACGCTGCGCGTCGAAGCGGGTGCGAGCGACTACGTCGTCAACGCGATGCGAACGCTGCTCACTGCGATTGACGTCCAACAACTCTCGTACGACCGGAGTTCGAACACCGTTGACGCTCGGTTCGAACTCGAACCCCATCTCCTTGACGCGCTGGTCGAACTGTACGTCCGCGACACGTCGTCCAGAGAGCAGTGACCAGTGGACCGACCCGGCCGTCGTACACGGGTCGAATAGCCCGTCAAATGGGCTTTTCCCGCTGTGCAAACCGAGGCGAAATTGAGTAACTAGCGGCGGGTTAGCGCCGCCAGGATTCGTCCACCTCAGTGAGGACGAGTTCGACTGCTTTGACAGGCTGTCCGGCGGCGATGAGCCGCCACGCCGTCGCCGCCGTCACCGGCCCAATCGACTGGGACGCTTCGAGACCGGCCACGATACCGGGAGCTTCGAGCGCGTACCAGTCGGAGACGTCCTCGCTTTCTCCGGTCGTCTCCGACGGCTGCGTACGCTCGGAAATCATAGATAAAAATTCGACCCACTCGGCCATAGTTAGGGAGTACTGTAACCCGATAACCACGCCTTACCAGTCGGATAACCGGTGACTTTCGCAGTGCTGACAGTCTCGTCTGCGTCTGACAGTCACGTCTGCGTGACCGTAGTTACACAAAGAGTAAAATACCAGTGTGACTGTTCTTTCTGGCATCGATGTCGCTCAGTGACCTGATTGATAGCGTTGCCGCGTCGGAGAAGACGCTGACGGTGTTCAACCCGGACGGAGCGGTTGCTGACCGACTCGCCGAACACTTCAAGAACCGGAACCTCACGGTCACCGCTGCAAGTTCCCCTCACGGCCCGTCGAACTACGCCGTCCTCAGCACAGGCGAGACGTTTCACACTGCGGTCGCAGTCGAGGACCTTCTCGTCACCCCGGACCGCGTCGAACCCGGGTTCGAACGAGAACCGTACGTCCCGATTCTCGACTATCTCGACGAGACGCTCTTTACCTCCTACGACCGCGGCCAGATGCTCGCCGCGACACGCGAGATAGAAGACCGGGCGTGGCGAGTCGGTGCTGGACACCTCTACGCCGGGTTCCAGACCGGAGAGAACCTCCGGGAGCAACTCCCCGCATATCAACGTCTCGGCGACCGAGGCGACCTCTCGGTCCACGCGTACGCCTACCCGTCCTGCGAGGTGCCACCGGCCGAGACGTTCCAACTGCACCTCGCGCGCGCCGAGGAGATTCGAACGTCGTGGTTCGTCGTCTACGACGGCAACGAAATCAACGACTACAAATGCGCCCTCGTCGCCGAGGAAGCGACGCGGGGGACCGGATTTACCGGCTTTTGGACGTACGACCCCTTGACCGTCGACTACCTCGTCGACTACCTGCGGACGACGTACACCAGCATCGAATCCGACGGGATGGGCCGCCGTGGGTTCCCGTCGTTTCCGAGCCATCTCGGACACTGAGTTCGGGTTCGCGGGTACCGACCGCCCGTCTCACCGGCGGCGAACCCCGTCACTGTGCGCGGTTCGCTGTCGAATAACCCGTCTCGGACGGCGACGAAGTGACGTTGACGCCGTAGAACTCGAAGCGAGCGCCGCCGTCGTCGCTGGATGTGACGCTGAGGTCCCACCCGTGGCCGCCCGCGATTTCGTCGACGAGGGCTAAGCCGAGACCGGTCCCTCCCGCGGACGACTCGCCCGGTGTGAAGACCTCGCCACGTTTCGACTCGGGGATACCCGGACCGTCGTCCTCGACGTAGAACCCCGTGTCTAACAGTCCGACTCTGATAGTCGCGTCCGTCCCCGCGTGTTCGATTGCGTTCCGAAAGAGGTTCTCGAACGCTTCCTGCAAAAACCGGCCGTCGGCGACGATTACCGCTCCACCCCCGTCCGTGTGGAGTGTTGCATCCGCCGTTCCGACGTTCGACCACGCCCCCGAAACGACGGCATCGAACGAGACCGGCGACGGGTCGATAGCGTCGGGGCCGAGTCGGGCAAGCGAGAGCACGTCGTCGATTATCTCGTCCATGCGGTCTAACGCGTCCGTGGCGGGTTCGAGATGTTCGACTTCGCCGGTTTCGCGGGCGAGTTCGACTCGTCCGCGCGCGACCGTCATCGGATTTCTGAGGTCGTGAGAGACGACCGAGGTGAACGTTTCGAGGCGCTCGTTTTGCTCGACGAGACGTTGGTCACGCTCTGCGAGTTCTTGCTCGCGCTGGTCTCGAAACCGCGACCACTGGACGAGTCCCACGAGGAGCGTGATACTCCCGACTAGCATGGTGGCTTCCTTTCCCAGGAACTCCAGCACCGGTGGGTAGGTGATGAATTCGTCGAGAACGTCCATGACGCCGTAGAGCGCGAACAGGGTCAACCCGATGCCGAACAGGTTCTTGATGCGAAGTGGTTGCCGAATCCCCTCGAGGACGAACAACATCCAGAACACGAACAGTAAGAAGAGCGAATCGGTGACGGTTTCCAGACCAATGTCGAGTGAGGAGACCGGATACAGAAGAACCTGTCCGACTGCGAATACGAGACAGAGGAGGAACGTCCCTGCAAGCCGCTTCCGAGGGCCGATTCGGTGCATCTACTGGCCGTTGTGACGAGAGTATCTGTTAAAACCGTACCGGCCGACCCGTCGGCTACCGGAATCAGTTTCGAGAACTAGAGACGAACATATAGAAACGAGACACCCAATCGAGATGTATGGTAGACGGAATCCTCCTCGATTCCTCGAAACTCAAAGCCAAGGTCAAAGGCGGTCGCGCCGGTGCGAAGATTGCCGGCATGAAGTACATCGGCTACGAAGTCGCCGTCACGGAACACAGTGTCCACGTCTATGGAAACCAGTGTAATGCCGACATTCGCGAGGAAGAATACCGATATCTCGTCATCCCGTTCGACTCGATTCGGGGGTTCGAACTGAAGGACCTCACCGACCGCGGGCGGACATTGGAGATTCACGCACTCGACGACGATGTCGTCCTCCACTCGGAGAACCAGTCGCGACTCTCGGAGAACCTGAAGCGAATCTTCCTTCTCATTTCGACACTGCTGGCCTGAGTCGAGGGTCGATAGCTCGAACTACCGCTTCGTCGGCCGGATGAACTCGACGGTCGCATCACCCTCCGGGGACCAGTCCTCGCGCCCTTCGAGTGCCGCTTTCGACCAGTAGTCCGTGGTCGGGTCTGTCTCGACGCCGTCGTCGTCCCACCAACAGCGGGCCTCGACTTTGACGCGCCGATTCGGGTCCGGCGCGTCCGTCGCCGCGGTATCGGTCACGAGGGCGACGACGCCTGTCACCGATGTCGTCACGAGAACGTACTGGCCCTTCTGGACGCACCCCTCGGGGTCGTCGACGAAGTGGTCGTCGAAAACCCAGACGTGCAGGTGCTTGCTGCGGCGAATCAACACCGACGTCTCGAAGTCGAACACGCCACTGCCTGCTGACTCGCTTGTACCGACGACTGTCGTAGAGAACGTTGCACCTACAGCCATGCTATCTCTACGCACTCAACAGGGACAACCGCTTCGGCAGCGACCCCCGGCGGGGACAACTACCCTGTTCTCGCATCAACAACAACTCTACTCCCACACCAACGACCACTCTGTTCTCACATCAAGTAACATTATGCAACCAGGTTCCTGACCGAACCACTAAAGATGCTTGGCTGCTACCACGACGTATGGCCTCGAATGCGGAACTCAACGAAGCGGCGTGTCCGATTATCAACTCTATCGAGCAAATCGGGTCGCAGTGGCGCCTCATCGTCCTTCACGACCTTCAGGAGGGCGAAAAGCGGTTCAACGAACTGAAGCGCTCGACCGGTGCGAGTTCGCGGACGCTCTCGCGCGTACTCGACGACCTCCAAGAGACGAGTTTCGTCGACCGGCGACTCGAAGAAGACGCCCCCGTCGCAACCTACTACTCTCTAACCGCGAAAGGGGAGTCTCTGTGTCCGGTCTTCGACGAAATCGAACAGTGGGCGAGCGAGTGGCTCGACGGTGAGAGCGACCAGCCAGCGGTCGATATCGAGCCGGCGGAGACCACCGCCTGAGTGAACGTTCTCGGTGAAACGACGACCGGTTTGTCAGACTTCGAGCGCCGTGTTGTCTGCGGCGTCGAAAATAGTTTCGTGAACGTCGGCGATAGAGACTGAATCGAGTTCGTCGAGCATCGCCTGGACTGCTGGTTCGAGGAATTCACCGAGCACGGGCTGGATGTGCTCGCCGACGGTACATTCGTCGTTCGGTTCGTTCGCGTGGAAACAGAACGGCTCTGGGTCCTCGACCGCCTCGTAGACATCGCGGAGCGAAATGTTCTCGGGAGTTCGTGCCAGCGTGAACCCACCGGTTGGTCCGCGTTTGGAATCGACGAGTTCCGCCTCCCGAAGTGAGCAAAGGAGCTGCCGAATGACGACGGGATTCGTATTGACGCTCCAGGCGAGGCGGTCGGAGGACAGCCGTTCGTCGCTCCGCACGGCCAGGTTCGTGAGCACGTGGGTCGCGACGACGAATCGGCTGCTGTTCGACATACACTACGATTCGCCCCCCGTCCATTTTAGGCTTCACGGTGAGTCCGCCGCCGGTCACGACGGGTCGTAGATATTCAACCCACAAACCAATTGAGGGGTTTTAGTTTGAAAACGGCTCTCGAATCGGAACAATGGTTGGGGATGTGGTTCTTGACCCCGAAACAGAAAACGATTTAACGGATACTGTCTCTGGACGAACGCGTCCACGAGCGTTCGAGGGTGCTCTCAGTTCGAGTTCAGGGATTTTCTCCGAGCGTCAACGTCGGTTGCCTGCAGGAGCGTGATGACGACAGTGTCTGCGACTTCGGCCGCAAAGGTTCGCTCGTCGGTTCGCCAGTCGCGTGGTTCTCCGACGTGTTCGTGGCAGACGACGCCGACGACATCGCCGCCGGACCTGAGTGTCGCATCGAGCATCGAGGTCACTGCGTTCGGTTCGAGGTAATCGCCGCGCAACTCCCTCGTCAGTGGGTTGGTCTGCGCGTCGGCGACTCCAATCGAGCGATTCGATTCGAGCGCCGCGAAGTAGTCTGGATACTCGGCCGCGGAGAGTCGGTCGCCCGACGTGAAGCGTCCCGTCGTCCGGTCGTAGAGACACTTACAGTGTAGCGTCGTCCCTGAATCGTCGGCTAACCAGATGCTGACTCTGTCCACGTCGAGCGTTTCGGCCACCGTCTCTGTGATGTGTCTGACCGCCTCGTCGAACGACCCGGTCAGTATCGCGTCGCTCGTCGCCATCTCGATGAGCGCCGCCTGCTGGCGCTCGTGGCGCTCGCGTTCGAGTACGTCTTCAGTCACGTCTCTGAGTACGGTAACCGCCCCTTCGCTCCGTCCGCCGTCGGTTAGAATCGGCGAGATGCTTCCGTTGACGTATCGCGCGACACCGTTGGTCGGGACGAGTTTCGTACTGTCGTCGAGTTCGATTGCCTGCCCGTCGTCCAACACCACCGCCGATGGTGTGCGGTGCGCTCCAGTTTTTTCGTCCACGAGGTAAAACACATCGTCGAGGTGTTCTCCCACTGCGTCGGTCGCGTCCCGCCCGGACAGTTTCTCCGCGGTTCGATTCATCTTGACAATCTCGTCGCGTTCGTTTGTCGCGACGACGGCTTCCGCGATGGAGTCCAGTGTGATTTCGAGGTGGGCTTCCCGCTCTCGAAGTCGCCGTTGAGCCTGTCGATGTCGGGCGAGTTGCTCTATCGTCTGCAGCAACACGCTGTACTGTGCCGTGGGGTCGCCACCTTTCTGGAGGTATCTGTCGGCACCGAGGTTGAGCGCCTCGATTGCGACTTCCTCTCGGCTGCGCCCGGTGAAGATGATGACCGGAATGGACGACCCTCGTTCCCGACGGAGTTCTTCTAGTAGTTCGAGTCCTGATAGTTCGGGCATCTGGAGGTCCGAAACAAGTACGTCGAACTGCTGGTCGTCGAGTATCCGGAGTGCGTCCACCGGTGAGTTCGTCGTCTCGATTTCGATGGTGTCGCCTTGCGACTCCAGGAATTGCTTCGTGAGTGCCAGCAACCCCTCGTCGTCGTCGACATAGAGGACACGGATGCCCGGTGAGTTCCTCGTCCCGTGTGCCATGTACCGCGCCAATTCTCCACCGGCCGTGATAACTGTGTGGCTTAGTGAAATATATCTATTGTTTACATATGTTCGTTGGTGACCACCGACGTTCTCCGGTGTGAGGACTTACATATCAGGGCTGGGTGACGTGTGATATGTTCGGCACGAGCGGTATTCGCGGTGCGGTCGGTGGGAGTATCACCGCCTCGCTGGCGGTCGACCTCGGGCGAGCGGTCGCCTCTGAAGGGTACGAACACGTCGTCGTCGGGCGTGATTCGAGAGAGAGTGGTCGGGTCCTCGTCGACGCACTTTCTGCGGGCGCACGAGAGTGCGGCGCCGATGTCACCGCTCTCGGGTTGGCCTCGACGCCGACCGTCGCAAGAGCAATCGAGGCGTACGACGCCGACGTAGGCGTCTCGGTTACGGCGTCTCACAACCCCGAGACGGACAACGGATTCAAACTCTGGAATCCGTCGGGACAGGCGTTCGGTGCGTCCCAACGCGACGCCATCGAAGCGCGACTGGCCGACGACGAGTACGAACTCACCGGGTGGGACGGCCACGGGAGCAAGATGACGAGGCACGACGCGGTCGACCGCCACGCTGCCGCGCTCGAATCGGCGGTCGATATTGTCGACTCACTCGACATTATCGTGGACGTGGGCAACGGTGCCGGGCAGGTGACAGCGACTGCGCTGACTGCCCTCGGATGCCACGTCGAGACGCTCAACGCCCAACCAGACGGGAGCTTTCCCGCGCGTCCAAGCGAACCGACCGCCGAGACATGTGCCCGCCTCTCGGAAGTCGTTGCGGCCACTGACGCGGACCTCGGAATCGCCCACGACGGCGACGCCGACCGGATGATGGCCGTCTCTGAGGACGGCGAGTTCCTCTCCGGTGACGCCTTGCTCGCGCTGTTCGCGCGCCACGCCATCGACGACGACCACCGGAAGATTGCGGCCCCACTGAACACCAGCCTCGCCGTGGACGACTACATCGACCCGGTCGGCGGGACCGTCGAGCGCACCAAAGTTGGCGACGTGTACGTCGCAGAGGCGCTTTCACAACCCGGATTCGCCTTCGGCGGCGAGCCGTCGGGCGCGTGGATTTGGCCCGGCCAGACGCGGTGTCCGGACGGTCCGCTGGCCGCCTGCACGCTGGCAGCGCTCGTCAGTGAGGCAGCGTCGCTCTCGTCGCTGCTCGCGGATTTCGAAGCGTACCCGATTCGACGAGAGAGCATCGAGACTGACGAGAAAGAAGCGACGATGGAGCGCGTCGAACAGCGCGTGCTGGCGTCGTACGACGATGTAGAGACGATAGACGGTGTCCGTGTCGCGTTCGACGACGGGTGGTTCCTCGTCCGCGCCAGCGGCACACAACCGCTCGTCCGGGTGACTGCTGAGGCCCGTGACGCGGACCGTGCCGACGAACTGCTCGACGCGGCCCAGTCGCTTCTCGACTAGCCTCGTTCTCTGGGGATACGAGCCTCGTTCTCCGGGAACCTTACTCGTCCGAGCGTTCGTTGATTCTGTCGTAGAGGACTGACTCGGCGGGTTTCGTCATTCCGTCGGTCGGGAGACGAACGCCCGCGTTCAACGACGTGTTGATGCCGGTTTTGGCCTCGTCGCCGAGCACCACGCCGTACTTCCGGCGGCCGGTCGAGACGAGTTCGCCTTTGACCATCTGTCGGACGGACTCGCCGTCGTGTCGGAGATTAGCGACTTTCGTCCCCGCGCCGAAGTTCACGTCACGGCCGAGGATGCTGTCGCCGACGTACGAGAGGTGGCCGACCGTCGCGCCTTCCATCAGCACGCTGTTTTTCACTTCGACAGCGTGGCCGACTTTCGCGCCCTCTCCGACGACTGTCGCCCCACGGACGTACGCGTTCGGCCCCACCGTTGCACCTCGGCGGACGAGGGCGGGACCTTCGATGACGACGCCCGACCGTACTGTTGCGCCGTCTTCGACGACGACCGGGCCGCTGAGTTCGGCGTCGTCGGAGACGTCGCCGTCGATTCGGGGGTCCAGTTCGGAGAGTTTCCACTCGTTCGCTTCGAGGAGTTCCCACGGTCGGCCAACGTCCAGCCATCGGTCGAAGGCGACGGCCTGTACGTCGTACTCGTCGCAGGTGCGTGCGAGCACGTCGGTCAGTTCGAGTTCGCCGCGGTCGCTCTCTTCGACGTTCAGCCACTGTTGTGCCTCGGCCGGGAAGACGTACGACCCGGCGTTGATGAGGTTCGACGGCGGGTGCTCTGGTTTCTCGACCACGCCGGAGATGAACCCATCGGTGTCAGTGTCCAAGACACCGTAGGCACTTGGGTTGTCCACGGTGAACGACCCGACTGCCGGGACCGTGTCGTACAGCGTCGAAAGGGAGGGTACGTCGTAGAGTGCGTCCCCGTTGAGGACGACGAACGGTTCGTCGTCGAGGGACGATGCAGCGGCGCGGACTGCGTCAGCAGTTCCACGCTGTTTTTCTTGGACGGCGAATTCGACGGGGACGCCCGCCCGCTCGTCGCCGAAGAACGACCGAACGGCTTCGGCTTCGTAGCCGACGACGATGGTCAGTTTCGTCGCTCCCGCCTCGATTGCTGCGTCGGCGGTGTGGGCGACGAGCGGCCTGTCGGTGACGGGGAGCATCGGCTTGGGTCGCCGGTCGGTGAGCGGACGCATTCGCGTCCCCCGTCCGGCAGCGAGGATGACAGTCTGCATGTATCTCATCGAGCACTCGCCCGAAGGAAATGTCTTCCGCCAGATTAGTCGGACGACCGCCTCGCAGTCGATAGTTCGGACGCCACGCTCTGTGGGTTGAAAGCGGAAATCGGAGGGCAGAGGAGCGGAGGGGAGAGTCCGTCCGTTTAGTGGGTGCCTCTGACCACCTACCGACACCGACGTACAGCGAGACGGTCGGTTCGGCATCGCATTCTCAAAAACCTCGGATAAAATCAGTTCCGAATTCGTCGCTCGGCGCTCAGACGATGTGAATTATTCGGGCGCAGCGCAGCCGCTCGTCGAGAATTTGAACCACACGGCGTGCGTAGCACGAAAATGTTGGGGTTACGATTGGATGGAGATTCGCACGTAACGCGACGCCGTGTGTTGCTAAACGAACGATACCCAGCAGGTAATAGTTTCGTTCCGCGGCGACACGCTCTCCTTTCGGTGCACCTATATTCATACACCCCTTCGGCTGTGGAGGGTTACGATGGAGATTCGCACAGGTCTCTCGTATGGAGATGTATTGCTGGTTCCACAGCGTTCGCCGGTCGATAGCCGGAGCGACGTGGACCTCTCGACTAACGTGACGCCGGACCTTCGGTTAGACACGCCACTCGTCAGTGCGGCGATGGACACGGTCACCGAAGACGAACTCGCGGCTGAACTCTCGAATCTGGGCGGGATGGGTGTCATACACCGGTTCCTTACTATCGAAGAGCAATCTCAGCAGGTCCGCAGCGTCGCGGAGCGCGGCGGGACGGTCGCCGGCGCAATCGGTATCAACGAAGACTATCTCGACCGGGCGGAAGCGCTCGTCAACGCTGGCGCTGATGCCGTCGTGATGGACATCGCTCACGGACACATGGAGCGGTGTCTCGACGCCGTTTCCGCCATCGACGACGAGTTTGACATCGAAATCGTCGCTGGGAACGTCGTCACGCCGGAAGCCGTCGAAGACCTCTACGAAGCCGGTGCCGGGTGTGTGAAAGTCGGCGTCGGTCCCGGGTCGCACTGTACGACCCGACAGGTTGCGGGTGCCGGGTACCCGCAACTGACGGCTGTCTCAGACTGCGCCGAACGCGCCCACGAACTCGGTATCCACGTGATGGCCGACGGCGGTATCCGAACCTCCGGAGATGCCGCGAAGGCGCTCATGGCGGGCGCAGACACGGTCATGATGGGCAGTTTCTTCGCCGGCACCGACGAGGCACCGGGTCGCGTCGTCGAAGTCGACGGGAAATCCTACAAACAGTCGCGCGGCATGGCATCCGTCGAGGCGGCGGACGACCGATGCGACAAGGAGAGCGACGTTGCTGCCGGAGAGGGAATCGAGGCGTTGACGCCCTACGACGGCCCGCTCGCGCCGCTCGTCGAGGAGTTCCTCGCCGGGATTCGGTCGGGCGTGAGTTACTGCGGCGGCCACACGATTCAGGCCGCGCGCGAGAAGGCGTCGTTCATTCGCGTCCTCGACGGCGCGAAGGAACGCGAGGGTGCTCACGGCGTCGTCTTCACCGAAGGAACGGTCGAAGTCGAAGAAGAAGCCGAACAGCTCCTGGCAAACTAGCGTCGCCCGGCCCGTCCGGGTAGCGTCCCGTCGAACAGCCGTTGGCCTTTCGATAGTGGATTCTGTCGTCTCGCGCGCTGGCTCAGGCGGCGAGTACCACGACGAAGAAACGTCCTCTCAGAGCTGTTGCTGCATTTCGTCGGTTAGTTCGATTTCGAAAAACCGAGACCCGCACTCCTCGCAAGCGACGGCGAACACTTCGAACGAGCGGCAGCACGACTCGACGGTCTCTTGGTCTATGTTGACCGGCGCACCGCACTCGGTACACGTTCCGAGGAACATCCGCAGCGAGTTGAGCACCTGACTCCGGTTGACGACGTGCATCTCCCCCCAGTCGTCGTCCCACTCGCGGAGCGCTCTGTCGGCCGCGAGGTCCGCGCGAAGGGCGGCTTTCGACTCCCACTGACCGATTTGCCGTCCGTTTATCATCACGACCGCAGCCTCGTTCGTTAGCTTTCGGACTTCGTACTCCGTCTCGTTGTCCAGTTCGAGGAGGTCATCGATGCCTAGATTCTCGTCGTCGCGCTCTCTCAGTGCGTCGGTGTGTGCTTGCCACGCGTTCTCGAACTCCGGGTCGAGACAGAGGTCGTCGACGTTCTCGCACTCGGTGAGCACGTCCAGTGAGTACAGCGTCTGTTCGATGTCGATGTCCTTCACTTCGTCCAGCGTCGGCTCGTCTTCGACGGATGACTGTTTGTCGAACCGTCGGAGAACGCGGTCCGGGAGGTACCGCTTCGTAATCGTGGGGGTGTACGGGACGAGATAGCCGCGGAGATAGATGAGGGTGAGTGAGACCGCAAACACGAACAGTCCGGCCGGAATCCAAAGCAGCGCCAAGAGTCCTGCGGCAACTGCAGCGATACCGACGTTCAGAACTGTACACGGCGTACAACGGTTCTCACCGGTGTACTCCGGCCGCCGAACCTGGTCAATCACGTGTGGCATCTTCGCGTTCGATTACTGTATCGTGAGACTATTTATTAAGTATGGCATTATTTACGTGCCTCACCGCTGGGATGTAATCTCGACACTGACCGTGACTGTCTCGGCACCAACGACTGTTCCGGTAGTCTGTCTCTAACGGTGGTTAGAGACTTCAAAACGGACACGTCGTCGGTCGATTTCGAGAGGTGATACCATTACACATGTACTATTGTAAGTAATACTGACAATATCAGCCGAGAGAATTTCTCGAATTGGGTTGTTTCACTCGATTCGTGTGTCCCAATAGAGCAGCCCGGACGCGACCACGAGACAACCGGTGAGTCCTGCAAATGCGGTCACGTACCCGACATAGGTTGCGACGATGCCGACGTACGCCGGTCCGAGGGCGTTCGCTCCTAAAAAGAGCGCGCGGGCGGCACCGAGGTCTGCGCCCATGTCTCCATCGGGTGCGTTATCAACGATGATGGCATCGGCAAGCGGGAATTCCATCTTGTACCCGACTGCCAGCACGACGATAGCGACGTAGATGACCGGCTGCGCGTTCACGACCGACAGTAACGCGAGCGCCCCCGCCGCGACGAGCAACCCGACGACCGCGATTGATTCCCTTCGGAATCGGTCGCTCAGGCCGCCAGCAACCGGTTTAATTGCGATTCCGACGACGAAGACGATGGCGAAGGCGGCGCTCGCAAACTGCTCGGTGAAGCCTTTCGCTTCGATGAGGTAGGTCGGAAGGAAGTTGATGAAGCCGCCGACCATGAAGTAAAAGAGTGCGAAGGCGGCGAGCGTCCGACGCTGTTCGGGACTCGAGACGAGTCGTTCGACGGTCTTCGAGAGGTCGAGCCGCGGCGACCCGATGGCGTAGCCCTCGTTCGACCAGAGCGCGAAGACGATAGTGAGGCCCGCAAGTGCGGCCGCGACGGGCAGGAAGGGCGTCCGCCACGAAGCGTAGGTGAGCGCGAGGATTGCCAGCCCCGACGCGAGAAGGCCGCCGAGGTCGGTTCCGGCAGCATACAGTCCAAGCGCGCGCCCGCGACGTCCAACGAAGAGGTCGGACAGCAGTGCGCGCGACGGGATGGCGAACAGGCCTTTTCCGAAGCCGATGATTCCCACGGCCGCGACGAAGCCAGCGAGACCACCGGAAAGGCCGAGTGTGGCAAATCCGACGACGAGAATAGCGAGTCCCGGCACGATGAGCGTCGCTCTCGTCCATCGGTCGGAATACTCGCCGCCGGGATACTGTGTGAGTGCGTAAATCCCCTGAAAGAGTGCGAGGGCGATTCCTGCCGTCGCCTCGGTTATCTGGAGGTCGTCAATGATGGTCGGAAGCAACGGCGACAGGAGAAACCGCCCCGTCTGAAGGAGCGCCCATCCAAGCGAGACAGTAAGTAACATCCGGCCGTGGTAGCCCACGAGTAACGGTTTGCCGGATGCTGTCTGTCGAGGCACACCCGTCCTATGTAGACCCGCTACCAGTGAGTTACGGTTCTCGAAGCGACGATGAGTCGCCTGCGATTTTCGGAATGTTTTCGGCTGACTCCGAACTGTGCGGTTCGCTCCCGTGTGTTGCAGCGTCGAATCTGGATCATTTATAAAGTCATGGGCGTATGGCAAGCAAATTGCTACCAATAATCGCCACAAAGTACTGGGTATGAGCAAAGAGCAGGCGAAAACCCGAGACGAGCGGTTCGGCGAACCGAGCGAGCAGTGGAAGGAGTACCAAGGGTCTCCAACGGGGACCGACCTGACCGAGTGTCAGTCGTGGCGGCAGGAGGCGGCCTTCCGGATGCTCAACAACAACCTCGACCCCGAGGTTGCCGAGCGCCCCGAGGACCTCGTCGTCTACGGCGGGACCGGTCGTGCGGCCCGGTCGTGGGACGCCTACGACGCGATTCTCGACGAACTCCGGAACTTGGACGACGACGAGACGCTTCTGGTCCAGTCCGGCAAGCCCGTCGGCAAGTTCCCGACCCACGAGCGCGCCCCGCGCGTCCTCATCGCGAACTCGAACCTCGTCGGCCACTGGGACAACTGGGAACACTTCCACGAACTGGAAGCCGAGGGCAAAATCATGTACGGTCAGATGACTGCGGGGTCGTGGGCGTACATCGGCACGCAGGGCATCATTCAGGGGACCTACGAGACGCTGGCCGAACTCGCCCGGCAGCATTACGACAGCGACCTGCAAAGTAAACTCGTCGTGACTGGCGGACTCGGTGGTATGAGTGGCGCGCAACCGCTCGCGGTGACGATGAACCACGGCGTCTGTATCGCGGCCGAAGTCCAACCCGACCGTATCGAGCGCCGCGTCGAGACGGACTACCTGATGGACTACGCCGACTCGCTGGACGAGGCGCTGGCGAACGCGAAGGACGCCCTCGAAGCGGGCGAACCCTACAGCGTCGGCGTCGAGATGAACGTCGCCGACATGCTCGAAGAGCTCTTGGCGCGCGACGAGATTCCGGACATCGTCACCGACCAGACGAGCGCCCACGACGAACTCGAAGGCTACTACCCGAGCGGCTACACCGCCGCAGAGGCAGACGAACTCCGCGACGAGGACCCCGAGACGTACGTCGAAGAGAGCCTCGACACGATGGAGCGCCACGTGCAGGCCATTCTCGACCTGCAGGACGAGGGGGCTATCGCCTTCGAATATGGCAACAACATCCGCGGGCAGGTGAAGAACCACCGCGGGATGGACAACGCCTTCGACTTCCCCGGGTTCGTCCCGGCCTACATCCGGCCGATGTTCTGCCGCGGGCGCGGTCCGTTCCGTTGGGCGGCACTCTCTGGCGACCCCGAGGACATCTACCGCACCGACGAGGCAATCCGAGAGCTGTTCCCCGAAAACGAGTCGCTCATGCGCTGGATCGACCTGGCACAGGAGCAGGTGTCCTTCCAGGGACTCCCCTCCCGTGTCTGCTGGCTCGGCTACGAGACCGACGAAGAGGGCATCACCGAGCGCGCCCGCTTCGCGCTGAAGATTAACGAACTCGTCGCGTCCGGCGAAGTCTCCGCACCGGTCGTCGTCACCCGTGACCACCTCGACGCCGGGTCTGTCGCCAGCCCCAACCGCGAGACGGAAGCCATGCAGGACGGCACGGACGCCGTCGCCGACTGGCCCATCCTGAACGCGCTCGTCAACACGGCTTCGGGTGCCGACATCGTCAGCGTTCACGACGGCGGCGGCGTCGGCATCGGCAACTCGCTGCACAGCAACAACCACGTCGTCCTCGACGGGTCCGAACTTGCGGCCAAGAAGGCCCGTGCGGTGTTCACGACTGACCCCGGTATGGGCGTCATCCGGCACGCAGACGCTGGCTACGACGACGCGCTCGACGAGGCGACCAAGTCGAACGTCCATATCCCAATGCGAGACGACGAATGATGTTCCACGAACCATCGCAGTGGGAGGGAACGTCGTCCGACCCGAACGACGAGCAGTTCGGCCACGTCGTCGAGACGGCCGACATCGATGCCGCCAGCGACTACGACGCCGTCTTCGTCGGCGAACCCTACGACGGCGCGGTCATCGGCCGCAAAGGTGCCCGCGACGGTCCGCAGGCAATTCGGAACTCGCTCGCCGGTATCAAGACCCACCACTACGACGAAGGGCCGGTCGCCAACCTCGCCGACCTCGGTAACGTTCCGGTCGACGAGATTGCCGGTGGTGTCGCCGACGTTCAGTCCCACATCGCGGACACCGCGGCCCAGGTCTACGAGCGCGGTGCATTCCCGGTCTTCCTCGGCGGCGACAACTCGCTTTCCGTCGCCAACGTCACGCCGCTTCTCGCAGACGACGTTTCGGTCGGCGTCATCAGTTTCGATGCCCACCTCGACTGCCGCGAACCGCAAGACGGCCCGTCCAGCGGGACGCCGTATCACCAACTGTTCGACGCCGGACTCGACACCCTCGCGGTCGTCGGCGCGCGCCACTTCGAAACCTCGACCGTGTACGCGGACTTCCTCGGCGAACAGGGCGGGACGATTCTGACCGCAGAAGAAGTCGGGCGCAACCCCGAAGAGGCCGCGGACTTCGCACTCGACGCACTCGCGTCGTGCGACGTCGTCTACGTCAGCCTCGACGTGGACGTACTCGACGAGACGGCCGCACCGGGCGTCAGCGCGCCGACGCCGGGCGGCATCTCGACCCGCGAACTGTACTCGATGCTCCGCCGCGTCGCGTCGGATTCGCGCGTCGCCGGGTTCGAAGTCGTCGAATGCGCGCCTTCGCTCGACACATCCGGTCGGACCTCGCGCGCCGCCGCACGCGCTGCTGCCCACTTCCTTGCAGGGGTGACGAACAATGAGTGAACACGAACAACTAACGGTTGTCTACGGTGCTGAAGAGGTCGTCGTCGGTCCTGACGACGAAACGGGCGTCGAAGTCCTCGAAGACGCTGCTGTCGCCGCAGTCGACGGCCACGTCGTCGCTGTCGGTCCGACCGACGAAGTCCTCGACGAGTTCCCGGTCGAAGACGCGGACACCGCACTCGATGCATCCGGGCAGACGGTCCTGCCGGGGTTCGTCGACCCGCACACCCACGCGGTGTTCGCGGGTGACCGCTCCGACGAGTTCGTCGCCAAACTCAAAGGGAAGACCTACGAGGAGATTCTGGAGGCAGGCGGCGGTATTCTCCGGACTGTCGAGGCGGTCCGCACCGCATCCGAAGCGGAACTCGCGGCGAACCTCACAGAGCACCTCGACGCGATGCTCGAACACGGGACGACCACCGTCGAAGTGAAGTCCGGATACGGACTCGACACCGAGACGGAACTCAAGATGCTCGCCGCTATCGACGAGGCGGGTTCGGACCATCCGGTCGATGTCATCCCGACGTTCATGGGTGCCCACGCGGTACCGCGCGATGTCGATACCGAGGAGTACGTCGAGGAAGTCGTCTCCGAGCAACTTCCGGCCGTCGCCGAGCAAGGCGTCGCCGAATTCTGCGACGTGTTCTGCGAACGCGGGGTCTTCACCGCCAAGCAGTCGCGCCGCATCCTCGAAGCGGGCCGCGAATACGGTCTCACGCCGAAGATTCACGCCGACGAGTTCGCCGCAATCGGCGGGACCGATGTCGCTGCCGACGTCGGCGCTGTAAGCGCAGACCACCTGCTCCAGACCGACGCGGAGGGTCGCGAGACGCTGGTCGAAGGAGGCGTGGTGCCCGTCATGCTTCCCGGTACGGCGTTCGGTCTGGGTGCCGAGTACGCCGACGCACGAGCATTCCTCGACGCTGGCCACGAAGTCGCACTCGCTAGCGACTTCAACCCCAACTGCTTTGGAAGAAGTATGGGATTCGTCGCTACCCTCGGAAGCGTCGGCATGCGTATGACGCCACACGAGGCCATCCGGAGTATCACGAGTACCGCGGCCAAGGCGGTCGACAGAACCGACGGAACCGGCACGCTCCGTCAGGGAAGCCCCGCGGACCTCGTCGTCCTCGACACGCCGACGGCGACGCACCTCTCGTACCGCTTCGACACGAATCCCGTTTCGACCGTGCTGAAATCGGGGGTGGTCGTCCATGAGTGACCGCGCTGTCCAACGCGACGCTGTTGTCGTCGACGGCGAGTCGCTCGTCCCCGAAGACGTTGTGGCGGTCGCACGCTACGACGCCCGCGTCGAACTCGACGACGACGCCCGCGAGCGCATGCAGGAATCGCGGGAACGCGTCGAGTCGGTCGTCGAATCCGGCGAACCGGTCTACGGCGTCAATACCGGGTTCGGTCACCTCGTCGAGACGCACATCGACGAAGAAGACATCGAGCAACTCCAGACCAACCTCGTCCGCAGTCACTCCGCGGGCGCTGGTCGGGAACTCACGCGCGAGGAAGTCCGGTCGATGATGCTCACGCGGGTGAACACGCTCGCAAAGGGCTACTCCGGTATTCGCCCCTCCGTTGTGGACCACCTCGTGACGATGCTCAACGAGGGCGTCCATCCGGTTGTCCGCTCTCGCGGAAGCCTCGGTGCGAGCGGTGACCTTGCTCCGCTCGCCCACATGGCGCTTGTCCTCATCGGCGGCGGCGAGGCAATCGTCGATGGCGAGCGACTCTCGGGCGAGGAGGCGCTGGCGACTGCTGACCTCGAACCGGTCACGCTCGCCTCGAAGGAAGGACTCGCGCTCATCAACGGGACGCAACTCACCGTCGGTCTCGCCTCGCTGTTCGTCGTCGACGCCGAGGAGATTCTCGACGCGGCGGACGCTGCTGGCGCGCTCACGACCGAAGTGACGATGGGGACCACGGCGAACTGCGACCCCAAAATCCACGAGGCTCGTCCGCACCCCGGCCAGAAAGAAAGCGCCGCGGCGATTCGCCGCCTGACCGACGGTTCGACCGTCCTCGAATCCCACAAGGACTGCGAGCGAGTGCAGGACGCCTACTCGATTCGCTGTCTCCCGCAGGTACACGGCGCTGTCAAAGACGCCGTTTCCCACCTCCGCGAGGCGGTCGAAGTCGAACTCAACAGCGCGACCGACAACCCGCTCGTCTTTGAGGCTGGTTCGGTCGACGAGCGCGCTCCCGGAACCGACGTCGCGGCGGTCGTCTCCGCCGGTAACTTCCACGGCGAACCGCTCGCGCTTCGCTTGGACTACGCCGCCGGTGCGCTCACCGACCTCGCGGCAATCTCGGAGCGCCGCGCCGACCGGATGCTGAATCCGGAAGTCCAAGAGGAGTACCTGCCGCCGTTCCTGACCGAACACAGTGGCCTCCGCTCGGGGTACATGATTGCGCAGTACACCGCGGCGGCGCTCCTCAACGAGTGTCGGTCGTTCGGCCGTCCGTCCATCGACTCGACGCCAGTCAGCGGCGGACAGGAAGACCACGTGAGCATGAGTGGTCAAAGCGCCCTCAACGCCCGACTTGTCGCGGAGAACGTCGCGACTATCGTCGGCGTCGAACTCCTCTGCGGGTCGCAGGCGGCCGAATTCCTCGACGAGGGTCTGGAACTCGGTGACGGAACCGGCGCGGTCCGCGACGAAGTCCGCGCTGTCGTCCCGCCGCTCGACGAGGATAGACCGCTCGACGAGGAGTTAGAGACGGTTGCCGACCTCGTCCGCTTCGGTGCGATTCGCGCCGCTGCCGAATCGGCACTCGACTAATCCGGCTGCTGCGTTTCTCCATCGACTCTCGGAGAAACACGATCTCTCAGACACTATGTTTCTCGTTGATGGCTACGATTATCAGACTGCCCGCTCTTGATTAGGGTTGAGCGGTCGGCTTGACTACGTCGAGCGAAACCTCATCGAAAAGTGGTTTCACACCCTCCAAATGCGAGTCGACCGCGTCCATAATTCGTGGGTGGGCAGTCATGGAAGCGTCCGCGAATGGTTTATACAATTTTCGCAATACTATAACTTCCAACGACCGCATCAATCGCTCGACGGACGAACACCAGCTGACGAGGTCACTAACTAGATAGTGCCGTATATTCACAACATTGAATGAGTAATAGTTGGGGAAGGTTTATTTCAAGATGCTTGATAGTTGTGAATATGACTACTCGAAGACAGTTCCTTGCTGCTGTTAGTAGTGCATCTGTTCTCATGAGTGGGTGTACTCAAGACCCGGATACGTCCCTTGAAATTGGGATCTTGAATTCGACAACCCGAGCTCATTCTGTAGAGTTAAGCTTACAAAACGATAACGAGACGAAATTCAGCCAGCAAGCACAGGTTCCTGCTGCAGTATCGAGTACCACATCATCAAAAATAGAAACAACTGTTTCATTCAAGGACATTTCAGTTAGTGATGAGTATCTATTCTCAGTAAAGGTGGACGGATATGATAGTCAGTCATTGCCAGTGAATGTTGACTGTACTGTTGATGATGGTGGTGATCAATTTGGCGTCAAAATCACTGGACATGATTTGATACTCACAGATAAACAGTGTTGATTGATATTGCATCTGAAGTGGCATCCTTCCCGCCGTAAACGGCGGGATTCTCTCCTTGAAGAAAGATAGTCGAATTGACCTCCACTGCTAAAACGGCGTCAGAGGTGCGCAATCTATTGCACAATTCTCCACCAAACTACTAGACTCGACGAAAGTTCGTCAGAAACGGCCATGTATGCGGGTTTCTTCCTGAATAAAATCAAGTCATTATAGAATCGATGGGTCTTTGTATTTTAGGTGGGCCTAAAACTATCATGGCAAAGAAGGAGCAATCGGCGACTCGCCGGACGTATCTTAAATCTGGACTCGCGGTCGCCGCTGGCGGCCTGCTTGCGGGCTGTACGGGAACTTCGGGTGAGGAGATGACGGACTCGAGTTCGAACGCGACCGCAATGTCCACCGCAGAATCGACGCCAGAACAGACCGCAGGTGACGAGTCGTACACCGTTTCGATGGCCCCGATGGGAGACGTGGAGTTCGACAGCGTTCCGGAGACAATCTTCACCCGTCTGACCCACCACGCGGGGATGGCGTTCGCACTCGGCCACGGCGACGCCGTCAACTCGATGCACGCGCCCGAGTACTACCACGCGCTGTGGAACCAGTTTACGCCCCGACTCGACGGCGTCTCGCTCGATTGGCGCGGCCTGTACTCGTCGTGGGAGCCGTCGAAAGAACGCCTGTACGAACTCGACAGCGACGTTCACCTCGCGGACCCGGCGAGCGTCGCCGCCCTCGGGAGTTGGGACGCGTCGGACCTCGAAGAAATCGAAGAGAACGTCGGACCGTGGTTCGGAAACACGTTCAGCGACCGCAACCGGAGTCCGCCGAGCGAGTGGGCCGACCGCTACCAACACTACGGTCTCTGGGACATCTTCGCGAACGTCGCGACGGTGCTCCGAGAGGAAGCCAAGTACGAGGCGCTCGCGTCGGTTCGCGACGAGATGCTTCAGACCATCTCGTCGACGCTTCCACCGACCGACGAACGACCGACGGCCGTGATGCTCGCGTCGCGCGACTACGAGACGATTTACGCCTACAATCTGAACACGCCCGGATTCCTGACGGCGCACACGCGACCGTTGGGTGCCGTCGGCGCGCTCGGTGACGGCGTCGAGTCCGGTGCCACTATCGACTTCGAGACGCTGCTCGAAGCCGACCCGGACGTGATTCTCTCGCTCGGCGGGATGCACCCGACAACCGATATGAGCGAAATCAGAGCGGTGCTCCACGACCATCCGGTCGCGAGCGAGGTTTCCGCGGTGAAGAACGACCGCATCTACGCGCAGGGTGCTCGATATCAGGGGCCGATTCTCAATCTCTTCCAGACGGAGATGACCGCAAAACAGCTCTATCCCGAACTATTCGGTGCGTGGCCCACCTACGAGACAGGTCCGTATCCGGAGATTCCCGCGGACGAACAGTTGTTCGACCGGCAACGCGTCGCCGATATCATCACCGGGTCGAACTGAGAGAAGACGACGCGGTCGGATACCCTACCAGAGTTGAATCGTCGGCGTCCCGCAGTCGCCGCAGACGACTGCGTCGTTCCCCTTGTAGGTGCTGACTACTAATTCACCATCACAGTACGTGCAGTCGTCCTCGTCGAGTGTGTCGAGAAGGGAAGTCGATTGCGACATATATCTCTCACTCACCTCCACCATTATGAATATTGTCGCCGATTCTAACAGTACGGACAACAGCACTGTCAGTAATTCAGACCTGAATGAGGGTCACCCTGTCCGTCTCATTTTCACCCAATCTTCGCCGATTTCGTCCCGGAGGGGTGTGGAATACAGTTCCTAACGCGACTCGCACGACGCCGGATTCATAATAGCTGGATGGTAACTATTGTCGTTCTGAGTGTCTGTTATCTCAAATGGTTCACTTCGCATATCTCGAGTCACGAGTCCGTCCGGCCGCACAGCGAGGCCACTTTGATTGCGCTGGACTCTCCCACGATACCGCCGGACGGGTGAGGCAATGAGTCTCGACGACCACCCGCGGTGGCGGTCACCCGGCGTCACCCCGTCGGACGTGACCAAAGGCGTCTACACGTGGGCGGACTTCATGGAGGAGTTCGGGTACGCCGACGAAATCGAGGACCTGTACAGGTCTGATTCCGCACGCGGGTTCCTCCAGCGCATCCGCGGGTCCGACTCGGAACGGACCGTCCCCCACGGTGACGATTGGGACCGTGTTTCCTTCGACCCGAGTGTCTACCTCGGAGCAGAGCCTGACGACCTTCCAACGCTCCTCGAAACAGGGGCAACCACAGCGGCCCAGTTAGCGGCGGCACTCTCCGACGAGACCGAGACCGACTTTTCGACGCGGACTGACCGATACACGTGGGAGCAGTTCAAGCGGGAGTATTACTACGATAGCAACGGTTTCCCACCCCGGGACCGCGATGGCTTGGTTATCCCGTTCGACCCGAGTGAGTACCTCGGGTTCGACCCCAAGGAACTCCCCGGTATCGTCGGTACTGCGGGCCAGAACGCGTCTACGTTGAACGAACTTGCCTCACTTCGCACCGTACGTGTCGACCCCGATATCGACGAAGACGCGTTCTTTTCGACCCCCGACGGCCGCCCGACGCTCGTTAGCCGGTACGACCTCGAAAAGGCGGTCCCGGTCGAGCGAAAGCCGTACCTCGTCGAAGTCGAACGCTACTGGGTCAACAAGCCCTACGCCTTCGTCATCGTCTTCCACTCGCAGACTGAGAACGAAAAGAAGTACTACGTCGTCGAACCGTACCTCAACGACATCGAACAGCAGGTACAGAAGTTCATCTCGGGAAAACTCCGAACCGCAATCAAGTACTCGAACGAGGAGGTTGCTATCGACGGGTCGCTCGACGAGCGCGCCGCGACAATCGAGCGGTTGACCTACCGGATGCTCGACCGCTACGACCTCGCGGCGAAGACGGCCGCGAACTCGACGCTCACTCGATTCAAGCGCCTGCTCGCTCTCACGGCCGGAGAGTCTCCCGGTACAATGACGGCAGACGGCATTCCGCTGGACCCCATTCGGCCCGAACCGGCCGTGCTCGAAGAGAACGCCGACACGCTGACGCCCGCGCAGGTGGCGAAGATTCTCTACTTCCTGAAGCGCGATTTCATCGGTTACGGCCGTATCGACGCCATCAAACACGACATCAACGTCGAGGACATCTCGTGTGACGGGTACAACGCGCCGGTGTTCGTCTACCACAGTAGCTACGAACAGGTCATCACCAACGTCGAACACGGTCAGACCGAACTCGACAACTTCGTCATCAAACTCGCACAGCGGTCGGGGAAGGGTATCTCGAAGCGACAACCGCAGGTCGATGCGACACTTCCAGACGGGTCGCGCGCCCAGTTGACCCTCGGATGGGAAGTAAGCGGCCACGGGACGAACTACACCATCCGCCAGTTCAAGGACGTTCCCTTCACACCGGTCGACCTCATCAACTGGCACACGTTCTCGCTCGACGAGATGGCGTATCTCTGGCTCGCCATCGAGTCCAAGAAATCCCTCATCTTCGCAGGCGGGACGGCGTCCGGAAAAACCACGTCACTCAACGCGATTTCGCTTTTCATCCCCTCGAACGCGAAAATCGTCTCCATCGAGGACACGCGCGAAGTCGAACTCCCGCAGCGAAACTGGGTGTCTGCGGTCACACGCCCGTCTTTCACGCAGGACGGACAGGGTGATATCGACGAGTTCGACCTGCTCGAAGCGGCCCTCCGGCAACGCCCAGACTATATCGTCATGGGCGAGGTTCGGGGCGAAGAGGGACGGACGCTCTTCCAGGTCATGTCCACGGGCCACACCACGCTCACGACGTTCCACGCTGACTCTGTGGGCGAGGTCCTGAAGCGATTTACAACCGACCCAATCAACGTCTCGAAGTCGATGTTCACGGCACTCGACCTCGTCTCCGTTCAGACCTCGACGCGGGTGCAGGGCCAGAAGGTTCGCCGGACGAAAGCAATCACCGAAATCAACCACTACGACCCCGAAAACGACGAGATAAACGTCAAGGACATCTTCAAGTGGCAGGCGAGTTCCGACGAACACGTCTCGACCGGGTCGTCGAACACGTTAGAGCAGTTGATGTTCGACCTTGGATGGGACCACGACCGCCTGCAACTGGAACTGTTCAAACGGAAGGTGGTCCTCGCGTACATCATCGCTAACGGACTCAACGAGTACGCACAGGTCGCCGCAACCGTGCAGGCGTTCATCGCCGACCCGGATATGGTGCTGACGCTCATCGCCTCAGGCCGACTCGAACGCAGTCTCGAAGACCTCCGCAAGATGGAGAGCGTTCAAATCGACATCCAACCGGAGAAAGAGGCGCTCGTTCCCCGCCCCGACCCCAGCGGGCAGGTCTACGACTACGCACAGGAGATTCTGGACGAAGCGAGCGAGTCGCTGTTCCCCGACTACGAAGACAGGGAGGTCTCTGGACTGGGCGACGTGTTCGTCGATGCCGTTGCTCCCACCGTCATCACGCTGAACTCCCAATTGGAGGACGGTGAAGACGAGGAGGTTCCTGCACTCACGGACGGCGACGGTTCGACGGACTCCCAAGACGAACACGAGACAACGGGTGACTCAGAACAGGAGCCAACGACCGACACTGCTCGCGACGACAGCGAGGGTGAGAGGTAGGAGATGGAGCACCACGACGCGACACCGCTGTTCGATTCGCCCGTCTCGACGGTTACTGACGGGTCGCCCGCGACCGTATCGGAGGCCAGCCAATGAGTCTCGAAACGAGACTGGGCGACGACTTCGAAGTCGGTGCCCTCGACGTGCTCGGCGACTGGCTCTTGCCGCTCACCCGCCGAGTCTTCGATTCGGATGGCGAGTTCGCCACGAAACTCGAACGGAAACTCGCCGAGTCGCGGATGCCTCATACGGTCGAACTGTACCTGTCGCGAGCGGTCGGTATCGGGTTACTCTCGGGTGTATCGCTCTGGATGTTCGGTATCGCAATCGGCTACACGCTGTTTGCGACCGGGCTTATCCCGCCGGACGCACTGTCCGCTCCCCGGTTCGGAATCTTCACGCTCAGTGAGTCCGCTCTGGAACTCTTGACCTCCCTTAAGGTGCCGTTCCTCGTGTTCACGACGGGTCTGTTCTTCGGGACCCTCGGATTCGGCGCGGCGTTCGGAACGTTGGTGGCGCTTCCGTACACTCGCGCTTCGACCCGACGGCGCGAGATTAACCTCCTGCTCCCGGATGTTATCTCCTTTATGTACGCGCTGTCGGTCGGCGGCCTCAACCAACTCGAGATTCTGGAGTCCGTCGCCCGTGCCGACGACACCTACGGCGAAGCGGCCCGCGAGTTCCAATCAATCGTCTGGGAGACGGAGTACTTCGACACCGACTACCGGTCTGCCATCCGCGAACAGGCGTCGGTAACGCCCAGCGAGGAACTCAGCCAGTTCCTCGTCGACATGCTCTCTATCATCAACAGCGGTGGCGACCTGACGCGGTTTTTCGACGACAAGCGTTCGAAGCACATGCGGACCGCGCGGAACGAACAGGAGATGACGCTCGACACGCTGGAACTGTTCGGCGAGATGTACATGACGCTCTCGTTGTTCCCCTTGCTCCTCATCATCATCCTCGCGGCGATGAGCCTCCTCGGGCAGGTCCAAGAGGGCATGCTCTACCTGACCGTCTACGGTATCCTCCCGCTTCTCGGCGTCATGTTCCTCCTCATGTTGGCGACGGTTCGCCGTGACGACCCTGGGTCCGGCTATCTCCGACCCGAAGACGACTCGTACTACGTCGCATACGAGCGGGAACGACTCACCGACGTGGGTCTCGTCGAGCGATTCGTCGGCAAGTACCGTATCTTCGACCGTATCCACGATTACGAAGGAAGCCACGAGGCGCTTGCCATCTTGACGCGGCCGCATCACTTCTTCCGCGACCACCCGCTCTACACGCTCGTCGTCACGCTTCCGGTTTCGCTCGTCATCGTCGGACTCGCCATGGCTAACGGTGCGCCGACGTCGTGGGCTGAGATGCTCGCAAATCCGGTCGGTGGGACCATCATCTATCTCTACCTCCCGCTGTACATCATCCTCACCCCGCTCGCAGTCTTCCACGAGTGGAACGTCCGCTCACGACGCGCCGTCTTGCGCAACCTCTCGGACAACCTCCGGAAACTCTCCAGTGCGAACGACACGGGGATGACGCTCCTCGAATCTATCAAGACCGTCGCGGAGACGACGCCCGGAAAACTCGCCCGCGAGTTCGAGAACATGTACGCGAAGGTCGACTACGGGATGAGCCTCGAAGAGTCGCTTCTGGAGTTCAACAACCGCTATCACCTCCCGCGACTCGCCCGGACGCTCAAACTCATCATGAAGGCACAGGAGGCGTCGAACCACATTTCGTCGGTTCTCTCGGCCGCCGCACAGGCAAGCGAGAACCAAGACGACATCGACCGCGAGCAGAAGACGCGCACGCGGATGCAAGTCGTCATCATCACCATGACGTTCCTCACGCTGCTCGCGGTCATGGCCATCCTCAAGACCCAGTTCATCGACGTGATGAGCAGACTGACAGCGAATACCTCGGACGCGACTGGATTCGGCTCCGGCGTCAACACGCCGCTGCTCTCGATTCTGTTCTTCCACGCGGTGACGCTGCAAGCCATCCTCTCTGGCATCATCTGCGGCTACATTCAGGAGGCGGACATTCGAAGCGGATTCAAGTACGTCGTGGCGATGCTCACGGTTTCGCTTCTCGTCTGGGTGGTGGTGGGGTAGATGCACCTCGGTCACCGACTCGTCCCGAGTGGTGGCCGCCCGCCGCGAGACTCGCGGGCGCAGACCGCCCTCGACTTCATCGTCGGCGTCGGCCTGTTCTTGCTCGTTCTCGGGTTCCTCGTCGAGTTCGTCCCCGGGATGGTTGCACCGTACAGCGACGACGCGGAACTCCCGGTCGTCGCCGAGCGCGCCACGACCCGACTAACGGATTCGTACCTCGGCGACCCGACGGAACCGGGTACATTCGACCGCAACGCCACGCTCGCATTCTTCAACCAGAGCAATCCGAATCCGCCCCCCGATGACCTCGTCGCCGCCGGGTACTCGGTGAACGTCACTGCCGACGGCAACGTCACGGGTACCGCATCCGACCCCGAGTTCCGCGCTGTCGGACCCACGCCACCCGGTGACGGATCAGTCGCGACTGTCCGCCGCGTGGCCACCATCGACGGCGAAGACATCCGACTCACAGTGAGGGTGTGGCGATGACCGACCGTGGACAGGCCTTCACCGTCGAGGGTATCGCAGCGGCGATTCTCCTCTTGGGCACGCTCGCCTTTGCACTGCAAGCGACGGGAATCACTGCCCTCTCGTCTGGAACCGCTGGCGGGGGTGCAGAAATGCAACACGCCGGCCTCGCTCGCGGCGTTCTCGACGGCGCGGTTGCCGCAGAGACTGTCGGCCCATCACTCCGCTACTGGAACGACTCCTACGTCGGCACCGACACAAACGGCACCTACCACGGGACCGGCGACGACGGCTACTACGTCGAGGGACTGCCCACCCGATTCGGCGACTCACTCAACCAGACGCTCTCGGACGCGGGCTACGCCTACAACGTCAACGTCTACTACCACGACCCGACTAACGGAACCGTCGTCTCGCGCCCGCTCGTAGAACAGGGCACTCCGAGCGACGACGCCGTGCGCGCGGTGCGGACAGTGACGCTCTACGACGACGACGCGCTGACCAACACCAGCGAAGCGCCGACGAACACGTCGCTGTCGACAGCCTCGAACTTCTACATCCCGGACGCGTCTAGCGGGCCGGTTTACAACGTCGTGCAGGTGGAGGTGGTCGCATGGCGCCTCTGAAGTCACTTCGAACGCACGATGGGCGATACCGGCGTGATGACAGAGGACAACTGCTCCTCGTCGGCGCGTTCATTCTCGCCATCCTTCTCGTGGCGCTCGCAATGGTGTTGAACGCCGCTATCTACACCGAGGCGGTCGCCGCGCACGGAAACGACCGGGCGGCGGTCTTCGACGCAGTCCAACACCGAGACGACACAGCGCGCGCGCTCTCAGACCTCGTCGTCGCCGTCAACGACGATGCGCACCTCTCCCGGAGTGGGGCCGAGTCCTCGCTTCAAACCAGCGTCTCCGAGTGGGACACACTCGCCGCACGGCAACAGGCGGCGACCGGTCGTGCAACGTCCGTGACTGTCACGAGCGTCGCAGTCGAGACGAACGTCTCGCAGACGAACGCGAGCAGGTCGTTCACCAACGCCTCCAATACGTCCCAGTGGACGCTGGTGGAGAACGTGAACGACTCGCGGTCGTTCGAACTTTCTGTGGACCCGGCCGACCTCGCCGTTCCGTCGAACGCGACGAACACAACCGTCCTCGAAGACGAATCGTTCCACGTCGAAGTTACTGATAATGGCTCTACGTGGCGGGTGTTCGTCTTCCAGTCGCCCTCGAACGCCTCGAACGTGACCGTCGCAGTCGACGCGCCCGGGTCGTCGACACTCGACACCCACACCGCGACACAGAACGGAACTGACCCCGTCGTCGTCGACTTCGTTTCTGGCACGGTCGACGGGACCAACACATCGGCCCTGTCGTTCTACGGGAACCTCACGGGACCCTCTTCAGTCGCCTTCGACAACGGTGGGGACGCGGCGGGAACGTACAACCTCGTCGTCGACGGCGACGTGTCGGACCCGAATGACTACGATTCGACCTCCGACGGGGACCCCTCCGCACGGGCCGTCGTTACCGAACTCAGCGTGACGCTCACCTACGAGATGCAGGGGCTGCGATACACGACGCCCATCACCGTCACGGGAGGCTCCAATGTCTGAATCGTTCCGACGAACCGACCGCGGTGTCTCCTCGACGGTCAACTACATTCAGGTCCTTGCCATTGCTACCCTGCTCATCTCGGGACTCGTCTTCGTCGCGGCCGACATCGTCGTCGACCAGCACGACCGGGCGACCACGGAGGGCCTGACCGTCGTCGGAACCCACCTCGCCGCCGAACTCGAAGCGACCGACGTGCTTGTCCGGTCGACCGACGGTAACGGAACGGTCGAACGAACTGTCGACCTGCCGAGCGTCTCGGGCGGCGACTACACGGTCTTCGTCTCCGGAAGCGGCCCCTCGTACACGCTGACGCTCACCACGACGGAGTCGGGACACAGTGTCTCGGTTCCGTTCGTCTCCGACACGCCGGTCAATTCGACCCGCGTCGAGGGTGAGAGCGTCCGCATCACCTATGCGCCCGGCGGGGCCGTGGAGGTTCACGATGCCTGACCGGCGGATTTCCGGGTGGTGGAACCGTCGGTGGATTTCCGGGTGGTGGAACCGTCGGTGGATTTCCGGGTGGTGGAACCGGCCGCAAACGACGACCGAACGCGAGGCCCGCGCCGTGAGCGAGGTTGTCTCGTTCGTTCTCGTGTTCGCGCTCGTCATCAGCACCGTCGCGTTCGTCTACGCCCTCGGCTACCCCGCACTCGTCACCGTCCAGGATGCAGAGCGCGTCAACAACGCCGAGCGAGCGATGACGACGCTCGCCGACACCGTCTCCGAAGTGACTGTTCGCGGTGCGCCGAGTCGCGCCACCGAAATCAAACTCTCCGAGTCCAGTCTGTCCTTCGGCCCCCCGATGACGGTGAACGTCAGCGACGAAAACGGGACGCTTCTCGCCCAGAGCACGTTCCGACCAGTCGTCTACGAGAGCGCAGAAGGGACCCGAGTCAGCTACGCTGCCGGGGGCGTCTTCCGTGAACAGTCCGATGGCGTGGTTGTCGTCCGCGACCCTGACCTCGTGGTGTCCGGTTCGGAGACGGTGATTCTCGTGCCTGAGACGACTCCCGCCACGAAGACCGACGCTATCGTCGGCCAGACCGGCGTTCTCGTTCGACTCGAACGCGGCAACACGACGACGGTCACGACCGATGGGAACGTGACTGTCGAGGTCACTTCGTCCCATCCCGATACGTGGTACGAGTACCTTGACTCACAGGCTGGTGCGACCTGCTCGCCACCGACTGGCGAGACGGTGACCTGCACCTTCGACGCGAACCGGGCGTCCGTTACCGTGGTCGACGTTGCGGTCGAACTGGAGTGAGTCGTCTCGATGCTGGCGGCGTCCCTTCCCCGCCGCGTCTATCTTTTTCCTGATTTTCTGATTCTCCCTCCGTTAGGACGTTTTTACCGTCTGTTATGTACGCCTAACTGTTGTCCTACTTTCCGTCTTCGAGTTTGTAGGGTGGCTAACGAAAGACGTCCCCGCCGTATCTGGGGTGAGGAAATCATGTCGTTCACTTCGCTCACCTGTTGGACTGGACGCGATACACCGCTCTCGGCCACGATGGGTGCGGCACACTGCCTCCCGAAGGCGGCAACTCGGCCGCGGGGGTGGGGCGGATGCTGACTCGCATCGCCACCGGCATCGACGTTCTCGACCAGATGCTCCTCGGTGGGATTCCGACCGGGAGCGTCGTCGCGCTCGTCGGCGCGCCCGCGAGTCAGTCAGAACTCTTTCTGTACGAACTCGCGGCGGGGCGACAGACAGTCTATCTCTCGACCGAACGCGACCCGGAGGCCATCGAAGACGTGTTGTCCGGTCACGGCGACGCCGATTCGGTCGAGGTCGTCAGATTGGCGAACTCCGATGTCGTATCGGGTGTCGAATCTGCCCTCGAATCGCTCCCGCAGGAGACGACGGTCATCGTCGACCCGGCGGACGCGCTCGAACGACTCGACCACTGGCCCTACGTCGACCTGCTCCAGCGACTCAAATCGAGGCTTGTCGAGACTGACAGCATCGCACTGCTTCACTGCCTCGATGGCGTCACCCCGCCGCCAGAACGCGACACGACGCTTTATCACGCCGATGTCGTCTTCGCGCTCTCGACCGAAATCGACGACGACGAGGTCAAAAACCGACTCGCGGTGCCGAAGTTCCGCGGCTACCGTGCGTTGAACGAGACCATCAGACTCGACCTGGGCGAGCGCGTCGTCGTGGATACGAGCAGGAACATCTCATGAGTTCGTCGCGTCGACGGACGACCCGCGACTCGTCTGCGCCCCGCGTGCCGTGGTTGTACGCCGTCGTCAGGGACACGACTGCACAGTCGGAAGGTCTCGCCGTCGTGTTGCTGCTTTCGATGGTCCTCCTCGGCACCACCACGGTCCTCCTCGTCGGCGGGACGGCCCTCACAGACAGCAGGCAGAACGTCCAGTCGTCGCAGGCGGAACACGCGATGCGGCAACTCGACGCCGGTGCGAGCGCCGTCGCGTTCGAAAATGCAGACCAGTCGACAGTCGACCTCGGCGTCGCCGCAGGCGATGGGTCACTCCAATCGACCGAACGCGGGTGGATGCGCGTCGAGATTCAGAACGCGTCGACCGACTACGCGGACCCGAACACGAGCGTGCTCAACGTCTCACTCGGGTCGCTCGTCTACGAGAGTGGCGAGACGACCGTCGCCTACGAAGGTGGCGGTGTCTGGCGGTCCGACGGTGGCACGACCACGATGGTGGCCCGTCCCGAGTTCCACTTCCGAAACGGGACACTCACCGTTCCCATCATGAGTCTCACCGAATCGAACAGCCTCTACGAGGAAGTCGAGGTCGTCGAGTCCGCACCGTTCCAACGGTGGTACCCGAACGCGACCGCGGGGCGGCCCCACAAGATATCGAACGCCAAAGTCGTCGTAACCGTCCAGAGTGAGTACTACGAGGCGTGGGGCCAGTACTTCGAAGCCGAGACGAACGGCTTTGTCAGCTACGACCACGCCAGAGAGACGGTGTCGGTGAAGTTCCTCTCGGTACCACAGACGATAACGCTCGCCGACGGTATCGTCGCGACGGCCGGAACCGGTGAACTCGCACTCGCGGGGAACGGTGCCTATACGGACAGCTATAATTCCTCTATCGGGCCGTACAACGTTTCGAATGGCTCGAATGGAGATGTCTGGGCGGCAGGCAACGTCACGATGGTCGGGTCGTCCGCTGTGAAGGGCGACATTCACTCTGGTGACACTGTCAACCTCTCAGGTACGTCGGATGTCGACGGCGACGTCTACTGGACTGAAGCGTTCTATCCAAGCGGTGCGACAGTTCTCGGTAACGACACACAGATTCCCGGCGTCGCGACCATCGAACCCATCGACGGCCACGTCAAGCGGACTGTAAACGACATCCGACAGAACAACGACAACGATGCGACTGCGCTCATCCAGGACAACAAAGTGGACTTCGACGGTGCCGACTCGGGGACGTTGACTGCTGGCACCTACTACTTCGAGGACCTGTCGTTGTACGGTGAGACGCTGACGCTCGATACGACGGATGGAAACATCACTATCGCCGTCCGAGATTACGTCCGCGTCGACCGTGGGGGACAAGGAAACGAGGGTGCGACGCTCAAGGTCAAGGGGAACAACACCGTCCACGTGTACGCCGCAAGCGAGAAGGAGGTCACGATTACGACGAGTGAAAACAACGCTCTCGACCGAGACAGAGACCTGAACTTATACGTCGCCCCGGACGCACTCGTCGAGGTTCCGGAGGACCGTTCAGGCCAACTCCGCATCTTCGGAACCAGTGACTTTTCGATGGCTATCGCCGCCAACCAAGGAAAGCCAGCGGCCTTCTATGGACTCGTCTACGCGCCAGCAGGCTACCATGGGTCCGGCGAAGTGTTCATCAAACAGGCCGAAGTCGCGGGTGCGGTGATAACCGGGTCGATGACACTCGGACAGTACGGTGCGGTCCACTACGACGAAGCTCTGGAGAAGGTCGGCGTCCCGCGCTCGCCGACCGCATCGCGCCTCGAATACCTCCACGTCGGACATCATCAGATGGCGATTCGGGAGGTGTGAGAGCCGGACTACAGGCCGACAGAATCGAGAAGCCCCTCGATATCGACGTTCGACGCGACGAGGTTCGCCGCCCGCTCGTAGGGGTCTGTACGCTCTGTTTCGATAGTCGGCCGGTGCCTGCCAGCGTACTGGTACACCGCGTCGACGAAGGTTTCTCTCGGTGATTCGTTTGCGAACAGGTCGTGGATGTAGGTCCCGGCGACTCGGTTTGTCGCCGCCCCGCCGCCGGAAATCGCGTCAGCGTCGCCGACCACTCGAGAGCGTCCCATGTGAATCTCGTAGCCATCGACTCGGCCGGTCGCCCCCGAAAGCAGCCCTGCACCTTCGAACTCGACGGAGACGGGTTCGACCCGCTTTTCAGTGGAGAATTTGGTGACGACGGGAAGGTAGCCGAGTGCATCGACCGTGGAGACGCCCTGTGTGCTTTCGACTTCGGCGTTCTCGATTCGCTCTCCGAGCAGTTGGTAGCCCCCACAGAGACCGACAATTGGGCCGTCGAACGAGGCAAGTTCGTCGTCGAACCCGGCATCTCGGAGCGCGAGGAGGTCGTCGACGGTGTTCTTGCTCCCCGGGAGAACGACGCCGTCAATGTTGTCGAGGGGCGCATCAAGCGGGAGATACCTGACTCGGACACCCGGCATCGAAGCGAGTGGGTCGAGGTCCGCGAAGTTGGAGATACGCGGGAGACGCGGAACGCCAACGGTGACGGCGTCCTCGTCTGCGATATCGTCGTCGTCGCCGAGCGTTGCTTTGTCGCCCTCGGAGGGTAGCGACAGGCTATCTTCTTCGGGAAGTCCGGGGTCGTCGTACGGGAGGACGCCGAGGACGGGAACACCGGTTCGTTCTTCGAACGCGTCGAGACCCGGTTCGAGAATCGTCTGGTCACCACGGAACTTCGTGATTACCGCGCCGACGACTCGGTCTCGAAGGTCTTCAGGAAGCAGTTCCAGCGTTCCGACGAGGCTGGCGAAGACACCGCCGCGTTCGATATCTGCGACGAGGAGAATACTGGCATCCGCGAAGCGCGCTGTTTCGACGTTCGCAAGGTCGCGGTGATGGAGGTTTATCTCAGCAATCGACCCTGCACCCTCCGCGACGACCACGTCTGACGACGCTGCGAGGCGAGCGTGCGACGCAATCGCCGCGTCCTTCGCGTCGCTCCAGTGGGTTGCGTAGTAGTCGCTCGCGCTGTGTTCGCCGACTGCGCGACCCTGAACGACAAGTTGTGAGACGCCGTTGCCGTGTGGTTTGAGGAGGACCGGATTGTGGTCGGTCGCCGGCGAGACACCCGCCGCACGCGCCTGTACGTACTGGGAGACGCCGATTTCACCGAACCCGTCGCCGTCAGCACGGGCGACGGCCCGCGCGTTGTTGCTCATGTTCTGGGCTTTGAACGGCGCGACTTCGAGACCGTGCCGGGTGAATGCCCGGCAGAGACCGGCAGCAACAGTGCTCTTGCCGACGTGACTTGCGGTTCCGGCGACGAGGAGCGTCGGCGCTGTCATTGACCGTTTCTCGGCGGGCCGACGCTCAAAAACTGTCGGTTACGACGCGGTCGGCGACGTGGCGGTCATCCCCACCCCGTCCGAAAAGTGGGGCGAGACGCCGAAGGCGTTCATCGTCCCCGAAAACGGCGACACCGAGAATCCGGGTGTCACCGCCGAGGAACTAACAGACTACACCCGAGAGCGACTGGCCGGGTACAAGGTCATCCGCGAGTTCGAGTTCGTCGACGAGATTCCCAAGACGGCGACCGGGAAGATTCAGAAGTACGAACTCCGCAAGCGGGAGTGGGACGACGAAGAGCAGATGGTCGGACAGGGATAGTCCTGCAGTCCCGCAGTCCCGCAGGCTCGCAGTCGCTTGATTTCACGATGTGTGTCTCTGCGGTTGAGAAGCGTCGGATTTCGATGATTCCCGATTCTCTGGATTCGGAAATCAATCTCCCTTTATAACCCGTCGGGGGGCGATGGTTCATCTGTAGGTGGAAGACAATGACAACGACAGGCCAAATCGAGATGCTGGGGAACCGCATGAACTTCGACTACTCGGAGGGCGCTACTGGCTACGTCCTCGTCCTCGTCCGTCTCTTGACGGGCTATTGGTTCCTCCACGCGGGGGTGACCAAGCTCATGGGTCCCGAGGCGTTCGACGCGTCGGGCTGGATGATTCACGCCACCGAGGGCGCGCCGATTCACGGCTTCCTCGTGTGGGCCGCCAATACCCCGTGGATGCTGGAGTTCACGAACTTCATGATTCCCGCCGGTGAGGCGCTCATCGGCCTCGGAATCCTCGTGGGAGCACTCGTCCGGTTAGCCGCCTTCTTCGGCGGCGTCCTGATGGTGTTCTTCTACCTCGGGAACGCCGACTGGGCCCACGGCTACGTCAACGGCGACCTGTTCGGCCTCCTGCTGTTCGTCATCGTCGGCACCCTCGCCGCGGG